>NZ_JBEXPK010000198.1:0-4337 GCF_040612015.1 Streptomyces sp. NPDC006476 | reverse complement strand
GCCGGGGGTCTCCAGGGCTCGGCCGCTGGCGACGTTGGTCAGGGTGTAGGAGCCGTCGCTGTTCCGGGCGGCCTTCCAGTGCTGGTTGGCGCCGCCGTTGGAGTCCCAGACCAGCAGCTTCGTGCCGTTGCCGGTCTGGTTGCCCGGCTCGTCCAGGACCCGGCCGCTGGCGATGTTGGTCAGTGTGTAGGAGCCGTCGCCGTTCTTGGTGGCCCGCCACTGCTGGTTGGCGGCGCCGCTGGCGTCCCACACTTGGAGCGGGGTGCCGTTGCCGAGCTGGCCGGCGGGCTCGTCGAGAACACGTCCGGCGGCCACGTCGGAGAGCGTGTAGACAGTGCCGGAGGCGATGTCGCCGCCCGACGTGCCGCCGCTGGCGCCGCTGGCGCCGCCCAGGGTGGTGAGTACCGCGTCGTAGGCGGGTTTCTTGTTGCCGTTGTTGTCGAACAGCAGAGGGTTCTCGCCGGTGCGCCAGGAGTCGCTGTCGCGGATGCCCCACACGGTGATGCCGGTGCAGCGGGCGACGTTGAGGCAGTCCTGGACGGTGTTGGCGTACGCGGTTGCCGGCGCCTGGGCGATGTCGAGTTCGGTGATCTGGACGTCCACGCCGAGCGCGGCGAAGTTGGACAGGGTGGTCTGGAAGCTGGCCGGTGGGCCGCCGGTGCCGAAGTGGCTCTGGAAGCCGACGCAGTCGATGGGTACGCCGCGGGACTTGAAGTCCTTGACCATGTTGTAGACGCCCTGGGTCTTGGCGTCGGTCCAGTTCTCGATGTTGTAGTCGTTGTAGCAGAGCTTGGCCGCCGGGTCGGCGGTCCGTGCGGTGCGGAAGGCCTCTTCGATGAAGCCGTTGCCCAGCTCGTCCTGGAACACCGAGCTGCGGTGCTGACCGCTGCCGCCGTCGGCGAACGCCTCGTTGACCACGTCCCAGGCGTAGATCTTGCCCTTGTAGTGGGTCATCTCCTGGGTGATGTGGTTGTCCATCACACTGCGCAGGGTGTTGGCGTCGGTGATGGAACTGACCCAGTTGGGCAGCTGGGAGTGCCAGACGAGCGTGTGCCCGCGCATCCTCTGCCCGTGTGCCGCGGCGTGGCTGACGATCTGGTCGCCGGGCCCGAAGTTGAAGTTGCCGCGGGACGGTTCGATGGTGTCCCACTTCATCTCGTTCTCCGGGGTGATCATGTTGAATTCCCGGTCGAGAATCGTGGAGTACGTCGAGTCGCCGAGCCTGCCCGAGGACACTGCCGTGCCGAAGTAGCGGCCGCTGCCGGCCGCCGCATCGGCGAGCACGGTCGGCGTGCCGGCGTTCGGCGTCAATGCGGCCTGGGCGACCAGCGGCACGGCAGCACCCAGGGCTGCGAGACCCACGGCGGCGACGATCAGGCGGCGGGTTGCCGTACGGCGGCGATGAGAGGGGTTCTGATCTGGCAACGACTTGTCCTTCTGGGAAATGGACCTTGGTCTCGGCCCCCCGTTTCCGGTCAGTCGCCGCCACGCACAGAAAGGTTGCCGCGATCGAGGGAAGAATTTTCACGGCCGCCGTCACCTTGCCCAACGATCTGCCGGTCCGCACGGGTGCACCGGTGCGCCTGGGCACCCGGGGCGACCGGGAGCGCCTCACCGAGGTCTGCTCGACCATCGAGCCGTGCGGCAAGGAGGCTCGTCGCCTTGCCGCACAGCGGCGTTCACCGGGGCGGGACGAACCCTCCCCGGACCGACGCGGAGCCGCCCGAGCCCTGTGCGTCGACGCGGTAGCCGTCGCCCGCGGCACTGCGCACGCCGACGCCGTTGTTGAACTGTGCGGCGAACTCATGGCTCCCGGCCGGCACGGTCAGGCCCGGCTTGAGGACCCAGCGGTAGACCAGCGCGCCGCCGTCCTCCTGGACGGTGACGGTGAAGTCACCACTCGGCAGGGTCTGCCAGGTGCCGGTGTTCTGCGCCTGGCCGGTCTGCACGATCCGGATCTCGACCGTGAGCGAGGTGAGCGGCTGCATCGTCTTGAGGACGAGGCTGCTTTGCGTCCAGTAGACGGTGGCGGCCGGCGCTCGCCGGAGGGCAGAGCCGGGCGGGGCGCGGTGTCAAGGTGGTGCCGGTCGGCCGCCGGGTGCAGGCGGCATCCGACACCCCTGACAGTGATGATGGTCGCGGTGACGGCGCTGGTGGGTCTGACCCGACCCCTGACTGACGTCTCGACTGTCCTGCTTCGGATTTGTCGGCCCGCCTGGGCTGTCACTACGCACGCGGCCGGACGGGCGTTTGTGACCTTGTAGGAGCTTGGTCCAGAAGCCCCGTCACTGTCTTGTCCACCCGCCCGACCGGCGCGTGCCGCCCTCGGAACGGACTCGTAAGGACGGACATGACCAGGATGACGCACGACGGCCCGGAGATCACCGGCGGAGTCGACACCCACGGCCTGACCCACCATGCTGCGGTGATCGACCTGGTCGGACGGCACCTGGCCGACCGGGAGTTTCCGGCCACCATCCGTGGCTACCGGGCTCTGCTGGACTGGATGCGTACGCACGGCACGCTGGTCGCGGTGGGTGTGGAGGGCACCGGCGCCTACGGAGCCGAGCTGGCCCGGGTGCTGACCGCCGCCGGCGTCACCGTCGTCGATGTGGATCGCCCGGACCGCAAGACGCGGCGGATGAAGGGAAAGTCGGACCCGATCGACGCCTACGCCGCCGCGACGGCTGTGCTGTCCAGCCGCGCCACCGGTATCCCCAAGAGCCGGGACGGCGTGGTCGAGGCGGTACGGGTGCTGCGGATCGCCCGCCGCAGCGCCGTCAAGGCCCGCACCCAGGTGATGAACCAGATCCGCGGCCTGCTCGTGGCGGCCCCCGCGATGCTGCGCGAGCACATCGCGGGCCTGGATGGTACTGCGCTGATACGAACCCTGGCTCGGATGCGGCCTGGGGAGGAGCTGTCCCGCCCACTGGTGGCGACCCGTGCCGCGCTTCGGCGGCTCGCCCGCCGCCACCAGGCCCTGGACCAGGAGATCACCGAGCTGGACGCGGAAATCGGCCCACTGGTCAAACAGGCCGCCCCCGCGCTGCTTCAGCTGTTCGGCGTCGGTCCCGAGACCGCCGGCCAGCTGCTGACCACGGCCGGGGACAACCCGCAACGGATGCGGTCCGAGAGTGCGTTCGCGCACCTGGCCGGTGTAGCGCCGATCCCGGCCTCCTCCGGCCGCACCCACCGCCACCGCCTCAACCGCGGCGGCGACCGGGCCGCGAACAACGCCCTGCACACCATCGTGCTCACCCGCATGCGCTTCGACGAACGCACCCGCGCCTACGTAGAACGCCGCACCAAGGAAGGGCTGAACAAGAAGGACATCATGCGCTGCCTCAAGCGATTCGTCGCCCGAGAGGTCTACCGCGCCCTGACCAGCACACCAACCGAACGAATCACCCAAACCGACCTGAATCCAGCGGCTTGACAGCCATAGGAGCATCCTGATCGGCTCGGCGGTCGCGGCCGCGCTCGAAGAGCATGCCGGTGATGTCGAGGCGGCGACGGCCGCGCTGGTGAAGCGGGCGATCCCGGATGCGATGGCGCTGCTGGACCACAGCCGCAAGGGCGGCCGCTACGACGTGATCGCGCACCCGTGGCTGCCCGACGTCCTGCGCAAGCAGACCGCGCGCGGCGCGGATCAGATCTGGGAGGCCCGCCCCAAGTGGACCCGCCCCGAACTCCCTGCAGGCGAGCACGAGGTGACCGCGCTCGACATCAACGGCGCCTACCTGTCCGCGCTCAAGACCCACCTGCCGCTCGGGCAGCTGGAGCACTCCACCGGCAACCACCACGACCGGCGCCGCGCCGGCGTCCATCTGATCACCCCGCCCGCCTGGGAACACGACGCGGTGCTGCCCAACCCGATCGGCTCCCGGGACGAGCCGGGACCGCTGTGGGTGACCGAACCGACCCTGCGCCTGCTGCTGCGCCTCGCCGACCCGAAGTACGGCCTGTGCGACCCGCCTCAGATCCACGAGTCGTGGACCTCCGGGGCCACGGAAGGGCTGCTGGAGAAGTTCCGCATCACGTTGAAGAACGCCCGGGACCAGGCGATCACCGACGGCGACGACGTGACGCTGGAGTACGTCAAGCAGATGTACTCCAAGTTCGTCTCCACGCTGGGAGAGTCGAACTACAACCGGGAGCTCTACCGCACCGACTGGATGCACCTCATCCGCTCCCAGGCCTTCGCCAACCTGTGGTGGAAGGCCCACCGCGCCTACGCCCAGGGCCTGATGGTGGTACGCGCCATGGGCACCGACGAACTCCACGTCACCGGCGACTGGCGCGCGGTCTTCCCCGAGGGCCGCGGAGTCACCGAGGTG
>NZ_JBEXPK010000197.1:0-4572 GCF_040612015.1 Streptomyces sp. NPDC006476 | reverse complement strand
TCGGTACGGCGGCTGCTGGACCGCGGGCTGCCCAGGGGCGACGAGCGGGTGCTCGACCTCGGGTGCGGAAGCGCGGAGTGGCTGCTGCGGGCCCTGGCCACGCGGCCTGGCCCGCGCGGTTGAGCTGGCCACCGTCCTGGGCAACGACAAAGTCGACCAGGCCCTCGGTCTGGCGGCCACGGCCGGGCGCTTCGCCGACGACGACCTGCTCTCGATCCTGGGACACATCGCCGACAGCAAGCCCGCCGGCGAGGTCGTCCGCGCCGACGAGTCCCACTCCGTCCAGAACGGAACCATCGGCTGGCAAGCCCTGGGCCAGTAGGCAACGACTTCAATGAAGTTGACGCACGACTCTGCGGTCAGTCGCCGACAAACCACAGATAACGGTGTGACCCCTGCTCGACGACCTGGCACAACTCGCGAGCCTGGCCGACCCAGTCACCGCCGCAGGCAGCCGGGAGCCGGTCGAGTTCCGCCAGCAGCAGCGACACCTGCCGATGGTTGAAGACCGCATCCCCATAGGGAATCAGGCCCCAGAGCATCGGGAACAGCCCGGATTCAGATCACCGAAAGCGGAAGTCCACTCCACCCCGCCCTCGGCCCGTGCTATGACGTCGCCGCTGTCACCGCGCACCTGCATATCGATCACCCGTCGAGCCTATCGGCGCCAATCCTGACCGACGAAGGAATTAACGACCATGACGTTCCCCCAGGCCCCGGCCCTGCCCGAGGAGCTCGACAAGCTCATGCGCCGCATGCGCCTGCCCTACATGCGCAAAGCGGCCCCGGACGTCCTGGCCACCGCCCGAGCCCAACGCTGGGACCCCGCCGAGGTGTTGCGGCTGCTGATATCCGAGGAGGTCACCGGCCGCGACGCCGCTACCCGGCGTCTTCGTCGCCACTCGGCGAACTTCCCCACCGGCAAGACCCTGGGCTCCTGGCGAGCCGAGGACTCCACCTCAGCGACCTCGACACGCTCAACACCGAACTCTCCACCTGGCAGAACTCCACCAACTCCGACCAGTGTCAGGTGAACTGGCAGTTCACCACCCACGACGCACGCATCAAACTCCGCCACCTCTACCCCAGAAATTAGCTGCGACAAACTACTAGGAGCCGTTCACCCGTCCCCTGGCTCTTCTCGGACTCCGCTGACCAGCGCAGACGCACCAACGATCAGACTTTGAAACCGCCCTGCCTGCCACCCGGCCTTGGGGGAACTTCATCACAGTAGGAGGGGAGGTGTACTTCTGCAGAACGTCCACGCGGTGGAGAGCGGGGCATATGCCTCTACACGGCCCATCGGGCGCCCTGGGAGGCTGCGGAGCGAACAAGTCGACTGCTGTAGGCAGTCGTTGGACTCCCCCCTCTGGCGAGACGTTGACGATGGCGAGAGCCTTTTCCAAGCGCACACGCGCGTCCATATTAACCGCGACGGCCAGCCTCGTGCTGGCCGCTACTTCTTCACTCGGGGCTGCGCAGGCGGTTCCGGACAATCCGGCGGTCCCCGCTGATACAGGCGCTCCGGCGGTCCAGACGCCGCCTCCGCCTTCTCAGCGGACCCTGATACGCAAGGACGCCGCACTAGCGAAGGCCGAACAGCGCCTGGGGGTACGGAAGTTGCGTGAGCAGCTCGGTACCCAGGGTGTGCTCGAGCTGGACCCGGCTACCGGCACCGCCCGCCAGGTGGCAAAGCTGGACGGGTACCTGACGCCGCCCAGCGGCGACAGCGCCGAGAACATCGTCGGGGATTACCTACGAGCCCATCCCGACGTCTTCGGCCTGACCGGCGCCCAGGTCCACGACCTGACGCTGCGCAAGCAGTACACCGATGTCGCCGGCATACGTCACCTGTCCTTCCTTCAATCGGTGAACGGTGTGCCGGTGTTCGGTAACGGTGTCAAGGCGAACGTTTCCGGGGACGGGCGGCTGATCAGCGTGCTCGGCTCGCCGGTGGCAAAGCTGCCGTCGGCGCTGGCCCGGGTGCGGGTCACCGGGCCGCAGGCCCGGGACACCGCCGTCCGTGACATCGCGGGGGCCGGGGCCGACGGCAACCCGCGCACCGGCACCGCCCAGCAGGTCGTCTATCCGGCGCCCGACGGCACCGCCCGCCGAGCCTGGCAGACGGTAACCTCACCGGACGGCCACGGCATGTGGCTGCACGTCGTCGACGCGGTCACCGGCCGGGTCCTGTACCGGCAGAACCTGTCCTCCGACCTGACCGCGACCTCTTCGCAGGCCACCGCCGCCGGCCGCCCCCCGTCCACCGCGGCGGCCCCGGCGTCCAGCGGCAAGGTGCTGGTCTGGGACCGTTACCCGGGTGCCCCGACGGGCGGCAAGCAGCACACAGGTGACCTGACCGCCAAGGGCTGGCTTCCCAAGAATGCCAGGACCCTCAACGGCCCGATCGCGCACGCCTTCAGCGACGTCAACGACAACAACAAGGTCGACCAGGGAGAGGAGATCACACCGGCGGGGGGCGGGACGTTCGCCTTCCCCTTCAAGCCCTTCACCGGCAACGGCTGCGACGGTTCGCTGCCCTGCTCCTGGGACCAGAAGAAGCCCGGTTCCTGGAAGACCAACCGCGAGCAGAACGCCGCGCAGGTCTACTACTACCTCGGCACCTACCACGATCACCTGGAAGCCACCCCGATCGGCTTCACCCGCAAGACCGGCAACTTCGACGGACGCGACGGCGACGCCGTACAGGCGCAGACCGACGACGGCGCGGCGATCAACAACGGGCTGCCAGACGAAAACCACCTGAACAACGCCAACATGAGCACCCCGCCCGACGGCCAGGCACCCACCATGCAGATGTACCTGAGCGGCTCCGGCCTCGGCGCCAACATGCTGCAGGCCAACTGGGGCGACGACGCGGCCACCGTCTACCACGAGTACACGCACGGCCTGTCCAACCGGCTCGTCGTCGACGCCGACGGTGTCTCGTCTCTGACCGGTCAGCAAGACTGGGCCATGGGCGAGGCCTGGAGCGACTGGTACGCGCTGGACTTCCTGGTCAACCAGAAGCTGCTGACGGACGGTCCGCGCACCGACGGCGACGTGGCCCTCGACCCGCCTCACTGGACGGACGAAGCGCCCTCGCGTAGCCAGGCGTTGGACTGCCCCGTGGGATCGACATCGGCCAAGTGCCCGGGCACGAAAAAGGCGGGCCCCGGCGGCTACACCTACGGCGACTACGGGAAGATCTCCTCCCGTGGTCCCGAGCCGCACGCCGACGGCGAGATCTGGAGCGAGACACTCTGGGACCTGCGCGCCGCGCTCGGCAGCAGGCTCAGCGAGTCTCTGCTGACCCGGGCGATGGAGCTGTCGCCCGCCGCCCCGAGCTTCCTCGACGAGCGCAACGCCATCCTGCAGGCCGACGCCGTGGTCAACGGCGGCCGGGCCCAAAGGACGATCTGGAAGGTGTTCGCCCATCGGGGGATGGGGTACTTCGCCGCGGCTCTCTCTGCTGACGACACCCAGCCCGCCGAGGACTTCTCCCTGCCGCCCGGCCCGGCCAGCCCGCGGGTCACCCTCACCGGCAAGGTCACCGACGACACGACCGGCGCCCCGGTGAGCGGGGTCACTGTCAGCGTCAGCGGCCACAACACCGGCTTCCCCGGCGCCGACCTTTCCGCCGTGACCAAGACGGACGGCACCTACGCGATCCCCCATGTCCCCGAGGGCACGTACCGGAAGGTGTATGCCAGCGGCAACGGCTATGAGGCCAAGGCCCGCACCATCATCGTCAAGCCCGGTTCCGCCGGCGCCGACTGGCAGCTGCGCCGTGACTGGGCGGCCTCGTCCGGCGGTGCCCAGGTCACCGACTTCACCGGCAGCGACAACACCAACCTCGGCTGCGGCCCGGGCGGCCTGATCGACACGACGTCTGCGGTGTGGGGCTCGGATGCCAAGGGCGGCACCAACGGCACCGGGGTCGACCCGGTCCACACCACACTCAAGCTGCCCAAGCCGGTGGACATCAGCGAGTTCCTCGTGGACCCGACGGCGGGCTGCGGCGACGGCATCACCGCGTCCCTAGGCGACTATCAGATCGAGACCTCCCCCGAGGGCACCACCTGGGCCACCGCCGCCGTGGGCCACTTTAAGCCCGCCGACACTGGCCGGCAAAACGCCGTGACCCTCAAAGCTGGCACCGGGCAGAACATCCAGTACGTCCGCCTGACCATGATCGGCAACCAGGCCGCCGACAACAGCGTCGACTGCACGAAGGACGCGAGCCCAGCGGGCTGCCACTTCATGGACGCAACCGAACTCGTCGTCCACGGCACAGCGCACCAGAGCTGAGGAAAGCACCGGGCCAAAGACCCCGAGGGTGGCATCCCGCTGTGTGCGGGATGCCACCCTCGGGCCGTCCGAAGCACTCGCCAGCCAGCGGCGGTATCGGACGAGGGAGTGTCTTGACTTCTCCCCCAGCTGAAGCAGGGAGATTCTTCCCTCGCGGGTTGAGCTTTCTGCTTCTCAGACAGCAGCTGCCCCGAACTAACGGCAAGGGACGTTGGTACGCCCAGCAGTCTCACGCCAGCTCCACAGACCTGACATCCCGCC
>NZ_JBEXPK010000196.1:0-4677 GCF_040612015.1 Streptomyces sp. NPDC006476 | reverse complement strand
AGCCCGGCGGTAGGCCCGGCCAGCTTGGTCATCGCCGACCGGACGCCATACAAACCAGGGCCCCGGCGAGTGCCTGGATCGTCCGGTTTGATCATGTGATGCCGTAGAGGGCAAGGACGCGGGGGCGCTCGGTGTGGGCTCGTCGTCCGGCAGCGGTGTTGACGTAGCCGGCGAGCTTGAGCGTGCTGCGGATCAGGTCGCGGAGGACGGCGAGTACGGCGGGCGCGCTGTGGGCCCTGACCTGGGACTTGTCCTCGTTGAAGGTGACATCTCGGCACCAGTGGACGGTATTTTCCACGGTCCAGTGCCCGCGAGCCCAGGACGCGATCTCGGCTGCGTTCGCTTCCTCGGCGGGCAGGTCGGTGACGGCGTAGACGGTCTCGCTGGACCATTTCTTCGCGCCGTAGAGGCGGCGTCTGCGCTGGATGCGCAGGACCTGGCGGGCGTGCGGGAAGAGCAGGCCGTCGACGGTGACGACCTGCACGAGCCGCTGCTCGTGGCGGCCGTGGCCCCGGGCGTCGTCGCGGTGGATCACGGGGATCTTCTTCCAGGGCAGGGCGTGGAGTTGACGGGCCTGGCCGCGCTGGTTGTTCTTGATGGTCAGCAGGTAGTGAGCGCCGCGTTCGCGCAGGTAGGTGGCGTGGTCGCGTTGGGCGTGGAGGGCATCGGCGGTAACGACCACCCCCGCGAGATCCGCGTCGTCGATCTGGTCGAGGAGAGGTGCGAACTCGGGGATTTCGTTGGTCTTCGCGCCGATCTCGCGGGAGGCGAGAGTGACACCGTCGCCGTGACGCACGGCGGACAGGACGAAGACCCGGCTGCCGTCCGGGCGCCTCGCGCCACGCAGGCACTTGCCGTCCACCGCGATCGCCCGCCGCCGCAGCCGTACCGGCTCGGCACGGGCGGCCGCCCGGTGGGCCCGGCGCTGTTCACGCTCGGTGCCACCGTCGGGCATCACCGGCTCCGGCCGGCGGGGCTGTGCGGACAGCAGAGGCCGAAGGTAGTCGTAACCGGCCGCGCCGATCTCACCGGGATCGAGTCGCCCCAGAACGCTGCGCAGGGTCTTCTCGCTCGGCACCCGGTAGCGGCCAAGGAGTGGGTGGTAGGGCAGGCCGAAGGCGGCCAGTTCCTCCGGCGTCGCACGTCGGCACCACTCCGCCGCCGCGGTGATCGAGTCGTGGCCGGAAGGGGTCATCGCGCAGACCACCAGGGCCAGCAGCGAGGAGAGCCGGTACCGCACTCCGCAAGCCCCTCTCGGATCGGTGACCGACTCGAACTCAGCGACCAGGCAGTGGACTTGCTCCTTGGCGGCACCCTCGCCGAGGGCTTCCAGGCAGGGTGCATGAGGCACGGGGACAGCGACAGGGGATGATGGAGGAACGAAGTGGGATCTCGGAAGATTCGGCAAACTGCAGGTCCGCTATGGCAAGGGCTCGCGGGGCTCCGGCCCACGCGAGCGCATGGTGCCATTGATCAACAACTCTGGGCGGACACTGCGATGGCTCATCGAGGACGTCTGGGGCCAGTTCGGCGGCGACCACACCCGCCCCGGCGCCCCGCTCTTCCCCTCCGAGCGCAAGAGCGCGGACGGGTCACGATGGCGTCCCTCCGGGTGCAACACCGTTGCTTTTAGCCTAAGTTGGTGTTGTCAAGCCCGCCTTCCTTGATCATCTCGAAGTGGAGGGCGTACGGCTGGGCTGTCCTTGGGTGCTTGCCAGCAGTGAAGGTGTACTTGCTGTTGCGCTTGCGGACGCGTGCTTTCAGCCGCTGACGTGGCCCCTTGGGCAGGAGGCCGGCCAGGACGGCCCGGCCGATCGCCCCGACGAGGGTCACCGGGTTGGTCGGGGCGATGCCGCGGGCGGCCACGATCTGGTCGGCGGCCGCATTGAGCAGCACGGTCATGCTGACGCGTTCCGCCGACAGGCCCGGCTGGGCCGTGACCAGGTCGCCCGCGACGCGCACCAGGGCCTGGTAGGCCGTCAGCAGTGCGTAGACCTCCTGCTCGATGCCGGGGACCGTCCGCGAGCGCACCACCCGCCCGTCGAGGATGGTCGACTTCAACGAGAAGTAACAGGTCTCCGCCTGCCACCTGCGGTGATACAACGTGATCAGCTCGTGGGCGGGGTAACGCTCGGCATCCAGGAGACTGGTCATCAGCCGCCACAACTCGGTGCGGCGAGTGCCGTCGGCCAGCGTGACAGTCATCCAGGCTTCCACGATCCGGACTTCGAGTCGCCCGTAACCGCGCCCCGCCTTGTATTTCCCGGCACAGACAGCGGTCAGGTACGAACCGTCCGGCAACGGGCGGCGCACCGTCGGACGCCGTTTGCGGGTTGAGCGCAGGAGGAAGGACGCGCCGGTGCCCGTCACCGCCTCCAGGAAGTCGAACGCGTCGTAATAGGCGTCGGCCAGCAGCACCATCGAGGCGTCCAGATGGTCCAGCAGGCGGCGGGCGTAACCGAGCTCACCGATCGTGTCCGGGCCGAAAGCCGCGCCGAGGAGGGCGCGGGTCCCGCACTCGACGAGGGCCACCATGCGCAGGAGGGGGTAGCCGAACTCCAGCACCGGGCCGGCGTGCTTGGGGAAGCACCAGGTCACCGCCTCCTCGTCGGGAATGCTCAGGGTGGTGCCGTCCACCGCGACCACCCGCAAACCCCGCCAGAACGAACCGCCCTGTCCCCGGGTGGCCACCGGCCCGGCGAGGATCTCGAACAGGCGGCGCAGCGGAGCACTGCCCAGTCGGCAGCGGGCCGCGACAAGGAACACGCACACGGCCGAGTTGCCACGATCCCACGCAGTCCCGCCCCGAGCTTCCCCCACACCGCCTGGTAGGACGAGCGCTCGAAGAAGACGAGGGCAAGGACGAAATACACCACCACTCGCGCCGGCAGCAGCCGCACACACCGCTCACGCGAGCCCGTCTCCTCCAGGACCGCGTCGACCAGCTGCGGGTCGACGACTTGCGTCAACTCCCCCAGGTGGCGGGGGCGTACACATCATGAGCCAACGCCAGAGGCGGCGGGGTGGCAGAATGACGCGGCAACGGGACCTCCGGTACGACGATCTCTGGGCTCGACACCACAGGGATCTACCAGGGGTCCCGTCCTCTCGTTCATCGACTTGACAAAGCACCGGACGTCATAAAGCAACGGTGTTGCCTCCGGGTGGTGTAGCCGATCAAGTCGCCGGAATCCGCAGGTCGGCGGCGGTGGCTCCGCACGATCGGGCGCTCAACTCGCCTCAGCAGGGCGCCTCGTGGACCGCCGCCTCTGCGGAGATCACCTGGGGCCTTGTACCGGAACGCGTAACGCTTGATCCCCTACACCACGACGCGGGACACGCCCCAGGTCACCACGACGCGTTGGCGACGATGCCCTCCGGTCCAGCCTCGCCGATGCAGCGGCAGCCCATCTGCCGGGCTGGGCCGACGCGTTGACCCCGCACGTCCTGCGGCACTTCTGCGCGTCTGAGCTGTACTTGAACGGCCTGGATCTCATCTCGATCCAGGAAGTCTTGGGCCACTTGTGGATTGCCACGACGATGCGATACGTCCACGTGCACCGCACGCGGGTCGAGGATGCCTGGGTGGCCGGGCACGAACGAGCCGCTCGGCGGCTGGAAGGTCTGGTCCGATGAGGTGGAACCTGCGGCTGATAGCGGCGAACCGGGGTATCTGGAAGGCGTCCGACCTGCAACGGAGCCTGGCCGAGCACGGTCTGGTGATCTCGGCGGGGAAAATGTCGGGGCTGTGGTCCGGGCAGCCGGTCTCCCTCAAACTCGATGACCTGGACGTGATCTGCGTGGTCCTCGGCTGCGAGTTCGGCGAGTTGCTGCTTCCCGAGCCGCAGAAGGTGTCCCGGCCCGGCCAGGAGGCCGGACCGACGGCCGCGGTTGCCGGCGGGGCGGTGCCAGCCGTGGTGCCGCGGCGTCGTGACGGCCGGTCCCTTCCCCCGATGTGACGGGCGATCAACGTTGACACCGCCCAGAGCGGACAAGCCGCTGGCCTCGTGCAGGGTCTGCTACTCCTGGGGGCAGCTGCCTGGACATTCCTGTCGAGCCTGCTACACCTTCGCCACCCTGCACGAGGTGGGTGAGTGCTCGGCCTGCCGTCGATCCGTGCCCACGAAGAAGGGCTACTGCCGGCTGTGCTGGCTCCAGGCCAGCCTGGAGGCCAAGACCAATGGAGAAATGGTCGTTCCCGCTCCGTATCTCGCCCGCCTCCAGTGCCAGCAGCTGTTCCTCGCCAGAATGCATCGCATCCGCCAGCCCGGTCCCCCGCTGGGCAAGGCCGGCCGCCGCAAACATGGGCCTACACGAAAAACACCTGGCGGCAGGCCTGCCACGAGCTGGGCATCAGTCCGCGCTGGACTCGGCCCTGGCGGCCTCAGACGAACGGCAAGGTCGAACGCTTCCACCGCACACTGCTCGACGAATGGGCCTACATACAGCCCTACACCTCAGAAACCGAACGCCAGGCAGCGTTTCCCGACTGGCTGGACTGGTACAACTACCACCGACCCCACACCGGAATCAGCGGCCAAACACCGGCCAGCCGCGTCACCAACCTGTCCGGTCAGCACACCTAGTAGATTGTCGCAGCTAATTTCTGGGGTAGAGGTGGCGCAGTTTGATGCGTGCGTCGTGGTTGGTGAACTGCCAGTCCACCTGACGCTGGTC
>NZ_JBEXPK010000195.1:0-4801 GCF_040612015.1 Streptomyces sp. NPDC006476 | reverse complement strand
ATTCGACACCAACGAGCTGTTCAGGAGGCCCTGTCCGTATGCGCCAAGCGCCCCACGATCACCCAATCGGGACTCCCGTTCGACGCGCATCTCTCAAGATCGGAAAGACAACAACTACTGAAGGACGCGTCCGACAGTGACCGGCCTGGGACTGCGCCGCATCACCGTCCACTCCCCGCCGACGTGACCGTGGCCGGCTGCTCCCCTCCTTCGGCTCCGGCGCGCCGGCCCCTGTCCGGGCGAGGACGTCTCCGGTGTGGGTCATGGCGGCCAGCAGGGCGATGGCCGGCGAGGTGGCGGTGCGCGAGCCGCGTACGGTCTTGCCGTCCACGGCGATCGGCCGCAGCCCGGCCCGGGCGGCGGGGGTATTCCGGGCAGTGAGGAAGGAGCCGATCGCGGCGTCCAGCGCGTCACCGTCCAGACGGGCCAGCAGCCGGCGCACGGTGCCCGGGTGCGGCACCGGGATCCGGCCGGTCAGCGGGTCGGGCGCGAAGCCCAGGGCTCGCAACGCCCAGCGCGGAGCGTGGGCGAGCCATTCACCGATCGCGGTCAGCGACCGTGCACCGGCCAGGACGCTCGCCGCGGCGGCCGACAGCAGCGGGACCAGCGGGTACAGGCGGCCCCGGCGACCCCTCGGGTCGGGTACGAGGGTCAGGTAGTGGTGCAGTCGCACGGCATCGGCGACGGGCGCGGCGGCTTCGGCGCGGGCCAGTTGGTCCAGCGCGCAGGGCATGGGAGATGACGCAGGGGCAGGCACGGTCTCGCTCGGTTCTCATGGGTCTCGACAACCACCTGATCACCGGCGCCGTGCCTGCTCTGTTACCGGTCCCAGACCAAGACATGACGGCACGTCACGGATCACTGCACCGAACCCGGACCGATCGCTTTCATGCAAAGACCCTGAGCTGTGCCCCGCCAGCTCGCCGGCCAGTGCAAAGCGGTAGGACCAAGCGAATCGTCGGTGACTGCAGCCGGATACGCAAGGGCTCGGGCTTGCTGGCCGCTTCCGCCGATTCCACGGAAAGCACGCTATGTTTAAGGCCCCGGGCCTGGAGACCGTAGACCGGACGGTCCGGCCCGAGGTGCCGCATCAGACCGGTATAGGGCCATCCGGGCCTTCCCCCGTAAGTCTGCGCTGAATCAGGGCGGGATAGGAGGGCCGTTTCCCAGAGGGGTCATAAACTGCTCTCACATAAGTGTCCATGAGTGTCTTTTAGATGTCACGGGTGTTGTACGGTCTTGCGTATGAACCTGACGGAATGGGCACGCGCGCAGGGGATCGCCCCGCGTACCGCGTATCGCTGGTTCCGTGAGGGCACATTGCCGGTACCTGCGGAACGCGTGGGACCGCGCACGATCCTGGTGAACATCGATGCGAACACCTCATCCTCCGTGACCGGCGGTGTAGGTCTGTATGCCCGCGTCTCCTCGCACGATCAGAAGCCGGACCTGGAGCGGCAGACCGCTCGCCTGTCGGCATGGGCGGCAAAGGCCGGGCAGAAGGTCGTGCGGATCGAATCCGAGATCGCCTCGGGCATGAACAGCTGCCGCGCGAAGGCGAAGCGGCTGCTGGCCGACCCGGCGGTGACCACGGTTGTGGTCGAGCACAAAGACCGCCTCGGACGGATGAATGTGGAGCTGATCGAGGCCGCCCTGTCCGCGACTGGTCGCCGACTCGTCGTCCTCGATGACGGCGAAGTTGAAGACGACCTGGTCCGGGACATGGTGGAGGTGCTGACGTCGTTCTGCGCCCGCCTGTACGGCCGCCGGTCGGCGAAGAACCGGGCGAGGAAGGCTCTCGAAGCGGCGGCTGCCGATGAGTGAGCCGAAGAAGAAGCTCCGCACCATCGACGCGCCGTTCGTCGCGCTCGGGCCGTCCGGGGTGGCGATACGCGACCGCCTCAAGCACCTCACCGACGTGGACGACAAGGTGTTGCGGCTGGTCGGTGAACACCTCGGACGCCTTGCCTCGCTGGACATCAAGAACCGCTGCGCTGACGGCCTGGACCACAACAGCGACATGTGGGCCGCCCGGAAGCAGAGCCTGACGGCCGATTCCTCATCCCGGTGGGCCGGTTCGATCACGAAGGCCACTCACGATCAGTGGGCGCTTTCCCGCCGCTGCCAGCTCGCCCACATCCAAGGGCTTGAGGCTGGTGTGCGGACGCTGATGCACCGTCTCTCCCAGCCGATCGGGGAGAAGGGCACCAAACGGGCACCCGGCGGATACCGCAGTCGGGCCGAGTGGTTCCAGAAGTCGCGCCGTCTGACGACCCTGGAACACCGCCTGGACGTGGCCCGCGCTGAGCGTGAGACCGGTGTCGTGCACGTCGTGCGCGGCGGCCGGCGCCTCCTCAACAACCGTCACAACCTCGAAGCCGCCCAGCTCACCGCCGAGCAGTGGCGTGAGCGGTGGGAAGCCGAACGGTGGTTCCTCGCCGCCGATGGCGAGTCCGGCAAACGCTTCGGCAACGAGACCATCCGCGTCACACCGGATGGCGAGGTCAGCATCAAGCTGCCCGCCCCGCTCGCCCACTTGGCCAACAGCAAGCACGGTCGGTACGTCCTCGCCACCCGCGTGCAGTTCCAGCACAGGGGAACCGACTGGCGCGACCGGATCGAAGACAACCGGGCCGTGGCCTACCGCATCCACCTGGACATGGAGCGGGGCCGCTGGTACCTGACAGCGTCGTGGACACGGCCCGTTGTCCAGACGATCCCGCTTCAGACGGCGCGGTCTGAGGGCATGGTCGGTGTGGACACCAACGCCGACCACTTCGCCGCCTACCGGCTCGACCGGCACGGCAACCCGGTCGGCGACCCCAAGCGGTTCTTCTACGACCTGTCCGGCCGCGCAGAGCACCGTGACGCCCAGGTCCGGCACGCCATCAGCCAGTTGCTGCACTGGGCAGACCGGTGCGGCGTCAAAGCCATCGGCCTGGAGAATCTGGACTTCGCCACCGAGAAGACCCGCGAGAAGCACGGCAGACGTAAGCGCTTCAGGCAGATCATCTCCGGCATCCCCACCGGCAAGCTCAAGGCCCGGCTCGTGTCCATGGCGTCCGCACACGGCCTGTCGATCGTTGCCGTGGACCCGGCGTACACATCGATGTGGGGCGATCAGCACTGGAAGAAGCCCCTCACCTCGAAGAAACGAAAAATGTCCCGTCACGATGCCGCTGGCATCGCGATCGGGCGACGCGCCCTCGGGCACCCGATCCGGCGACGGACGGCACCGCCCCCGCAGTACCAGAGCGATGCTGCGGGGCATCGGACCGCCCAGGCCAGACCAGGCGCACGAGGGCGTGAGGAAACCCGCCCACCCGTCACGGAGCGTGCACACGATGCACGCAGCCGGACGGGGACACAGCGAACGCGGGAGACCAGCGCATCCAACACCGTTCGGGACGCGCGCAGTTCCAGGAGCTGACAGCAAATGTCACTCCTGCACACTGTTTAGGAACGGTTGGGGAACCGGCCGTCATGCGGCCTGGCCGTGGTCACCCTCCCGCGGGTCGCCGGTCGGCCGGGTGAGCGTGTCGTCACCCACCGGTTGGCGTTCCTGGATGTGACCGGGCTGGGAGGGGCCAGGGTGACGCCGAACCAGCCGCGCAGATCCAGCACTGCATGCCGGGTGCCGGCCGTGGCGGGGACCGGTGCGGGGGCGGCGGAGGACGGCGGGCAGTTGCTCGGGTCGCAGTTCCAGAGCCCGCACAGCGGGCAGGCGTCGTTCTGCCCGGTACCGACCATCGCAAGGCGGGCACGCATCTCGGCAACCGTGCACGCTGCGCGCCGCACGGCGGGAATCACGGCGTCCTGGCGGCGGACGACAACCAGGAGTGGCTGCCCGATACGGCGGTGGGCATCCGGCACTGCCGGAGCGGGCCGGGGACGTGCCATGCCGTCGACCACAGGCACGCTCTCTTCCTGTATCGACGGCCCCGGAGCGGCTCTCACCTTCCGGGGCCGTCGCCCTGCGGCCGGCCGGACTGCCAGCCACGGCCCGTCTCCCACCCCCAACGCTCTGGTGAGGTGGGAGTGGCGGTCCATCCGGTACTGCTCGTGGCAGTTGTCGCACGGCAGACGCCCCAGCCGAACCTCGAACACCGGCTCACCCGAGCATCGAATGTCATCCAGGCTTGAGCACTCTGGTCCCACATCACTCCCCATGCATCCGACGGTCTGTCAGGACCAGTGAGGTGGGGAGGGAGTCTGCAGGGCGCACGGGCGCTCAAGCCCGGCAGGGCGCCCCGCGCGACGTCAGCAGCCCCAAAACCGGATAGACCGCCTGCTTCCGGTGGCGGTCAGGCCGCGGGGCGAACGCCCGCAGCAGCCTCCAGGCCGGAACGCCCGGGACGCCGGAAGTACGGGGGTGAAAACCCCACGGTGCGTTTCGCCGCCACGGTCCACCCGGTGTGACGACCCGCGATCGGGGACCTCGTCGTCCAGGGCGAGGCCCTCGGGGCGTGGATCGCTGCGCAGCGCGCCGCGTGGGACGAGTTGATGCCGGCGCAGAGGTTCCTTCTGCAGACGGTCGGCGTCGATCCGGACGAAGCGGGTGCCGGTTCGTCCGGAGGTGCGGTCACAGGCCGACCGGTGGGAGACCAACCTCGCCGCCGCCCGCCAGTTCCACACCCGCGAAGGCCACCTGCGGCCTGCTCGGAAGCACGTGGAGGTCGTGGAGGGAGAGGAGATCAAGCTGGGGTCGTTTGTGGATAACGCCCGGCGAAGGGCCGCCAAGCTGAGGCCGGAACGCCGTGATGCTCTGAATGAGTTAGGCATGCGCTGGTGAGCGTGACCT
>NZ_JBEXPK010000194.1:0-4810 GCF_040612015.1 Streptomyces sp. NPDC006476 | reverse complement strand
GACCTTCGACAAGCCCTATCGTCCCAGCTCAGAGGCACTCCTCGCTTATTTGATCAACCCTCGGACGACCCTCTTCGTGAAAGCCCGAGGCTAGGATGCTCCCTACTCCTGCACACGCCGGAAACAGGTCAATCGGCATGCGGGCCAAGCCGCGGGGTGGATGGCGCAGCAGCTCCAGAACCGCGCCCGGCGCCGGGGCCGCGGCGCGGTCGCGGCCGCCGTCGAGCATCCCGCCTAACCTCATCGTTTTCGAGGAGCTTGAGGCCGGAGGGGTCGAGCTGCTGGACCGGCCCTACCGGGAGGGCCGCGCTCTGCTGGAGGACCTCTTCGCCCGGACAGTCCTCGGCGGGCCGTTCACACTGTGCCCGGCCGCCACCACGGACCGGGCGACCATGCTCGCCTGGCTTGTCCCCGGCGAACTCCAGGCGGCTCCTACGGCCTCCGAAGCCATGCTCGGTCCAGTGCCATCTGGTGGCGCCACCAGATGGCCCATCCTTCGGTAAACGATACGGCCCACGGAGACCACTCCTTTGCCGAAGAAGGGGCCGCGGACGCCCTTTCCCTGCCAGCAGAGGCGGCCGCATGTCGACGCCATGCGTGCCTACGCTCAGGCGACACCCCTATGAGCTGGTAACACGATCATGCGCCCCAGTCTCAGTAGTCGTGTCGTGGTGGAGCGTGGGAGCGTGGCCCTGGATCGTAGGCGATGGTCTGTGTGGGGAAGGGGGGGCTGGGTGAGCGTGGTGTGGGCGGCGACGTCGCCGGAATCAGGGCTGTTCCGTCCGGTTGAGAGACGTTCAGAGGTGAAGGATCTGTCAGACCGCTTCAACGACCTGCGTTCCCGTGGTCAGGGGTACGTCGAGGTTCGGTCGCCGAACAGGGAGTTCCCCGTGCTGATCCTGGCCTTCCGGGATCAGCACGCGGTCGTCCATCTGATGAGTGACACCGAGCGGATGTCGCTGCTCGCAGGAGACGGCACCGTGCCCTCGGGTGCCCAGGTCGAAGTCCCGATCATGGACGACCTCGCCACGTTCGCGGGCGACTTTGTCCTGGATACCGATCGGGCGTGGAACCTGGTGCACGACTTCACCCGGACGCGGGCGGCCGGCCCTCTGGGTGAGTGGTGTGAGCTGTAGCCGGAACCTCGTGACACGATCATGATCGGTGCTTCTTCAGTCGCCTCCAGCAGATGAGGCCGCAGGCCAATGAGACGAAGGCGTCGTGGAGTTCGGTTCGGCGTTCCCAGCGGACGGCGAGGCGCTTGAACTGGTGGAGCAGGGCGAAAGTCTGCTCCACGACGTAACGGAGCTTGCCCAGGCCCTTGATGTTCGGGGCGCCTTTGTGGGAGATGACCGGCAGGATCCGGCGGCGTCGCAGCTCATGGCGCACGGCCTTCGAGTCGTAGGCCTTGTCGCCGAGGAGCGAGTCGGGGCGTCTGCGTGGGCGGCCGGGCCGCCCAGCGACGGGCGGGATGCCATCAACGAGGGCGCGATCTGGGTGACGTCGTTGACGTTGGCCGCGGTGGTGATGACCTTGAGCGGAGTGCCGCGTCCGTCGCAGATCAGGTGGTGCTTGCTGCCCGTCTTGCGCCGGTCGACCGGCGACGGACCGGTGTCGGCTCCCCTTTTTTCGCGCGGATGTGGGAGCCGTCCACACACACGCGGGACCAGTCGAGTTCGCCGGCCGCGTTCAGCTCGGCGAGCAGTTCGTGCCCGCGCGTGCGGGTTGCCCGCGCGGTCGCGACACCTCCGTCGGCGGCGTACTCGGACAGTTCGACCGACGCCCGCTCCAGATCGAAGTCTTCTCGAGTGCGGTAGACCTTGGCGAAGTGCCGCTGGCCCGTTTGATCCACGATGGCGTAGTTGTCCGTCGCGGTGCCCTGCGGGGTTCGCGTTATGTCTGCCGGGTGCAGCCCGTACGCGAGCACCAGCGTGTCGGCGACCGCCATGATCTGCTCCCCCTCCGCGGTGCGGCCGGGTGTGGAAGGCGCGGCGACAGGTTTGGGGGCGGGCTGGTGAGATGCGGTGGACGTAGTCTCCTCGTCGAAGCGCACAGCGATAGCGGTCAGATGATGAGCGGGCTGCAGGCGGTCGGGTCGATCAGGGCGCGGGCACGGACCGTGGCCGCCAGGTGCTCAGTGAGCCGCGACCGGCCGCGCCGGGTACGGCGGGGCCGCAAGATCGCCGACGGACAGGGCTCCGTCAATGCGGTCATCTGATTGAGCCTCCCTCGTTCGGGTTGTCGCAGTGCCCGAGCCCGACCCGGCACCGCCACCAGCTGCCGGCAGGGGACCGGCCGACCAAGCCGACACCGCGGCCCCCTGCCGCTGCATTCGGCTCATCGAGGCGGTGAACGCGGTAACCGACACCGGCGTTTCGTGGCGACGGTGACCAGTTCGGCATCGCACAGGCGGGGCGTGGGGCCGACCAGCGGGGGCCGCGGCACCAGGTGGGGATGCTCGTCGCATAAAGTGCGGGCCCACGGGTGGCCACGTCATTCACCAAAAGATGATCTTGGGCACCTTCGTTCTCCGTCTCCGCCGGCATCCCTCGGGCCGCACCACCAGGAGGAACCAGTGTCATCCCCGCAAGTGATCACCCCCGCGGAGAAGCTCGCCGAGGCGAAGAAGCAGCTGGGTTTCCCGCGTATTGTTGCGATTTGCGGCTCCACTCGTTTCATGGCCGAGATGGCTGAGGCCGATCTGCGGGAGACCAAAGCCGGAAGGATTGTCGTCAAGCCGGGTTGCGACCTGAAGTCGCCGCACGAACTTTGGTCCGATCCTGTCGAGGCTCAGGCCCTGAAGGTTCGACTCGACGAACTGCACCGGTCGAAGATCCTGCTCGCCGATGAGGTGCTCGTTGTCGGCGACTACGTCGGAGACAGCACCCGAGCCGAAATCGCCTACGCCCGGTCGCTGGGCAGGCCCGTGCGGTTCACGCACCCCGAAGTCGACCCCGACGCTTGAGGGGCCGCCCCCACTCCCTTCGCAGGCTTGCGTTGGAGTAGGTCATCTAGCGGGTGGCGTGGTGGTGAAGGCGAGCTCAAGCAGCGGCGGAACGCATCGCGGCCGTGATGGCGGCAGCGAGAGGCTGCCGGTGGTTCATCAAGTAGAAGTGGTCGCCCTTGTATCTCTCGAGGCCGCGGAAGTGTGTGGTGAACGCTTGCCAGGCGAGCAGGCGGTCCTCGCTGATCAGCTTGTCGCAGTGGCCCCCGAATACCGAGAGCGGAACGGGCAGCGGTTCGGGGTCGCGGGGAGGAGTCCAGGTGTCCAGGAGTTTGAAGTCGTTGCGGAACACCGGGGCGAACGTGTGCCAGACGGCGTCGTTGTCGAGGAGCTGCGGTGTGCTGCCGCCGACGTTCCGCAGCCAGCCTCGCAGTCCGTCGTCGGACATCAGGTGAGGGCGGCCGTCGGCGCCGGTCTCGACTCGCGGGGCGCCGTAGGCGGACACGCCCAGCCAGTCCGGGAGCGGGTGCCCCTCGTCCTGAAGTCGGCGGGTGAGCTGGTAGGCGATGAGTGAGCCCAGGCTGTGGCCGAAGAACCCGAAGGGCCGGTCGAGCAAGGCAGCGATAGCGGTGTGGAAGTAGTCGACCTCGGCCGCCCTGACGATGCCCTCGGCCTCCTCGGCGTCGCCGTGGTGGGTACGTCGGTGAGTTTGAGGAACGGGTGTCGCTCAGGACCGAGAACGCATCGAGTTGAGGGGTGTGGGTGTCGGTGATTTTCGGCAACGCCAAGGGTCTTGTGTAGGGAGCATGGTCATGCTCCTGCCCGCCTTACCCGACGATGCGCGGGGGAACGGACAGGTCCTCGTCGGCGAACAGGCGGGTCAGGGCCAGTGGGTCGTCTTCGATGCAAGCAGCGGCGACCACGTCGATCAGCTGGTCGTACTCAGGTCCCGTCCTGTCTTCGTACGCTGCCGTCATGCGGCCCCATTCGTGCCAGGGCAGCGTTTCCAGCTTGCAGAGCGAGGCGAGGTCTCGGACGGCATTGCCGCTGATTTCGGCCCATCCCCAGGCGTGATCGGTGCCGGCTACCCCGAACGTGTCCGGGTCGATCAAGCCATTGCGGTACTGGGCCCACGCCTCGCCCCCGGTCAGGAACTCGCCGGGAGCGAGGTCCTCTGGGCGGTCGACGTGGCCCTTGCCGAGGATCTCGGAGTCGATACGCACCCAACGCGCCTGGCCGGCGTCCCAGTACTCGGTGATCCAGTGATCGAGGCCACGCCCCTCCACGAAGTAGGTGGCAAAACCGCACCGGGCGCGAGCGGGTATGCCACGCGTTCGCAAGAAGGCGCAGGCCATGGTGGCGAAGTGACGGCAGGTGCCGACCACCCGCGTCCTAGGCGTTCGGGCCTGGTGAAGCGGCGCAGGATCAAGGCCAGTCAGCACGGTAACCAGCTCGTTGACCGGCCGGATGTTCTTCTCTGCGATCCGGTCCTCAGAAATCCCTAACGCTGGGGCGTCCGTGGGCTGGATGACCAGGCTCTGCACCGCGGCGCAGATGCCCACCGGATCATCCGGCAGCCCTTCGATGAGCGGGAGTTGCGTCGCGTACAGGCTCGTAAAAGGCCCGGGCCTGGAGTAGTCGAGCACGTCATCGGTCATGACCGAGCATGTTAGAGGCAGGTGGCTTCGTTGATCTCTAGGAAAGGGACTGCTGTATGGACAGGTGACCGCTGTCACCCAATCCTGCAGCAGTCCCCGTCCGCAGGCGAGATGTGTCGGCGTCGGCTGAACCTGGACCCACTTTGGTCGGTTGAAATCTGACCCGGGTGTCTTCGGCTTGGTCGTTTCAGTCGTTGTCGCTGGTGGC
>NZ_JBEXPK010000193.1:0-4898 GCF_040612015.1 Streptomyces sp. NPDC006476 | reverse complement strand
CCCTCTTCCTATCTAACTAATAGCCCAAACCCCCCCCAGGGTGTTTTCTTTTTTGGGGGTTATGCCGCCCAAACCACCCCCTACAACGCGGCTCTTGGACCGCTGGCCGATAAGCTCACGACCGCGCCAGATACAGCATCCCCACCGGAGAAGCCCATGCCTCAAAAACCCGGCCTCAAGCGTGACCTCTCTGCGGAGAGGGCTGCACGCAGGGCGGCTACACAGCAGGCACGTCTTGTACCGCAGGGACTGCCGACAGTTCGACCGGATCAGCTGATGCCGAGCCCGGAGAACGGGCGCAGGAAGCTGCTCAAGATCGACGAGCTCGCAGAGACGCTCCGTACGGACGGCATGAACACCGCAATGACGGTGATCCCTCCAGATGTGTACGTGGAGATCTACCCCCAACACAAGGAGGTCGTGGAAGCCCGGGTCGCGGACGGCATCCTCTTCGTCGTTCACCACGGGCATCGCCGTCTGGCTGCAGCGCTGAAGGCCGGGCTCACCGAGGTTCCGATTCTGGTGCGCCGAGAGGTACCGAGCCTTCGGATCGCGGCCATCCAGGAAAACCTCCAGCGCATGGCTCTCAACCCGATCGAGGAGGCCCAGGAATTCCAGGAAGCTCTCGATGAGAAGGACGGCGACGGCAAGCAACTGTCGCAGCGGGAGCTGGCCAAGCGGGTGGGTTGCTCGCAAACGTACGTGTCGCATCGAGTCGCGCTCCTTCGGCTCGTTCCTGCCCTTCAGCAGGCAACCATCGATCACTGGCTGAAGGAGCAGCAGCTACTCGAGGCCGACGAAGATGAGGCGCCGACCGGCAGGATCCTCCTGCCCGTGCGGGAGGCCGCCACCGTATTCGCTCGCCTGCGCCAGGACCTTCAAGAGGCATTCGTACGGGGCGAGCTGACCTCAGCACAGGCCGCCACCGTCAGTAAGCTCCCAGCAGACCAGCAGACCGTTCCGGCAGCCGAAGCTCCAGATGGCGCCGCAATCACCGAACCACCCACCGACACCCCGGCGTCGCTGCCGGAACCCCGCTCAAGCGAATCCCTTGCTTCCACTTCCCCGATCCCGGCGACCGGAGCGCAACCCTCCTCCCCGACCGCGCGCCCGACGAACTCCGCTTCGCAGCACGCCACTAACTCGACGCCAGCTACACAAGCGCAACCCGCCAAGACACCCGTGGCCACGCAGGAACCTGAACCACGCGGTGTGATCGTGGTACGCAGCATCGAAGAACTTGCGCTCAAAATCACAGAGCTACTGGACTCTGATGAGATCGAGGCTCTGAGGGACCTCCTCGCACCCTGACGACGCTTACCCTGGTCGCCTCACCGGTCTATCCGGTGGGGCGACTAGTTTTTGCGCGGGTCCCCCCTGTAACGTGCCGCTCGGTACTTGCATCACTTCGAGTCTGGCCGGGAGTACGGCTGACCCGAACGGTCTGTGATTGCGGCGCAATCATCCGCTAGTTGCGGATCCGCTGCCAAAGGGCCATACCCATCGCCGCTAGCCCGCCCTGCAGCCATCGTTGACCAGGCGAGGCAAGGAGCGCGATCCCCGACCCGGGACTGATTGCGCCGCAATCATTCGTGGAGGCTCACTCATGACTTCATCCCCTAACCACGCCGCTGCCACGGCAACTGCCGGACGAATTGCACGCGTCCTCGCACTCACGAACCAGAGCGGCGGCGCCGGCAAGACGACGTCAGCAGTCAACATCGGCGCCTGTGCCGCAGACCTTGGCCTCACCGCACTCGTCATCGATGCCGACGCCCAGTGCGACGCCTCAGCGGCCCTCGGCTACGACGCCCCCGATGACATCCCCAATCAGGCAAACCTGTACGACGTGCTGACGGGAGCCGCCAAGATCGAGGACGCTGTCGTGCCAGCCATGGCAGGACCGGTGGGGGAGGACGACACGAAGCCAATCCCCAATCTGTTCGTAGTCCTCGGGTCTAGCGCCTTGGAGGAAGCGGAGCAGCTCCTCGCACCGAAGACGGGACGGGAGTTCTGGCTGCGGTCCCAAATCGATCGGATCCGCGACACCTACGATCTGGTTCTGATCGACTGCCCAGGCAACCTCGGACTGATCGTCGTCAACGCGATCGTCGCATCGGACGAAGTCGTTGCTTGCGTCAAGCCGGGTTGGAAGGAGCTTCGGGCACTGACTCGCATGGAGAACAAGATCGACGAGATCAGGGATACGTTCTCGGTGATGGGCGCATCTGCCGAACTCTCCAACATCCTGATCGTCGACTGCCCAACCACCCGCAACCAGGGTGCCGTGTACGACGACAGTCAGCAGCAGGCCAAGCAAGCCTACGAAGAACTCGTCCTTCCCACGGTCCGCAGGAGCCCTCGTATCCCTGAGGCATACGCAGCGCAGAAGGTCCTGCGCTACTACGACCCGGTGACTGAGAACCCCTCAAAACTCACTTCGGCAAACGCGCTGTCCGCCACGGACGACTACTACCTCGTCACCCAGGCCCTGGGGTTCACACGCAAGTAGCGTGATTGCGCCGCAATCAGCGCAGCAGCGGTTGGCGCCCTCCTTCGAGCCGGGGAGGGTCCCACCGCCGCGGCCGCTAGCGCAACGGTCTGGGAGCTGGTTGTCGGCTGCAAAGAGCAGCCAGCAGACGTCTGAACAGCGATGGCCTTCTAGATGGCGCCGACTTACAGGACGTCGGAGCCAGTATCGGCTAGAGCGGGACTCCTACCGGCGCCTCAACGTCGTCAAACGCAGCCTCGACAACCCCCAACAACAGCGAGGCCCGGCCAGCCGTACAAGAGACGCCCGGCCAAAACCAAGCACACATCGCCCTCGCGACTACCGACTCTGGCTCCCGTGACCTTACGGACACGACCGAGGACCTGCGGTGGGATGGGACGACACGACAGGTCCCCCACTACGCCTGAGCAACCCCTACACCCTGCGGGCACGTGGGAGTGGAGGAGGCTCCTTGAGGACCATGAAAGTGCCCCCTCACGTCCGCCAGAGATTTCGGCTCCTCTCACACCGCGCACAAGGCGAGAAGGGGAGGGGTGGTTCGCGGTCTGTCAGACACCCGCGACGAGATCAGCCGCTGCTGCGTAGGCCAGTTGTGCATCCAGGGTGGCTCCAGCCGATCCGGCGTTTCTGCGAGCCACCTTTCCCAGTTCGCGAACCACGGCTTTGACGTAGGTCTCCAAGCTGACGAACTGGATGGGCGTGTGACAGTTGGGCAGGACCTCTGCAATCTCATCAAGCCAGTAAGTGACTTCATCACCGTCGTCCAGACCGTCACGATTCTCTAGAAGCCGCTGAGCTACAGGCGCCAGAAGACTGTGTCGTTGTGCAGCTTGCGCAGCCGCCCGGCGGTCGGCTTCTGCCTGCGCTGCAACGAGTCGTTCAGCCTCCATTACGGCCTCGGGAGTCCTTCGCACAGGCTGAGCGCTGCCGACCAGCGCGGTGAGGGCGACGGCACGGAGCCGTGCTGCCTTGTTGTAGGCGGCGCTGGGTGCGTTCACCGCCAGAGCAGGCGCCAGTTGCGCCCACTCGGCGTTTGCCTCTCTAGCGTCCGCGATGGCCTTCGCCTGATGAATCTCCGCCTGCTCCCGGAGGTACTCCCAGAGCGTGATGCGCTGGATAGCAGCGAATCGTCGTGTCTTCTCGTCTTTCAGGGCCCCAGCGTGCGCTTCGAGGTAGATCAGCGCCTGGAAGAGTTCGTCATCGGCCGGCATTCGGTCGATGTCAGGATCCTCCGCTGCCTCGTGGAGCCGCCGAAGACCTGCGATAACGGCCACGGAGTCGAGAACTCCGATTCGATTCGGCGCCTTGCGCAGGGGCTTCCTGGGATCAGCGGACCGACGAGGTGAGCGTGCCATGGATTCATTGTGCCCTCTCACAGATATGGATTCACATTCTGTGAATCGCCGCGAAAAGAGGCTCGCAACTACTACGGAGGCGTCTAGTCCCCGGCCGGAGACACCGCACTTGCAATACGTGGCACGCACTTCTGAAACCGCTCTGACCTGCCAAAACACCCCTAGGAGCACCTGACGAGAGGAACACACAGGAGTCATCCTGTTGTTGTCCGAGCCGTGAGGCTGATTGGGCGGGCGACCACACGACAGATGCACCTGCGCCGGTAAGTGGGGGAGTCACAGGCGGGTGCCGACCGCGGAAGATTTCAAGTCCAGTGAGACGGTCGTGACGCTATGAGGTTTGTGGTGCGGGTTCGCGGCGGCCGCGGTCCGGTCGTTTCCGGCGAGGCGGACGAGAGCCACGTTGCACGATGATCAAGCGGTGCTCAGCTCCCCGCCGAAGGGCAGTGTATAGATGCGGCTGCTGAGCCGCTCCCATTGGTCCGCCATCTTGCAGCCGTCCCGCTGACGACCAGGGCGCAGCGCACACCGTCGTGGGCAAGGAGCTCTTCCACCGCCGCGAGGGCCCATGCCGCGACCCGCAGTCGGTCGCACGTGGTGGCGTCCTTCACCATAACCAGCCGAACCGTGACACCTGGCTTCTGGTCATGGTTGATCTGATGTCTTCGCAGAGTGTCGGTAATCGCCAGGTCGGAACGCGGCGGCCGGAACAGTGGGATTGGTGGCACCCGGACCCGTCAGGCCGGCACAGCCACATGCGGAACTCGAGATGCCAGCCTGCCGGCCGACAGCACAGCGGCCAGCCGGGAGCGGCACCTTCACCTGCCGTGCGCTGGCCAGCGCGATAGCTGCACCAACGGGGCCCCAGCCACCAAGCCTGTCGACTTGCAGACCGGCCGGGCCTGGGCCGCAATGCTCCTCCCGGATGCGATTTATGGCTCTTCGCTCGTTTCTGTGGGTGTTATGTGCGTCCGGGGAGGGGCCGGCTGTAGCCGGCGAGGCAGAGCAGGATCATGGCGCGGAGGGCTTCG
>NZ_JBEXPK010000192.1:0-4936 GCF_040612015.1 Streptomyces sp. NPDC006476 | reverse complement strand
GGACCTTCGACAAGCCCTATCGTCCCAGCTCAGAGGCACTCCTCGCTTATTTGATCAACCCTCGGACGACCCTCTTCGTGAAAGCCCGAGGCTAAACCCTCAATCGCGGCATGAGTCCCTGTGTCCACACTCCGGGGGACGCCTCAAACCTTCCTTGCGTGTACCGGACCGGTCGATGACGCGGAATGAACATCTGGTGCTCTGTGACGACAAGCGGATCATCTCTCCTGCATCGCATGGTTTGCCACGGACAACTTGTCCGTGGATAAGTACGGCCTTCATCCGGGTTCTGGCTCACGCGATGCTTGATGAGTCGAGCACGGGAGGACGAGATGAATCGGGTACTGCCGGCCGACTCTCTTCGGGTACGCCGGGAGGTGCCGCAGCCGGAGGACGTTGGACTTCCCCGCGGCCGGACCAAGCTGCTACCCGATCCGGCTGCAGTAATCGACCGACGTACCAGCCAGCTCGGCCACCTCCTCGAGTTCAAGTCGTACTGCTCAGCGGCTGGTGGACCCCGACCAGGCCCAGAAACTGTTGATCTTCTCCACCGTGCCCGGTTAACCGAGCCACGAAGAGCTGCGGTCCCTGGCATCCGCAGGCGTCTAGCCCCGCTGGCTGCCGGTCGGCTCACACATCGAAGTTGGTGCTTCGAAAAACGCAGCACTTCACGTACATAGAGAGACGAGGATTTCCCATGAAGGCAGTGCGTTTCCACGAGTACGGCGACCCGAGCGTCCTGCGTTACGAGGACGTCGAGCAGCCCGTTCCCGGCGTCGGGCAGGTTCTGGTGCGGGTCGCCGCGACATCGTTCAACGGCGTCGACGGCAACATCCGCGGGGGCTTCATGCAGGGCCCCATCCCGGTGACGCTGCCACACACACCCGGCATCGACGTCTCCGGTACGGTCGAAGCGCTGGGTGAGGGCGTGGCCGACCTCGAAATCGGCAACCGGGTCGTCGGCTTCCTGCCGATGGCGGGCGATGGCGCGGCCGCGGAGTACGTGGTGGCTCCGGCCGGGATCCTGACGCCGGCGCCCACGAGCATCCCGCTTCCCGATGCCGCCGCGCTGCCGTTGGTGGGTCTCACCGCGTGGCAGGCGCTGTTCGACCACGCGAAGCTGGCGGCGGGTCAGCGCGTGCTCATCAACGGTGCGGGCGGAGCGGTCGGCGGCTACGCCGTGCAGCTGGCCAAGAACGCCGGCGCCTACGTGATCGCCACGGCCGGCCCGCGCAGCAGTGAGCACGTCGAGGCGGCGGGTGCCGACGAGGTCATCGACCACACCGCCACCGAGGTGAGCGCGGCGGTGACCGAGCCGGTCGACGTCGTGCTCAACCTCGCACCGATCGACCCGGCGCAGCTGGCCGCGCTGCCCACCCTGATCGCTCCCGGTGGAGTGCTGGTGAACACCACGGTGTGGATGCCCGCACCCAGCGACGAACAACGCGGCGTACGCGGCATCGACCTGTTCGTCAACAGCGACGCCGAACAGCTGTCGCGACTGGTGGCACTGATCGACTCCGGCGAGCTGCGCGTCGACGTCGCGCAGCGAGTGCCGCTGGCGCAGCTGCCGGCAGTCCACGCCCAGGCCGCCACGGGCGAGCTGCACGGCAAGGCCGTCATCGTCGCGCCCGCCGCCTGACACCGACCGACCGGCCTCGAAAGGAAAAGACCATGACACTGTCCCTGGATCCCGAAATCGCCGAGGCGCTGGCCCCGATGGCCAGCGCGATGGCCGAGGCCAAGCCGCCGGCTGTGGGCGACATCGCGGGCCGCCGCGCCATGTGGGAACCGATCATCGGCGCCGCGGGAGCCGCGCAGCCGATCCCGGCCGACGTGACGACCCACGAGCACTACGCGACCGCAGACGACGGCACACAGATCAAAATGCGCTGGTACGTCAAGGACGGCGCCGAGCCCGGCCCAGCCGTGCTGTTCTTCCACGGCGGCGGATACGTCTTCGGCCACATCGACCTGTTCGACGGCCCGGTCTCCCGCTACGTGTCCTCCAGCGGCGTGCCGATGCTGTCGGTCGAGTACCGCCGCGCCCCCGAGCACCCCTTCCCGACACCGCTCGAAGACGCCTACTCCGCACTGCGCTGGCTGCACGAACACGCCGCCGAGCTGGGCGTCGACGCCAACCGCATCGGTGTGATGGGCGACAGCGCCGGAGGCGGCATGGCAGCGGCCCTGACGATCCTCGCCCGCGAGCGCGGTGGCCCGCAGATCGCCCGGCAGATCCTGCTCATGCCGATGCTCGACGACCGCACCACCACGCCCGACCCTCACATCGAGCCCTACCTGCTGTGGTCCTACGCTGACAGCCTCACCGCATGGCCGGCACTGCTCGGCAAGGCCGTCGGCGGCCCCGACGTCCCGCCTACGGCAGCTCCCGCCCGTCTCGAGGACGCGACCGGCCTGCCGCCGGCCTACATCGAGGTCGGCCAACTCGACGTCTTCCGCGACGAGGACACCGCCTACGCGACCAAGCTCAGCCGCGCCGGCGTGCCGGTGGAGTTTCACCTGCACCCCGGCGCACCGCACGAGTTCGACTCCATCGCCTTCGGCTCCGACGTCGCGCGGCGTGCCATCGCCGACCGCGTCCGGGTGCTCAAGTCGATCTGAGCCGTGACCAGCGACCTGCTGTCACTTACTGATCTCGGCTCGTTAGGGTGATGTTTGCTGAACTTGCTGATGCGGGTGTGGTGTTGTCGGTAGTCCATGGCGTGTGAGATACGCGGATGGGGGCGGGCTGACGCCTGCAGCACGGCGGCGTCGGGAAGCGGTGCGGATACAGGCGGCGGAGCTGTTCGCGCAGCAGGTCAAACCGCCCGAGGTGGCCCGGCAGCTGCGTGTGAGTCTGAAGTCGGCTTACCAGTGGCAGCAGTTGTGGCGGCAAGGCGGTGCCGACGAGCTGCTTTCGCGAGGACCGAGCGGGGCCGGTGTCGCCTGTCGCCACGCTGTCTGGAAAAGCTCGCCGGGTATCTCGAACAGGGTCCGGCCGCGCGCGGCTGGACGGAGGACCAGGTGTGGACCGCGGCGAGGGTGGCCACGCTGATCGGCAGGAAGTTTCAGGTCTCCTACAGCGTCTCGGGTGCGACGAGGCTGATGCACCGGCTCGGCTTCAGCCCGCAGGTCCCTGCGCGGCGGGTCGCCGAGCGCGACGAGCAGGCCGTCACCGCGTGGAAGGAGGCGACCTGGGCGGAGGTAAAAGAGTCCGGGCGGCCTGTGGGGATCTGCTTCGAGGACGAGGCAGGCTTCACCCGCCGACCGCCCAGGGGACGCACCTGGGGCCAGCGCGGCCACACCCCCGCAGGTGACGGTGAGCGGACGACGCTCGGGCCGACTGTCCGTGGCCGGGATGATCGCCATGCGGCCCGGCTCCCGGACCCGGCTGTGCCACCGCCTGCGCACCCACCGAGCGGGCAAAGGCAAACGTCGCAGCATGGGCGAGCGGGACTTCATCGCGCTGATCGACGGCGTCCACCAGCTCGTCAAAGCGCCCATCGTGCTGGTGTGGGACCGCCTGAACACCCACGTCTCCCGCGCCATGGGCGAGCTGATCGCCGAGCGTGAGTGGCTGACGGTATTCCTGCTGCCCGCGTACTCACCCGACCTCAACCCGGTCGAGTGGGTATGGGCGCACGTCAAGCGCAGCCTGGCCAACCTCGCCGTCGTCGCCCTCGACCGGCTCGAAGCACTCGTACGCAACCGGCTCAAGCGCCTTCAGTACCGGTCCGGCATCCTCGACGGCTTCATAGCAGGCACCGGCCTGGCCCTCGACGAACCAGCGTCACCCTGACAAGCCGAAGTCAGTACCAACCACGGCTCCAGCCACATATCGCTGCACTATCTCAACGACTCTCAGCAAAAACGATCGCTGCTGCACCACCGCACAAGGCACGCAATACGGAACTTGAACCGTTCGTCGAACGGTCCCTGGTTCAGCGAGGAAAGGGCCCGCCGGAATGCAGGGCTGTCCCTAACCTCGACTGGTCGCCCCAGAAGCGCCTCGGCGCCGGCACGCAGGTGCTCGCCCACCCCGTACTGCGGCAGGCTGTTGACCGCCGTCAGGAGGTGAAGCAGGGACTCGACGTTCAGGCCGGTGCTCTGGTCACTCACATCACGAATCTGCTTGCTTTCCATTCGAAGCATTTTATGTTCGTTAATGCTTCACGGTAGATACACATCACCAAGACAGGGAGACACCGATGTCCGACAAGAAACCGATTGCGGCGAAGAAAACGACCGAGCCCCAGGGGGCCGCAGTGATCCAGGCGATACCTCTCCTTATCGGTCCAGCCGACGACACTGTTCCGATCACAGTCCAGCGGCGAACTTCGGTGGCGCCCGCCAACGCGTTCCGACTGATCGTTCCCATCGACCTGCCAAGCGTTTTCCACCGGGTGGCACCGTTTCCCGGTGTCAAAGGTGTGGCGAACCAGACCGAAGCATGGGATCACGTCGGTCCTACCAGGAACCCGCAGTTCGACGACGGGTCGCAGGCCGACGAACAGTTGATCGAGTACACGGAAGGCTCTAGTTTTGCGTATCAACTGACGGGATTCACGAACATCCTCTCCCGACTCGCGGCCGGCGTTCGAGGTGAATGGAACTTCAATCCCGACGGCGATGGCACCCTCATTCGGTGGACCTACGAATTCAAGCCGCTTCCGGGTCGTCGCTGGATTCTCGCCGGTCCATTCACTCCCCTCTGGCGCCGATACATGGTGGCCGCCCTCGCGAGGTGCCTGCAAGTGATCGAATCAGAAGAAAACAACTCGTAGACGTGGTTATCGGGCTCTTCGCAATCCAGGGTGCATTCGTGGCGGGAGTGTAAATCTAACCTCGATCTTTCGTGAGGGGCCGTCAGCTTACTGACGGCCCCTCTTCGGTTTTGTTGTGCGGGTGTTTTCGGTGTCCGGGCAGGGCGGGG
>NZ_JBEXPK010000191.1:0-4956 GCF_040612015.1 Streptomyces sp. NPDC006476 | reverse complement strand
CTCAAACCGGGCGAGCGCGTAGAGTTCCAGGCCACCACTGGAAGCAGAGGGGACCAGGCACGTTCAGTCACCATCCTCAGTCCTTCTCCGCCCGTGACTACGGCGCAACGTGAGCCGCAGGAGCTGGCCCATGTCATCCGAAGCCTGACAACCCTGTTGAAAACACCACGCCGATACTAGAAGGGGGCCGCTATCCCAACAAGGCCACCGGGAGAAGCATTGCCAGCCTGCTGAGGACTGTTGTCGACCAACTCGACGAATAATATAGAGCGACGCTCGCACCATTCCAGAAACCCCGGCACAGCCCACATTCCGCGACCAGTCCAGTTCACCCCGCGCCGCGAGTTAGTTGGAAGCATGCGGTGGGGTCTGACCGAGGTTCGGGCTCCACTGGGCGAACCGATCAGGCATTCCGAGAGAGTTCACCCTGCCGAGCCTGAGCACCGTTCACCTTTGGTGATCGTCGTCTCAGGCGGTGGCTATGGCGGCGGGTCCGTGCTGGGAGCGGGGGGTTTTCGCGCCGGGTTTTTTGGGTTCGATGGTGCGGGGGTCGACGGCTTCGCCGGGGGCGCCTTCGCGGTAGACGCCGTCGGGGTGGCTGTCGCGGTCGTGCGGGAGGACGAAGAGGACGCGGCGTTTGTACAGGCCGCTGTCGGGGTCGGGTTCGGCCTCATCGTCGAGGACGGCGTAGCCGACCATGCGGCCGTCGCGGGCGTAGGGGGGTTTGGTGTTGCGGCGTTTGGTCTTGTCCAGGGCTTGGCGGACGTAGTCGAAGTGGGTGGGGTCTTCCAGCCACACCACATCTTGTTCGTGGGTGAGGTCGCTTGCGGTCAACAGCGAGCTCATGGCTGCAGCCCCTCCTTCGTCGGCCGGCTTGCCCTGTGGGGTGCCGGGCGTGTGGGTCCATGGTAGAGCGGTGGCAGGGCGGGGCGTAGGGCGTGCTTGTTGGTGCGGATGGCGGCGGGGGTGGTCATTCGGTGTCCAGCAGGGCGAGGCCGGGGTAGTACTTGCGGCCGTTGGATTTGATCATGTCGGCGGGTGAGCCGAGGTTGAGTTCCTGTCGTACGCGGGTGGCAAACGCGCGGGCGGTGGCGGCGCGGACGCCTTCGCCGGCGTTGCACCAGGCGGTGTAGGCGGCGTAAAGCAGGCCTTGTTCGACGCGGAGTTCGGTGTCGGTGCTCGCCTCAGCGGGGCGGGTGCAGCACTCGGTCAGGAAGCGGCCGATGTGGTCTTCGGTGGTGGCGTAGGCGCTGGTGGCGATGCGGACGCGGCCGGGGCCTTCGAGGGGGTCGCGGGTGGCGAGGTAGCGGCGGGCGCCTTCGATGAGCCAGTGCAGGATGCCGGGGCCTTCGTCGCGGACGAGTTCGAAGGCGAGGTTGTCGATGCGGCGCTTGGCGGGGACGGTGCGGGTGAAGGGGATGAGCCGGATGCGCCGCCAGAAGGCGAAGCCGCCGGTGGAGACTTCCGGGCGGTGGTTGCCCAGCAGCCACAGGTGGTGGGTGGGGGTGAAGGAGAAGTAGTCCTGCCGCATCCGGCGGGCTTTGATCTTGTCGCCGCCGGTGAGGAGGCGCACCCGGGCCTCGTCGAACTTGTCGTTGGGCTTGAGTTCGCTGCACACGATGAGGCGGCGGCCGTGGAGTTCGGTGAGTTCGGTGGAGTGCTCGGAGAAGGCGCCGCGGTCCATGAGGAAGCCGGGCGGGGCGGCGTCGGCGTAGTCGCCCAGGATCTGGATCATCGTGTCCAGGAGAACGGATTTGCCGTTCTTGCCCTCGCCGTGGAGGAAGGGCAGCACCTGGGCACCGACGTCGCCGGTGACGGAGTAGCCGAGCATCAGGTGCAGGAAGTCGATCATTTCGGCGCCTTCGGCGTCGTCGCCGAAGGTGTCCGCGAGGAAGGTGTGCCAGCGGGGGGTGTCCATCGGCAGGGGGGCGACGCTGGTGGCGCGGGAGTGGAAGTCGCGTGCCGGGTCGGGTTTGCGCAGAAGTCCGGTGTGCAGGTCGACGACGCCGGCCGGAGTACACAGGGCGTAGGGGTCGCCGTCGAGGATGTCGGGGTCGACGGACAGATCCGGGGAGGCTTTGGCCTGGGTCAGCAGGGCCTTCATCCCGGTGGTGGAGAGGGTGCGTCGTTTGTGGTGGGCCAGTTCACGGTCGCTGAAGATTCCGCGGGGGTCGCTGGCGGGCATGTCCTCGGCCATCTCCCCCGCGGCCCACAGAGCGGCTTTCTCCCCGCCGGCGCGCTTCCAGCGGTAGCCGTCCCAGGTGAACCAGCCCAGGCCCTCAACGTGCCGGAACTGGTCGCGGTAGAGCTGGACGAACAGCCGGGCGTTGCCGCGGTCGCTCAGCGACGGCGGCAACGGGGCGGGTGGTGCCGCCCATGCCGCAGGGCTGGGATGGGGGCCACTGGCAGTGGGAGGGAGTTCGGCGCTGGCTTGGGCGGGCAGCAGAGTGGAAGCAGGCTCGGCCCGCTCAAGGTCGAGCATCTGCTGAGCGGCGGCCTGCGGATCGAACCGGGGCGTGCTCTCGGCGGTGCTCATGGACGTCCTTCGGGGTGGAACGGCCGGGCGGCCCCCGCGGCCAGGCCGTCGTCGGTGATCTGCTCGTTGCGGGCGCCTTGCCAGGGGCGGGCCTGGCTCGCGGCGTGCAGCAGACTCTGGCGGACGGTGTCGTGGTCTATGTGGCCGGCTGCGGCGAGGCCGCCGGCGGTGTAGGCGGCCCGGTTGAGCTTCTCGGTGAATCCGGTGCCCTCCGGGGCGCTCGCGCATTGTGCGACGGCCTGCAGGAGGGGTTCCAGGAGCCGGTGCGCGGTCGCCGGACGGCGTCGGATCCCGGAGCGGGACGCCGGGTTGGGCGGGCGGCGCGGTGGCGGGGGTGCGATGACGTGCCCGGTACGGACGAGCTCGGCATGCAGCCACTCGGGCAGCACGGCGGGGGTGCGGGCCGGGCCCTGGGGCTCGTAACGGCCCTGACTGGTGCGGGTGGTGGGGGCGATGATGTAGCCGCCCTCCGCGCGTATGTCCACCTGCCAGGCTAGGGCCACCTTGGGGCTGGAGCCGGTCGAGCAGCGCAGCCGGATCTCGGGGTGAAAGGCCAGGTCATGACCAGAGTCGGGTTTTCGCCTTCTGGTCGGATCGGCCGGACGGGCAAGGCGCACGCCGCAGACAGACGAGCGTGCCCCTGATGCGCCCTTCGCGCCCCAACCCGCTCCGGGACTGCGCCCTGCCGGAACACTGCCGCGCTGGTGATCCTGGCCTTCGACCAACACCTTTGGGGGGCGTGATGCGTAGAAGGCGTACGGGAGTGGCCGTCTTAGCCGCGGTGGTGGCCGTGATCCTGGCGGGCTGCGGCACCCAGAGCACCAAATCACCCAGCCGCCATCAGGAGCGGTTACGCAAGGCCGTCGGCATTGAGGTGTTCTACATCGAATGCAGCCGCGACCTACGGGACGTGACCTCAGCCTCCACACCGAACAACGACGAAAGGATGAGCCGAGGCCAAGTGAAAGCCTCGAAGATCACGAAGACGCCGGGAGGTCTGTCCCGGATACGCCTGACCGGACATCAGCTCGCCGACTACCTGCGGATGCTGGACTGGCGGGCCCCGAGCGTCTCCGGCCAAGCGGAAGCCGTCCGCATGTACAACGAGATCTCCCGCGTCCTGGACGGCATCACCTCACCCCCGCCCGCCGACGCACCGCCCCTGCTCGTGGTCGACAACGGCTTCATCGGAACCCCCTCCCCCACACCCACCGCCACCGCCACGCCTACCGCAACCGGCACTTCAGCCAGCTGAAGGCTCAGGCGGCTCCACCATCCCAGCCGGCCTCCGACCGCACACGGCAGTAGCCTTACTGGCGAAAACCGACGACCGACTGTCACCATATGATCACGCGCCTCGCTGTTGCGTTCCCCCGCCGGCAGCGAGGCGCGCCCCGTCCCGAACGGGACACGGCGGCTCCCGAGGGAACAGGCGCACGCACACGGCCACCGCATCCCGGTCGGCCGAATCAGAACGGGGGGTCCGCAGACGGGCCCTCACCCTTGCCCCCATCGACGGGCGCCGCAGGCCGGACAGGACTGGCCGTGGCCCCCGGATCGTCCGGCGCGGTCTCCCGCGGCGGGACCGGGCGCGTGGTACGGGTGATCGTGACGGTCGCGAACGTCATGGACGCCCCCACATCATCGACGTCCAGCACCATGCGGGACCGCTTCTCCCCCTCCGGTGTCTCCCACCGGTCGGTCCGCAGCCGGCCCGCCACCACCACCCGCGACCCCTTCGACACCGACCCCGCCAGATTCTCCGCCAACTGCCGGCTCATTACGCATACCCGGCACCCTCCCACCCCACCGACACACCCCGGCCGACCTCATCTCATCGGGCGTCCCCACCCGCAACGGGACGCCGGGCCAGCCCCGGCCACGCGCAGCCCCGCCGACAAAGTCGAGCACCGGGCCGACGCCCCCGATCCCCCGAGGCAGGTGACTGCGCGGATGCCGGAAGATCGCGTGACAAGCGGGATGGCGGCGGCCCCTGCCCAGGGCGCTGCGTGCAGGGGCCAGCCACGCCCTGCGGTCCTGTCACAGCGCAAGGCACTACGACGCTAAACCCCCACCACCGTCCCCACCCGCCCCGGCGCGTCAGGAGGGTGAACACCGCGTCAGGAGGGTGAAACACAGCGAATGGTCGAGGGGTGGTTGCCTGCGGATCGCAGGGCGCGGCGGGTCAGGTGCGGCGGCGCCGACCGAAGATGCCGCCGCCAGTCTCGGGCTGCTGCTGGGCGGCTTCAGCGGCGGCGCGCTCGCGACGGTTCAGGCAGGGGCGGCACTCACCGCCGGACGCCGGACTCGCCGAGCGCACCTGCCCGCAGCACGCGTTCCACCGGCGCGGTGTAGCCGCCGACCAAGCAGCGTCTCGCCACCGCCTTCCGCGTTGCGGCTGTATCGCGCGGGCGACGCCC
>NZ_JBEXPK010000190.1:0-4970 GCF_040612015.1 Streptomyces sp. NPDC006476 | reverse complement strand
TCTTGCTCGTGTTGGGGAATGAACGAGTGAGCGGATGCCGACTCCCTCGAATGCCGAATGTGCGTGGCGCGCACCATCACCCGCGCTCGCGCTGCACCGCCGTCGTGCCCGCCCTACACCGCGGTGCAGACCATCTGGATCTCGACCGGACTGTTGAGCGGTAGCCCGGCGACGCCGATGGCGGTGCGAGCGTGCCGTCCGTTCTCGCCCAGCACCTCGATGAGGAGTTCGCTGGCCGCATTGGCGACCCGTGACTGCAGACCGAAGTCCGGCGTGCTGGCCACGAAGACCAGCATCTGCACGATCCGGACCCGGTCCAGTTCTCCGACCGCCTGCGCAGCGGCCGCGAGCGCGTTGAGTACGGCATGGCGCGCAAGCTCCCGCGCCGTCTCCAGCTCGACGTCCCGGCCGACAATGCCCTGACCCAGCAGTTCACCATCCCGGTAAGGCAGTTGGCCCGAGATATGGATGGTGGGGCCCACCGTCCGGTGATCCACGTAGTACGGATTGTCATGGAGCTCGGGAAGGGCCAGCCCGAGAGCCTCGAGCCGGTCGGATGCCGAGTCAGTGCGCGCTGCCGGCGTCACGGACTGGCTCATCGCGTCACCGTTGCGGGTCGCAACCCCTCGCGGCGGGCCACGCGAACCTGCTTCGCCTGCGTGTTGATCATCTGTACTCGGTTCTCCTCTCAGGGAGCAGGGGCGACAAGCGCCGTATCGTGGCTTAAAATCACCGCTCGATTGTCGTTTGTCGACCATATGAGCGTCTGTGGAGCACTGTCAATACCAAACTTCAGTCGCCGGTACGACCTCCGGAGCATCTCGTGCGGCCCGCGCCACCGCCGACGGTCGATACCGCGCCGCGGGGGCAACTCGCGGACGAACAGCGGAAGTTGATCGCGAATTCCCTGTCGACGGGCGGGTACGGCCCCTCCCCTCAGCGCCTGCCGCATCCGATCGAGGGGGCGATGTGGCGGTTCAGTACCGGCGTGTAACGGCGCGAGAGTGGCCGGGTTCGGGACACCGATCACCTGCGGGCACGCGCAGGTCGGGAGGGATGCCGGGCGGACCCGAGCGGGGGTCGACTACGACATCACAGGCGCTGGAATCCGGGTGCCCAGGTGTTGCGGCATGCGGCGAATCGGAGCGGCTGGCGGTCAGGGGATCTCCGGGGGGTCGCGGTCTCGTCGATTGCGCAGCCCCGGGCGTCTCCAGGTCCAGGCGGGGCGCTCCACTCATGCCGCAGCCGGCGCCTTGGACACGCGGCGACTGATCCGCCATCACCCGGCGCCTACGACAACTCGTCGTCCGGGCGTGCCTCCGGCAGGGCGCGCGAGCCGAGAGGACGACCGAGGCCCGGACGCCGTTCTTGACTCTCGGCATCGCTCTGCAACGTCGCGATGGCGAGCGGGCTCCGACACCTCACGCGGGCGGATGGCTTACCCGCTCCGGGCGTGGGCTCCCCTACTTCTCCGTCCGGGCTTGCAGTCCCATGGGGAAATGGGCGGCCAGTTCCTGGCGGAACGCGTCGGTGTCGCCTTCCAGGGCGACCGCGGCCAACCTCTCGTGTTCGACGACCAATTGCTGCGGGTCGTCGCTGTACGTGCGGTGATCGACGCTGAGATGGAGGCGCAGCTTGGTCTCCCAGCCGTTCCAGAGATTCTGCAGGATGCCGTGACCCGAGAGATCGTAGAAGAGCCTGTGGAAGCGAAGGTGTGCGTCGATACTGGCCGGGATGTCGTCCGTCTCCATCGCCCGGCGGAGATCCTCGACGGCTTGCAGCAGCTGAGGGCGCTCGGGACCGCGGAGCGCTTCGGCCGAGAGCTCGGCGGCGTAGGGCTCGACCCGGAGCCGGATCGAGTCGATCTCGGCGACCTCCCGAGCGCTCACCTCCACGACGAACGCCCCCCTGTAGGGGAACTTGACGACGAGCCCTTCCTCCTCCAGCTTGGTCAGCGCCTCGCGCAGGGGGGACCGGCTGATCCCGAGATCCGCAGCGATGTGCGCCTCGCGCAGCCGGCTGCCGGGAGGCACGGTCCCATCGAGGATGGCTGCGCGGAGTGTCCGGTAGACACCGTCCGGCGTCGTCATCCGCTGTTCCTGCCACTCGAACTTGTGGTCCACCGTCACCCTCTCTAGGCCACTTGGTCGTTTGTCGACTATACCTTCGCTGGATCTCCAGCCGGCGCCCGGTCCAGAGCCCTCGGATGCACCCTGGGCTCGTCCCCGTTGACAGGACCGGCGGACATCCCGGCCAGTTATTGACAGCCGATTCCTCATGGTCGACAATCGACAACAGTGGTCGACAATCGACCAAAGGCGGGCTGTTTCGCTCGGACACCAGGAGGACCAGTGGGATTCGATGTCAAGCCCAAGTTCGCGACGTTCGACATGAACGGAACGCTGATCAAGTTCAGCATCAACGACGCGATGCGGGAGGTCCTGGGCGACCGGCTGCCCGCCGAGGTCGCCGATGAGTTCCTGCGGATCTGCAAGGCGTACCGGATCGACGAGTGCACGGGCACCTACCAGCCGTTCCACCAGGTCGTCGCTCGTTCCATGGAGCGTGCCTTGCACATGGTCGGTCTTGAGTACCGCGAGGACGAGGCGCGGGCGGTGTACGAGCGCATCCCCACCTGGGGCCCGTACCCCGGTGTCACCGAGGCACTGAACCGCCTGGCCGAGGCGATCCCCCTGGCCATCATCACCAACAGCGACACCGCGCACGCCGTGCGCCTCGCGGAGAACCTCAAGGCCCCGTTCGAGGTCGTCATCAGCGCCGAGGAGATGGGTGTCTACAAGCCACGGCTCCGCGCCTTCGAGTACGCCTTCGACAAGCTGGGTGTGACGCCCGACGAGCTCGTGCACGTCTCCGCCAGCCCCATGTACGACCTGCGCCCCGCGGCCGTCATAGGGATCGAGAACAAGGTGTACGTCGACCGCGGCTTCGAGCACGACGAGCACTGGCTCGGCTACGAGCGGATCACCGACATCGCCGACCTTCCCGTCCTCTTCGGCCTCCCGCGCCCCTGACGCCAGAGCGGGAGCCGAGGACCGGAACCACGCGTCCTCGTCGGCAACGCCTACGTCGTGCACCACCGGCGGTGGGCTCGGGCCTCCGCAAGCCGGGCCGACTGCCCCACCGGGACGGTGAGCCCGCGGAGTGACGGCGTTGTCGGCCGAGACGGGGTGTGGGCCGGGTCCAGAGCGTGCGGACAAGCCGGAACCTCGCTGAGCCTGAGCAGTCGAACGTCTCCGACGCGGCCGATCGTCGTACGTCACCGGGACGAACCTCCCCCGTCGACGGCGGCCACACCGCCTTCCAGTACAGGCCACGCAGTTCCCGTAGACAGAAGAAGGACACACATGAACGCCCTTGCGGCACCACCCCGGAACGGAGAACTCGGTTTCTGGGTGGCCGGACTGGCCGACGAGAAGCCCTCATTCCCCCGCTTCACCGGCCAGGACCGCGTGGACCTGGCCATCGTGGGCGGCGGCTACACCGGGCTGTGGGCCGCGTACTTCGCCAAGAAGCTCGAACCGTCGCTCTCGGTCGCCGTCTTCGAGGCCGAACAGGTGGGCTACGGTGCATCAGGACGCAACGGTGGCTGGCTCTCGGCCATGCCCCCGGGAAACCGTGGCACCTTCGCCCGCGCCGGAGGAGGGCTGCAAGCGAGCCGGGCACTGCAGCAGGAATTCGTCGCCGGCGTCGACTCCGTCCTGGACATCCTGCGGGCCGAGAGCATCGATGCCGATCAGCACAAGGGGGGCGCCCTAGTCGCCGCCCACACTCAGGCGGGGCTGGGACGGCTTGTCGCCAGGCGTGACGCAGACCTGAAATACGGGCTGACCGACGCTGAAGTCCACATGCTCGACAGGGACGACTTCCGGAGCCGGATCAACATCTCCACCGTCCACGGCGGGCTCTTCTACAAGCACTGCGCGCGGTTCCACCCCGCGAAACTCGTCTACGGCCTCGCGGACACCCTGACCTCCATGGGGGTCAGGATCTTCGAGGGCAGCCGAGTGGAAAGCGTCAAGGGCAAGAACCTCACGCTGGCCGACGGACGTGTCACCGCGGCCAGGACGTTCATCTGCACCGAAGGCTATTCGGGACAGCTGCTCGGCAGCCGAACCCTGATCCCGGTCAATTCCTCGTTGATCGTGACCAAGCCCCTGCCGGAGGAGGCATGGCAGCAGATCGGCTGGGACGGGCTGCAGTGCCTCAGCGACTCCGCACACACGTTCATCTACGCCCAGCGCACGTCGGACGGCCGTATCGCCATGGGGGGCCGCGGTGTCCCCTACCGCTTCGGGTCCGGCACAGGGGGAGCCGGTGCGACCGCCCGGTCCACCATCGACCTGATCTCGCGCAAGGTCAGTTCCTTCTTCCCGAACATCCCCTTCGAGGTGGATCACGCTTGGTCAGGGGTCCTGGGCGTCACGCGGGACTGGAACGGCGGCGTGCACTGGGACCCGGTATCGGGGATCGGGTCGTCCACCGGCTACGCGGGACACGGTGTCACGTCGGCCTACGTCGGCGGCAGGACTCTCGTGGAGCTGGCCTTCGAGAAGGAAACCGAACGGACAGCCCTTCCCTGGGTCGGCTACCGGGCACGGAAGTGGGAACCGGAACCCATCCGCTGGCTGGGCGTCCACGCCATGTACCGACTCTTCGGTATCGCCGACCAGTGGGAAGAGCGCAGGGGTTCCAGCACGACCTCGCTCCTGGCCCGGTTCGGCAGCAGACTCGCCGGACTTCACGAGTAAGAAAAGGCACTGCTCTCATGGACGCACAACTCGCAGTCATAGGCCTGGGCAGCATCGGAAGCATGGCCCTGTGGCAGGCCTCCCGGCTGTCCGACTCGGTGGTGGGCTTCGAGGCCGCCACCCCGGCCCACGGCCGCAGTGCCGTGGGCGGGGCGAGCAGGACGTGGAGCAGATCTTCAGGCTGCAGTACCTGTGCTTCCA
>NZ_JBEXPK010000189.1:0-5084 GCF_040612015.1 Streptomyces sp. NPDC006476 | reverse complement strand
TCCCGTTCGCCGTTGTCGGCGAGTCGGTTGCTGAGAGTGGACCAGGCCATGGCGAGGACGGTGCGGTAGGCGTCGGGATCGGCTTGGACCAGGGTTTCAGATACCTCAACGGCCTGGCGGCCGGCCTGCAACCCTTCGCGGACGAGGCCGGTTTCGGCCAGACGGTCGGACTGGATGACGAGGTCGGGTTGATAGGCGGCCGGGTTCTCTGAGGGCACCCCGAAGTGTTGCCGCGAGCACGCAGAGCAGATTCTTCCCTCCTGCCGGATCCTTGCTGGGCGGTCGTCCGCTGCGGAGCGACGTACAGCGCGGGAGGGAGACGGTATGGACATTGTCCACGAACGCTGCGCGGGGATCGACATCGGCAAGGCCGACTGCAAGGTGTGCATCCGTATCCCGGGGCGGAACGGGCGTCGTCATACCGAGATTCGCACCTTCTCCACGATGACCGAGGGGCTACTGGCCTTGCGCGAGTGGCTGGTCTGCGAGGGGATCACCCTTGTCGGGATGGAAATGACGGGGTCCTACTGGAAGCCCGTGTACTACATCCTCGAGGAGCAGATGGAGACATGGCTGCTCAATGCCCAGCACATGCGCAACGTCCCCGGCCGGAAGACGGATGTGCGTGACTGCCAGTGGATCTGCCAGCTCGTCGAACACGGCCCGGTCCGCCCATCGTTCGTTCCGCCCAAGCCGATCCGGCAACTGCGGGACCTCACCCGGTACCGCACCGAGGTCACCCGTGAACGCACCCGGGAGATCCAACGTCTGGAGAAGCTGCTGGAAGATCCCGGGATCAAACTGTCGAGCGTCGTCTCCGACCTCGGCGGCAAATCGGCGCGTACGATGGTCGAGGCGCTGATCTCAGGTGAACGCGACCCCCAGGCCCTCGCTCAGCTCGCCGTCGGCACCTTGAAGCACAAGGAAACCCAGCTGGTCCAGGCGCTGACCGGGTTCTTCACTGATCATCACGCCTTCCTCGCCCGCGCCATGCTCAACCGCATCGACGGCGCCACAGCAACGGTCAAAGAGCTCACCGCCGAGATCGACCGCCGCCTTGAGCCCTACAGGCGCCAGCTGGAGCTGCTGGTGACCATCCCGGGAGTGAGTCTCACCGCCGCCCAAGTCGTGGTCGCGGAGATCGGCGTGGACATGCGGCGGTTCCCCACCGCCGGGCACCTCGCCTCCTGGGCCGGGGTCTGTCCGGGCAACCACGAATCTGCCGGCAAGGTCACCAGCGGACGGACCCGCCACGGTGACGCCTGGCTCAAGGGCGTCCTTGGCATCGCCGCCGCCGCAGCGGCCCGTTCGAAGAGCACCTACCTGTCCGCACAGTTCCGGCGCCTGGTCGGCCACCGGGGCAAGAAGCGGGCACTCGTCGCCGTCGAGCACTCGATCCTTGTTGCCGTCTGGCACATCCTGACCCAGGACACGCCCTACCGGGACCTCGGCGCCGACCACTTGTCCCGGCAGACCCGCCGACTCGTAGGCCAGCTCACCCAGCTCGGCTACGACGTGACCATCGAGCCCCACACCCATTGATGATCACGGAGGGGATTTTCAGAGCAGATCGAGGTTAGGCATAGCGAATGACGCGGAACGCAGGTGTGAGATTGGTCCGGGTCGGATGCCTCTATCGTCAGGTCCGCACGTCTTCGATAGTGCCTTGGAGTTTGTGGGGCTTGCGTAGATCTCAACGAAGGGTGTTGAACCGAAACCTTCATCCGTCTGCGCACCAATGCGGTACCGGGAGAGGGCCGCTCGCAGCTCGGCCTGCCCAGTTACCAAAATTCGGCATTTCATCGTACCAGCTCATTTCGGAGGGATGGCATGAGTAGCCGTTTTAACGGTTGGTCTCTGCGAGTGCTCGATGTGGATAACGCAGAGGAAGTCGCGCAATACGTCGACCAGTACGGTTTTGCGATAGTTTCGGGTGACTGGCGATATGATGCGTCGGATTTTCACCGGATGGCAGTCCTCTACGCCCTGGGACCGATGCATCAGTCTGAATTCAATCGCCGCGAGCACTCCGAAGGTGTGTCTTCGTCGGGTATGAACCAGGTGGGAGGTCTGTCAAGCGGTCATCATTTTGTGTTCAACAACACGTCCGGTGTGCCGCTTCATACCGATGGCTCCTACTTGCCCATCGGAACAATTAAGACTTCGATCATCCTTTGCAAGGAGCCCGCGCTCAGTGGTGGCGAGTCCATCTTGTTCGACAGTGTCTCGGCGTTCCGGGTTTTATCCCGCGATTACCCCGACCTTGCAGAGTGCTTGCTGGCAGCCAATGTATTCAGACGGAGGTCGACCGGCAGGGGCTCGGGCAGACAGTACGAGCACATCGGGCCGGTTTTCAGCCGCGCTGAGAATGGTGATATCGTCGGCGGTTTCACGCTCGACGTTACAGCTGATTGGGACTATTCACGTCGCATCGATCCCCGAACCGCCGATGCCGTGGCGTATCTGACCCGGCTTGCATCCGAAGAAAGCGGCTACTTGCTGACATTCGCGCTACGCAAAGGACAGGCGATGATCATACGCAATGACGAGCTGTCTCACGGTCGATACGCATACGTCGATGATCCCGCTAGGCCGCGCATCCTCCTGAGAGGGCTCTTCGAGGTCCCGCTACGCGGGCCCTCGATCGCGAATCGGGCCTGCACAACGAGTGGCCGGCCGTGACTGGTGGCGAGCTGCGGACAGCGGAATTGGACCTGTCGGCACTATGGGCCTTATGGATGGCGTGTCCTGCCGGTGAGCTCGCAGCGCAGGTCCGAGCCGATCTCGCCGTCTATCAACTCGACGGAGAGACGACGACTGCTGTTGTTGAATTCGTTTGCGAATATCAACGAGACGGACGGGGCTGGAGTGTTCGGGGACTGCGAGGTGACGACGTCATAGCACCCATGGTCGGTGTTAAGGAGGCGGTGCCGGATCTGTTTGAGTTCGTTCACGCGAAGATCGCTTCGGCTGAAGAGAAGAAGTGGTTGGGAGGCAGCATCGACGAGAAAACCGTCGCTGCACAGCGGCAATATCAACGCTTCGCGATTGTGTCGACGCCTCGTTCGGGTACGCATATGCTGCGAACGCTGCTCGGCTCTCACCCCTGCATCGAGATTCACGGCGAATCGTTCAATCGTTTCGGCCAGCATCTGCTGCCTTATTCGGTGCGAGATACGACAGCAGTCGAGGTTGTCAACAAACACCTCTTTCGGCCGTATTTCGAATATGTTGAAGCCGTAGGATTTGCCCTCTTTCGTGATCTCGACACCGAATGGGCGGGTGAGAACGTATGGGATGTTGTGGCTGGAGTCCGCGATCTGCGGATCATTATGCTCGACCGGCGCAGCCGCCTGGAACGACTGGCCTCGCTGAAGAAGAGTTTGCGCGATCATGTCTGGTACATCGGCCGTGCCGACAACACGAATAGACCCCAGGTCAAGCTGACGATCACGCGGGATGAACTCATCGATTTCATCGAACGTGATCTTGAAAATCGGGCGCAATTCCGCGAGCGTTTCGGCGGGCATGACGTTTTACAGGTAGAATACGAGGATCTTATTTCTACGCCGGGAATTGTTCATGACCGGTTGCACTCGTTTCTCGGTATATCCGCCGCCACGCTTCAGCCTGGAACGGGGAAGAAGGAGAAAGTGCCGGTATCGCTGGTGGTCGACAACATCGATGTCCTGAGGTCGGAACTTGCAGGGACAAAATATGAGCACTACCTCTAGTCGGCCGCACCTCTATTGGCCGCCGTACACTCCGATACCAATGGACGATCGCCGTCCGAGGGTCGTGCGCGGCGACGGCGTGTTTCTCTACGAGGAGACCGGCCGACGATATATCGATGGTATTTCGGGCTCCTACAACCATTGCCTCGGCCATTCCCACCCGGCACTGACTGCGGCGGTCAAGCAGCAACTGGACACGCTTGTTCACGCGTGCAACATCGGCTCGAGCACAGGGCTGCCCGAAACGCTTGCCGACAAGATCCGCGACCGGCTGACGCAGACCGGGCTCACCCATACATTCCTCGTGACGAGCGGTAGCGAGGGAGTCGAAGCCGCGCTCAAAATGGCATGGCAGTACCAAGTCAGCCGCGGACGTCCACAACGGACCCAGGTGGTCGCGATCGACGACGCCTACCACGGCTGCACCCTCGGCGCGATGATCGCAACGCAACGCGCTTTCATCAATGACGGGGCATTACCCCTGCTTGGCGCCTATTCGATGTCGATGCCCGCGCCAGCAAGCCTCGACGATCTACCGAAATGGCAGACGCTGCTGGCAGAGCACGAATCGGAGATCGCTGCGATCATCGTCGAGCCCGTCATGGCGATGGCCGGGACGCGGCAGTTCCCGGACGGCTTCTTACGAGCACTGTCCGATCTCGCGAAGCAGTATGACATACCACTAATCTGCGACGAAGTCTACTGCGGAATCGGACGTGCAGGCTCATTCTGTGAAGCCGTCGCGCAAGGTGCCGAACCGGATATCGTGATCTTCAGCAAGTGCCTCGGCGGCGGGTTTCCGATCACCGCAGTGGTGGCAACGACGGCCGTGGTCGACAGCTTTGCCACCCATTCCGTACCGCTCTTCAGGCATGGGCATACCCAGTCCGGAAATCTTCTGGGTTGCCGCGCGGCGTTGTTCATTCTCGATTACTTGGACGCACATCACTGCTATGAAACGGTCGCACTGAAAGGTGCGCGGCTGCTGCAGCGGATTCGTGAAGATCTGCCTACTGCCGATGGCGTCATTAGCATACAGGGAAAAGGACTGATGCTGTCGATTACCTTCGAATCTTCGCAAGCATGCGACCGCGCGCAGCTCGCCGCGCGCCGACATGGCGTACTCGTGGGTACGGCCGACCGGCATCTCAAGCTGGCGCCTGCTTTCACGATCCACGACACCGAAGCGAACGAGCTCGCCGAACGCCTGGTCGGCGCAATTCGCGGCACTTCGCAATGATGATTGTCCCGGGCCTTGTGTCCTGAACATGAAAGGGAGCCGATTGTAGGCAGCTTCTGGAAATGGTGCTGTGCGAGAGATGAAGGTTATGGCCCTTCGGAGCCGCCCTG
>NZ_JBEXPK010000188.1:0-5197 GCF_040612015.1 Streptomyces sp. NPDC006476 | reverse complement strand
GAACCGGCTCCAGGCCATCGAGCGAGACACCGACGTGGCCTGAGTGGTGCACAAAACCCCGTACTTGGTGGTGCACTCACACGAGTACGGGGACAGCCGATCACGTGTCCCGTGACGATCTCACCTCGGGACCACTTCGCGAGCGATACCGGCGGCCTGCTCCTTCCCACAGCGATCCGCTGCTCACCACGCTGGCCGAAGCCATGGCACATCTGGTGGCGGCAGTCGACACCAGCACGGATGAGGAAGCCTCACCGGACGCGGCGTCCAGGTGGTTCGAGTACCCGGCATACCTCTTCGACCGCCTCAGCCCAGGGGACCGCCACCGACTCGCAGACCTCTTCCGCAGCGCGGCCATGAAAGAACCGGAAGGGCCGTGGCGCGATGCACTGCTGGAGGTCCCGGACGGGTTCGACCTCAACGAAGACAAGAGCTGACCGCCGAGGCCCACCTCGCCCTGGACAGAGTCATTAAGACTCCACCGACCTCATTCGTTTGCCTTAGCCTTGCCCAATGAACTCATGAAGTCGAGGAGAGAATCCCGACCATCCGCCTCAAAGAGTGGATATTGAGGGAAGTGTAGATGGTTCGCCTCAACGCCCGGCGATCCATAAAGCGCTTCTACGTTCATTCCATGCAGCTCAAGGATTACGGTATTAATTTCTAGATCCATACACTCCGCAAGTGACACGTGATCCGGATCAGGGAAGTTATTCTTAAAGACTTTGTTGTATTTTGGCTGGAAGTAGCGAATGAGCCCCGCTTATCAATCACTCGCCGATAGACTCGGATCATATGATCCCTGTCCTCCTCGACGCTGACAGCCCCATTATCAGTGGGGTGCATTGTCGACATCGTCGCAACGTCTGTGATCGCACAGAGCGAGAGCCAGATTTCCCGATCGGGTCGCTGCTCAGAGTAGATCCTCTGCAAAGTGTCATGCTTTCGAAGCCTGTCGAAAGCCTGCCTCTCTCCGGCTTTTCCGAAGGCTTGGCCAACATAGAGCACCTCATGTGTGCGCCACGAAGGATCAACACCCAAGTGCGTCAGGAGGACATACGCACTCCCTGATATAAGATCCTCCCCGCTTTCCTCGTCCACTAGCGAAAAGTCCTCATACGGATACTCGGATACCCACGCGATAGACCCGAATCCGTCAGGTCGCTCGTACCCCATTCGGAAATCAATCGAGGTGAAGCTTCCCTCATGCTGCTTCCTTGCAACTCCAGATATCGAGCCGTTTTCGATGGTGACGCTCTCCGGCGGAATCGAGATACGAGGAAGCTGACTGACCACATAGATGTGACATGGGGGATCTCTAGGGATATCCGCCTTCTCTAGATCCCGCTGTCTGCCAAGAATCATTGGCGACACAACCAGTGTCAGCCCAATCTCAGTGCCGTATTTTCTCAAGATTCCCCCACCCCGGTTTTGACTGCTATTGGATTCTACTCGTACCTCTCGCGTCGCGTACGACCTTCGTGAGGGACCCTTGCGAGTAGATGCCCCACCCAAAGGCTAGAGCGCCCTCCCGGGCCGTCCAGGGGGCGTGGAAGGGCGCTCAACGATGACCAACGCCGACAACTGCCGACAGCTCAGCAGCAGGTCAGGGCGTTGATCGATTAGGCGGCCGCAGGTCACAGCCGCCGATGATCAGTTGTGGCTGTAGAGCAGCGGAGTACAGCCACCGCATAGACCGCAGTCGGCCGGCAGCACTCCAGGACCACGGCTGACCGGCCGAGTAGACGTCAACGACCTCCCCGCCCGCAACACATCCCTTATCTATTCGCCCAACGAGGCTCGTTTCCAGCCGCCACACGCGGGTCAAGTCGCGGAGTGCACTCAACGGTGGCACACTATTGTAGAGTTCTGCGGTAATGTGCGAATCGCGGTGGTTGGGATGAATAACTCAGCGCAGGGCGACCTGCCGGACGTTGGCATCGTGACAGCGTTGCCGAAAGAGTTTGCTGCGGCTAAAGCCATGCTTGACGATCCCCAGGACGCACCTCCCCACAGAGAAGATCATAGCGATTACGTGATCGGTAGGATTCCGCACTCCGGGGGAGGAGCTCATTCGGTGGTTCTGACGCTTCAGACAAAGCCTGCAAACAATGTTGCCTCCATCGCCGTCACGAACCTCAAGAGAAGTTTTCCAAGTGTTGATCACGTTCTGATGGTAGGAATTGCTGGTGGCGTTCCGAATCATCGCCAACCGAGTAAGCATGTCCGCCTCGGCGACATAGTAATATCGGGCGAACATGGGGTTATTCAGTACGATCACTTGAGGCTAAGCGAGGGCGTGGCTGAGCTTAAAGGGACTTCACCACTCCCTTCACCTGCATTGTTGAATAAGGTGAATCGCCTAGAGGCCGAAAGGCTCGCCGGAAAACGCCCCTGGGAGCGGCATGTAAGGCGGGGGAGGCGGTTGCTCGGGGCTTCTCGCCCGAGCCCATCTTTCGATAAGCTCTACCATTCCAGGAGGTCGAACGTCAAATTGGAGCACCCAACGGACGTTGATCGAATAACAGGGCAGCCAAAGCTGTATTACGGCCGCATCGCGTCGGCGAATATCCTTTTGAAAGACCCGCTACTACGTGACGTTTTAAGAGATCAGCTCGACGTTCGGGCTGTCGAAATGGAAGGTTCAGGTATTTCTGACGCCGCATGGGTTGGCGGAGTGGGCTATCTAGTTATTCGCGGAATCTGTGATTACTGCGATTCGCGTAAAGGTGACACGTGGCAGGCTTATGCTTCGGTCGTGGCAGCAGCCTACGCTCGAGCGCTTATCGAGGCCTTGCCGGTAAACGCCGTATCGCCCAGCAGGCCATCTGTTCACCCGCTGTCCGTCACGTAGGCCGAAGCCTGCGGTGGCCGGTCGGCAGGCCACGCCCTGTTGGGGCGAGCAATGTGACCGTGCTGCTCTGAACCCCTCCACCGAGATCGCGGCCGTCAGTCGGGGCCACCGATAGCCGATCCATGGAGCCTCGGATCAGACAGCAGCTTGTGGACTATCCGCGGACGAGTGATCGCTACCCGAACGGTAAGAAGCCTGTGACCTGCGCACATGCCTGGGACCGAAAGGCCCTCCGGAGCCGTGTGCGCAGGTTCGAATCCTGCCGGGGGCACCCAGCATGAGGTGCCCAAAGACCCCGTCACCAGCGGAAACGCTGAGGCCGGGGTCTTCGCGTATGTGCAGGCAGACGCCGCCGAAAGCAGCTCCACGACAGTGATCACGTAATGCCGACGTAATGATCTTGGGCTGCTTCTCTGCAGGTCAGCGACCCGTTTCGTGGACGTCAACGCTACTCGTCGACACAGATCGGGAGCTACCCGTCATGCCGCCCGGACATATGTGGTGTCCTGACTCGCATGGATGGTGCCGTCTCGGCTCTCGTTGCAGTTCTGGGCACACTGTTGGGCTCTGCGGTGGCCTACCTGTTTCAGCGCAAATCAGCTGAGCGGACCGAGAGCTTTACTCATCGGCAGCAACTCCGTGCGGAGCGAATGGCCGTCTACAGCGACTTCGCTGGAGCAGTGACGGAATACCGCCGTAGCCAGTACGACCGCTGGCACCGCAAGAACGAAGATCAGGACAGTTCAGCTGCCGCAGAGGCCCGCCTGGAGTCGTACCGGCTCAAGGGCGTCGCCCAGCATGAGCTGTTCCGCGTCCGTCTCATAGCCAGCTCCCCCGTTGTGGTCGAAGCCGCAAGCAACGCCTTCGAGACGGCCTCCCGGCTGCACAATGCGTCGAGCAAGACAGAGCTTCGAGGCAACGGCAATGGGGCGAAGGAAATCTTGGAACACTTCATCAGCTTGGCCTCGAACGACGTCCGAGCGGCGGTTGCGGGAGAAGAAGCAGCGCTCCGACACGAACCGGGGGCGGTCAGGCCGAGACTGGTCCTGACCGCCGGGGCCTCAGGCGCCGCAGAGGCCGTTGCACGAGTCGAGCCACAGGTCCCCGCAGCCGCTCGAACTGCAGACGCAGGGGCCGTAACAGGTGGCGTCCGAGCAGCCCGTGATGGCCTCGCAGTTGGTGTCGCAGTCGGGACCGGTCGCTTCGCACCACCAGGCGGCACCGGAGGGGGCCAGGGTGCCTCCGGCCGCCCGGGAGGACATCTGCGAAGACACCTGCGAGAACAACTGCGGGGCCGTCCGCGCGGACTCGTGCGGCAACTCCCGCGGGCCGAGCGTGCCCAGCAGCGCCCGCGCCTCCTGCGCGCCGAACAGGGAGACGGCCGTGGCCGCCAGCGCTCGCAGGGCCCTGAGGTCCCGGTTCTTGCCGGTCGTGATGACGCGCGGTGCCAGCTGGGCGGCGTCGTCGATGACGGCGACCTGGGCGGGCGACAGTCCCGGGTGGGCCTTGCGGTAGTCCTCGAAGTGCTTGGCCCACAGGGCGGTGCGCACGGCCGGGGGAGACACGGCGAAGATCGCCCTGCGGTAGGGCATCGGGTAGGACACGAAGTCCTCGTAGGCGGTGGGCAGCCGGGCGCTGTTGGCCCGCACCCACCTCGCCGCCCCGCCGTCGCTGCCGTTGCCGGAACGTTTGGCCGCCATCGCCGGAGCCGCGAGCCCGCCGGACAGGACGAACGCCCCGAGGCCCAGCAGCGGCACCGCCTTGAGCAGCTTCCGCCGACCGGGGTGCCGCACGACGTCGGCGTGGTTGAGGGCGCGGACCACGCGCACGGAGTCGGCCACTCCGAGCAGCCGCACCAGGTGCAGGGACAGCGCCGGCCCGGTCCACGCCCGGACGGCGTCGCCGTCCACCGCGAGCAGTGTCGGCGCCCACGGGGCCGCCTTGCCGAGAGCGCGCTGCCGCAGCTCGTGGATCCGCGGTTCCGCGAGGCCCGCGGTCGTCAGCTTGCCGTTCGCACAGGCACGCACCCGGTCCACCACGTCGGTGCACGACCGGCAGCCCGCGTCGAACGCGAGGATCCAGCTTGTCATCACGGTTCTCCCATCCGCTGGGCGAAGAAGACGTCTTGCCCAGGCTGGACAGCCGGATGGAGCCGGGCAACACCTTTCGATCGTGCTCGAACCCTTTGCCGGATACTTGCCTGTTCGTGGAGCGGCCTTTGTCACAGATGAGCGCGTCCCAGTGCCTTAGCTTGAAATTAAAGGTTTCCCCTCGGTCCTCCGGGTCGATGGGTGTCCTTTTTATGCCGGTGTTTGCCGACGGGGTGGCGGGGTGCGGCGCTGC
>NZ_JBEXPK010000187.1:0-5357 GCF_040612015.1 Streptomyces sp. NPDC006476 | reverse complement strand
CCTACAACACCGACGTACGCCCCCTCCTCGCCGACCTCCGCGAAGACATGGGCCTCCACCCCGACCCGATCGCCGCCTACCACCGCTCCGGATGGGCCGAGAAGATCGTCGAGGAGCGGGTCGGCGGGCAGCAGGCCGGGTGGGGAGCGTAAATCCCCGGTTCGGACCGCCGTCACCCCCCGGGCCGCTCAGCGCCGTTGCTTCGTGGCCGTCGCTTCGGCCGCCTCCTGGACGGGCGCCACAGAGGTGGCGACGCGGACCAGGGCCGCCGTGGCCGTCGAGCGGGAGTGCTGGGGCCAGGCGATGGAGAGGGTGGCCGGCGGGGCGTCCGGGAGTTCGCGGTACGCCACGCCCGGCCGGGGGTAGCGGGTCGTGACCGACTCCGGGAGCAGCGTCACCAGATTGCCGAATTCGACGAGCGCGAGGAGTTGGGCCAGGTCGGTGATCGCGTACCGCTCCATGATCATGTCCAGGTAGCGGCACAGGCCACCCGAGTCGCCCGGTTCGACGCCCGGGAGGGCGAGATCGGCGAGGGTGAGGTCGTCGCGGGCCGCGAGCGGGTGGGTGGCGGGCAGCGCGGCGAGGCGGGGTTCGACGGTCACCGTCTCGGCGTCCAGGCCGGCGCGGTCGAAGGGTTCGTAGAGGAGGGCCGCGTCCGCCTCGCCCGCACGCAGGAGCCGGGCCTGTTCGCCCCAGCCGGAGAGGCGGACCGTGACCGGCCGGGCCGCCGGCTCGGTGGCGTAGCGGGCCAGGATGGCATCCAGCAGACCCGCCGCGCCGTCGGCCTTGACGGTCAGGACGAGCTTGGGTTCCGGGTCGGCCGCGCGCTGGGCTCGCCGGCCGGCCGCCTGGAGGGCGTCCAGGGCGATCCGGGCCTCCGCCAGCAGGACGGTGCCGGGCGGGGTGAGGGTGACGCTGTGGGTCGTTCGCTCGAAGAGGGTGATGCCGAGGTCCGTCTCGAGTTTGCGGATGGCGCGGGAGAGGGGCGGGGCGGAGATGCCCAGCCGTTCGGCGGCGCGGGCGAAGTTCAGTTCCTCCGCGACGGCGACGAAGTAGCGCAGTGACCGGGACTCCATGACCGTGGACCTCCTTCGGTATGACCCGGAGGGTAACAAGCGGGACCCGGTCGATCCTTCCAAGGCGGAGGAACGCGGCGCAGGATCGAGGTACGCGGTCCCCCGGTACGGCCACAGGCGACGGGGTGTGAACCGCGCTTCCAGCGAACCGTTTTGGAGCTTCTGCATGCTTGTCATCACCACGCCCACCGGTCAGATCGGCCGGCAGGTCGTCGACCGTGTCCTCGGCGCCGAGCAGCCGGTCCGCGTGATCGTGAGGGATCCCGGCCGGCTCGCCCCCGAGGTGCGGGAGCGGGTCGAGGTCGTCCAGGGCTCGCACGCCGACCCCGATGTCCTCATGAAGGCCTTCACGGGCGCGGAGGCCGTGTTCTGGGTGATACCGCCGGACCCCCGCACGGAGAACCTCGAGCGCCACTATCTGGACCCGACCCGGTCGGCGTGCGAGGCCGTCACCAGGCACGGCGTGGAACGGGTCGTCAGCGTGTCGACCATGGGCCACGGCATCGAGAAGAACGCCGGTCACCTGTCGGCCGCGCGGGCCGCCGAGGAACTGATCGCCGGAACGGGAGTGAAGTGCCGGGCGCTGCGGCCTCCGTTCTTCATGGAGAACCTGCTCCGTCAGCTCGACGCGATCAGGAACCAGGGCACCTTCTTCCTGCCGAGCCGCCGGGACCGCACCCTGGCCCTGGTCGCCACCCGCGACATCGCCGAGCGAGGCGCCGAGGTGCTGCTCGACGACACCTGGAGCGGACAGGGCGGTGTACCTGTGGTCAGCCCCGACTCCCTCACTCCCGACGGCATGGCGGAGGTCCTCGGCGATGTGCTGGAGCTGCCGGTCCGCTACCAGCAGGTCCCGGTCGACGCGTACAGGTCGATGATGCTGGAGCACGGGGCGAGCGAGGCGATGGCCCAGGGCGTGGCCGACATGGCCGTCGCCCAGAACGAGGGGGCCTACGACGAGGAGCACCGCACCGCGCAGCCGAGCCCGACCGGTTTCCGCCAGTGGTGCGAGGAGGTGCTCAGGCCCGCCGTTCTGAGCTGAACACCTCCGCCGCTGTCACTCGGGACTGGCGAACGGATGCCGTACGGCGGCGGGCGGCCAGGCGGGAGCGGTGTAGGGCCGCCGGAAGGTGTGGCGGCCCGAGCCGACCTCGAACGGCTGCTCGTCGCCCGGCAGTTGTACGTCCGCCCGGGTGTTCGGCGGGACACGGACCTCCACCACCAGCGTGTCGCCCTCGATCCTCCAGCCCGCCTCCGCACGGCCGTACGGCGTCTCGTGCGCGGCCTTCGCGAAGCTGAGGTCGCCGCCGGGCACGGGCGCGATCCGCAGCCGGCGCCAGCCGGGCTCGGCGGCCCCCAGCCCGGCGACCGTGCGGTGCAGCCAGTCGGCCACGGCGCCCAGGGCGTAGTGGTTGAAGGACGTCATCTCGCCCGGGTTGATGCTCCCGTCGGGCAGCATCGAGTCCCACCGCTCCCAGACGGTCGTCGCACCCATGGTCACGGGGTACAGCCAGGACGGGCAGCCCTTCTCCACCAGCATCCGGTAGGCCAGTTGCGGCTCGCCGGCCGCGCACAGCGCGTCGCAGATCAGTGGGGTCCCGGCGAATCCGGTGGCGATGCGGAAGCCCGCCTTGCGCACGATGAGCGCCAACCGCTCGGCGGCGCCCTGTCGTTGACGTTCCGTCGGGAGCAGCGAGAAGCAGAGGGCGAGCGCGTACGCGGTCTGCGCGTCGCTCGCCATCAGCCCGGCCGGCGTGACGAACTCCTCGGCGAACGCGGCCCGTACGGCCCGCGCCAGCTCCTCGTACCGCACGGCGTCGTCCTTCTCCCCCAACAGCCGTGCCGTTTCGGCGAGTACGTCGGCCGAGCGCGCGACATGGGCGTTGGCGACCAGGTCACCATTGGTCCGGGCGGCGCCGGGGTCGTCGGGCGGGGCGGCTGGGTCGAGCCAGTCGCCGAGCTGGAAGTCCTGCCGCCACAGCCCGCCGCCCCGCTCGGTCAACCGGGCGGCGGACTCCATCCAGGCACGCATGCTCGGGTACTGGGTGCGCAGCACCTCCAGGTCGCCGAAACGCCGGTAGAGCGTCCACGGCAGCAGTACGGCGACATCGGCCCACACCGCGTGCGGGGTCCCGCCGAACGCGTCCCCCAGGATGTCGGGCACGACCAGGGGCGGTACCCCGTCGGCGCGCGCCAGCTGCTCGGCGGCGAGGTCGCGCAGCCAGCCGCCGAGCATGCCGGAGCAGTCGTACAGGAAGGACGCGGTGGGGGCGAAGACCTGGATGTCGCCGGTCCAGCCGAGGCGTTCGTCTCGCTGCGGGCAGTCGGTCGGGATGTCGAGGAAGTTGCCGCGCATGCCCCAGACGACGTTCTCGTGCAGCCTGTTGACCAGTGCGTGCGAGGACTGGAACCAGCCGGTGCGGGCCATGTCGGTGTGCAGGACGACGGCTTCGACCGCGCTCGGATCCAACTCACCGGGCCAGTCGTCGACTTGGGCGTACCGGAAGCCATGGAAGGTGAAGCGTGGCTCGTACGTCTCCTCGCCCTGGCCCGCGAGGGTGTACGTGTCCGTCGCGCGGGCGACGCGCAGGGGCCGCACCCCCAGTTCGCCGTGTTCCAGCACCTCCGCATGGCGCAGGGTGACCGTGTGGCCGGCGGGGCCGGAGACACGGATGCGCAGGCGGCCGACCAGGTTCTGGCCGAAGTCGAGGACGGTCCGGCCGGAGGGGGTGGTGATGACCTCCACCGGGGCGACGGTCTGGGTGCGGCGCACGGGCGGGCCGGTCGGTGCGACCAACTCGGCTGCCGGCGCGGGTAGTTCGATGACCGGTGACCAGCCGGCGGTGTCGTGGCCCGGTTCGGACCAGCCGGGGCGGGCCAGCCGGGCGTCGTACGCCTCGCCGTCGTACAGCTCGGACCGCAGGATCGGGCCGGTCGTGGCACGCCAGCTCTCGTCGGTGGCGATGGTGGTGACGGTGCCGTCGGGGTGGGTGACCTCGAGCTGCGCGAGGAGGGCGCGGTGGTCGCCGTAGAGGTTGCGGCGGCCGCCGTGGAAGCCGAGCCGGCCGGTGTACCAGCCCTCGCCGAGCAGCGCGCCGATCGCGTTGTCGCCGTGCCGGAGCAGGCCGGTGACGTCGAAGGTCTGGTAGCGCAGACGGTGGTGGTAGGAGGTCCAGCCGGGCGCGAGGACGTGGTCGCCGACGCGGGTGCCGTTGATCTCGGCCTCGTAGACGCCGTACGCGGCGATGTGGAGACGGGCCGAGGTGACGGGCCTGTCGAGGGTGAAGGTGCGGTGCAGCAGGGCCGCCGGGAGCGGGGAGTCGGCGCGTTCCCGGTCGGGGGTGACAGGGCGGGCGGTCCAGTCGGCCGAGGTCAGCAGCCCCGTCTCCGCGTAGATGACCGACGACCAGGCCGACGGCTCGGCGCCCGCACCCCACACCTGGACCCGTACCCCGACCCGGCTGCGGGAGCCCAGCACCGGCCCAGGCCACTCCACCAGCACCGAGTCGGCGCTGACCACACGCCCGGTGTCGGCGAGGACCGCGCCGTCGGCGTCGGTGATCTCGACCCGGTAGGCGCGCTGGGTCCAGTCCGGCGTCTCGGTTTCCGTGCGCCAGGTCAGCCGGGGGCGGGACTCGCCGATGCCCAGCGGCTCGCGGTGGTGCTCCAGGACGGGGGCGGTGACGATCACAGGGCGGCTCCCGGCGGACGCTGTGTCTTTTTGGCACGTGTAAACACCCTAGGAAGAGGGCGTGAATCGATTCACGGCATGGTGAGCCCGTCGTGACACTGAGTCAAGGGGTCCGACTGAGAATTGATCCGGTTCTCGTCAACGTCACCGAGGTGGTCGCGTCGACACCTTGACGGCGTCGTGCTGCTGCGATTAGCTTCCCTGAAACGATTCAAACAGTGTTCAGAGGTGGTCATGCCAGACCCGTCCGCCGTGAAGACAGCACTCGCGGCTCAGAAGATCGAGACCCCGTCGTGGGCCTATGGCAACTCCGGCACGCGCTTCAAGGTCTTCGCCCAGCCCGGCGTGCCGCGCGACCCCTGGGAGAAGCTGGCCGACGCCGCGCAGGTGCACGAGTTCACTGGCGTGGCGCCGACGGTGGCCCTGCACATTCCGTGGGACAAGGTCGACGACTACGGGAAGCTCGCGGTGTTCGCCCGGGAGCAGGGAGTGGCCCTGGGGGCGATCAATTCCAACACCTTCCAGGACGACGACTACAAGCTCGGCAGCATCTGCCACCCCGACCCGGCCGTACGCCGCAAAGCGGTCGA
>NZ_JBEXPK010000186.1:0-5388 GCF_040612015.1 Streptomyces sp. NPDC006476 | reverse complement strand
CACGTCCTCACCGCGATGGCCTGCAACGTCGCCCGAATCGCCGACTGGATCGACACCACACCCAGAACACGACGCCGGGCCACCCACTTCCGCACGCTGTGCTCAGCCACCGCATGACCTGCCCAACATCACCAACAGAGTCATACCGGTAACTTAAGGGTTGTCCCGTAATGATCTTTGGTTCGCCGGAGGCGTGACGGCCCGGTCAGCGGCCATTGCGCTTATCCGGCGAGGTTGAGGTTGTGCAGGCGGGCGATGCCGAGCATGGCGTGATGGACGCCGTCGCCCCTGAGCCGGCAGTCGCGGAGGATCTTCCAGGTCTTCATGCGGGCGAATACATGCTCGACGCGGGCGCGGACCTGCTTGTGTGAGCGATTGTGCTCCCGCTACCAGTCGGGGAGTTCGTCGCCGGGCCGGCGGCGGTGTGGCATCACCAGTCCGGTGCCGGGATAGCCGCCGTCGGCGATGGTCATCGTCTTGCCGACGGCGGCTTTGGCCCCGGATTCCTCCCATGCCTTGCAGTTGTTCCGGTTGCCTGGAAGGGGTTGGCCGACCACGACGACCAGGCGGGTGTCGGCGTCGATGACGACCTGGTGGTTCGTGGAGTAGCGATGGTTCTTCGACTGCTCGGCGGTCGAGTGGTCCCGGGTGGGAACCAGGGTGCCGTCCACAATGAGCACTGTGTCCTTCGCGAAGCGTCGCCGGGGCTTCAACGCGAGGAGTGGGCCGATCTGGTCAATGATCCGATCGGCTGCGGACTTCGAGATACCGAACAGCAGGGCGAGCTGGCGCATCGTCAAGTTCGTGCGCCAGTAAGCCACGGTGAGCAGCACTCGGTCCTCCAGTGGCAGACCCCAGGGGCGGCCCCGCCGTCCCACGTCCACGCCCTCGCGGCGCAGCGCGGTCACTGTCTTGTGGAACTGGCGCGGATGCACGCCTGTGAACGGGGATATCCAGGACGGCTCAGACGCCGTGATCACACCAGCCATGCCGTGATCGTCTCACCGCGGTGGCGCGCGTGGACCAGGACTTGATGGCGAAGGTGGCGGCGGGAAAAGTGGACGGTATGACGGACTCAGCAGACCTGGCGCTGGCGCTCCGCCTGGCCGATCAGGCGGACGAGATCGCCCGGCGCTACTTCCGTGCACCCGACCTGGGCGCCGAGCGCAAGGGCGACGGGAGTCCGGTCACCGAGGCTGATCGGGAGATCGAACGTGTTCTGCGCGCGTCGATCCGCGCCGAACATCCCGGCGACGCGTTCGTCGGTGAAGAGTTCGATGCCCAGGGGCAAAGCCGCCGCCGATGGATCATCGATGCCATTGACGGCACGGCGAGCTTCATCGTGGGCGATCCGGAATGGAGCACCCTCATCGCTCTTGAAGATCACGGTGACATGACGCTGGGTATGGTCTCCGCTCCCGCACTCGGGCGCCGCTGGTGGGCAATGCCAGGCACCGGGGCCTGGATGGGGCCATGCCCTTCCGATCCGTCAGTCCCTCCGGTCCGTCTGACGCTCACGCCACGAGGAAACGCCAAGGATGCCGCCATCGGCATCTGGCCTCCACCGTCCCGCCTGAGCGCAGCCGAACGCGACGCCGCCGCAAGGCTGGCGGCAGGCAGTGCGACTGTGCGCCCCGTGCTCGACTGGTCGACGGCAGACCGCACCACGCCGCCACCGAGTAAACCGTCCACCGGATCCGGCACATGTCACGGAGCCCTCCTGGTCGCGACAGGAAAACTCGATGCCTTCCTCCTGCTGGGTGCCGGCCCCTGGGACATTGCCGCAGTGATCCCCATCGTCGAGGAGGCCGGCGGCACCTTCAGTGACCTCTCCGGCCAACGGCGAACCGACACAGGCGCTGCCCTGTTCGCCAGACCCGACATCCACCAGCAGCTCCTGAACATGGCCAAAGCCCCCAACTGACCTGCACGCCAGGGATGAGGAGTTCGACCTCCTGCGGGCCGTTCCCGCGCTCCGCGACGACCTGTGCCCGCACGAGTTGTTCCCCCGCCGCGCCGTGACCTCCAGCAGCGCCTGGATCGGGCCGGCCGGCGCGCACACCGGCCTGCACCACGACCTTCTGGACAACGTTGCTGTGCAGGTGGTGGGACGCAAGCGGTTCCGGCTGCTGCCGCCGGGAAGCGTCCAGCGGGTCGGCGGCCAGTCACCGCGTTACGACCAGTGGGCGCGGCTGTCCCGGCTGACCGCCGACGAGGTGACGGAACACGCCGCGCATCGGGCCGCGGGCGGACCGGACGTGCTCACGGTCGATCTCGGCCCAGGCGATGTGCTGCATGTGCCAGCGGGATGGTGGCACGAGGTGGTGAACCTCAGTCCGGGGGTGCTGCTGAGCGGCTTCCACGGTTTCCAGCCCGCGGTCGGGCTGCTGTGGATGAAGGACCCGGTCCCCGACGGTGAAGTGCGCCCTCCCACCCCGTTGGGGAGGTCAAGTCCTCGGGCCGTCTGGTCAGGCACGTCGACCAGGCATCGCTCGCGCGACCGGAGTCACAGGAGGTGTTCGGGGGGCCTGACGGAGGGGCTGTTTTCGGGCCTTGGCCGCAAGTACCGCTGGACGATGGCCGAGCGGGCCGGACACTCCTCGCCGGACCGGATCCAGAAGTTCCGGGGGAAGCGTTGTGGAGCGCGGACCGCCTGCTGGGCGAGCCGGGCACCGGTCAGGCCCCGACAACAGAACCGGACGCCGTCGACCACCCGCTCATGACCTGCGGCTGTAGAACGAGGTGGAGCTCGGCCACTCCGGCGATGCCTGCGCGGTCTTTCGACTCTCAGTGAAACTACGTAATTTCCAGTGCGACGGTTCACTCTCGGCGGAGTGGCTGGTAGTTTGCGGTCTGTGCCAAAGCTGAATCAGATAATCGCCGCGGAAAGGGCGTCAAGTCCAAGTCCTTCCAGGAATTGCCCCGGGCCCATCACGACGTTCAAAAGCCCGCCTTCCTGGCTAGTATCTCCCGGACTTACCAGCCCAAGGACGCGGAGGTCGAGCAGTTGCCGCGGGAGTCGACCCGGGTCCAGGTCAAGGCGGAGTACATCCTCAAGACCACTGCGGTGACACCCATGTGCCTCTCTTCTCATGGCACGGTAGTTCAAAGGCAGAACACGTCGATCTCATAATGATCCGTGACTCTTAAACGTGCCGGCGTGAGCAATTGGGTGGCAAAAAGTGAGCCCGGGCAACAGGATATGCCCCCGGGCTCGGTCACGATCGCAGCCTCTACTTCGCGGCCCATGGGCCGGCAGAGATTCGGCAAAGTTGTCCGGTTCGTGATCATGTGCGCCTGAGGAGGGTGAGCGCTCGCTGAGTTGAACGATCAATGAGGCATCGACCGGGGCAGAGCGAACAAACCGTTCCAGGGGGTGGTCGTGGAATCCAGCAGGCGGATCACGGGGTTCAACGAAGAGCAGGAAACGATCATCCGTGAGATAGGAAAAGACTGGGACGCGGTCGATTGGGCGACCGGGCCGGGTGATCGCGCTGCTGCCGAGGACGGGGTCCGGGCGGTTTATCGGGGCCTCGGGCTGCCGCCCCCACGGTTCATCGTCTGGCTCGGCTCCCCATGGGCCGGCCTGATCGGGCAGGCGGTGCTTCCCGGGATCATCGCCTCGGTGACGGGAGGAAGATATGCCCGGATGCGAGCCCGGTTCCGTCGGCGGATACGTGGGCAGTTGCGCACCGGACCGAAAGAATTCCTCCACCCAGAGGTCTACGACCGGGTCGAGGCCCAGGTGACCCCCGCGCTGAACAAGCGGGTGGTGTCGACGGTCGTGGAGGAGCAGTCCCTCGGGTACACCTGGCGGTGGGAGGCGCAGAGGACGATGGTGTGGCCGGCCGACGGCAGGAAGCCCCAGCCGTGGGCCCAGCCTCGGGTGCAGGACGAACTGGCTGCGCAGGTGGCCGCCCAGGCGGACATCTCCCCGGTACCCGAGATGCCACTGTTCCGGCTGCCCCACCGCTGGCGGTACGAAATTCCGCAACGGTGCTCCATGACATCGTTCGCGTGGGCGGACGCCATGGAACTCATCGGCGTCACCGGTCTGGATCCCGTCCACGCCGAGCGGCAGGTGAACCGGCACGCGGGCCTGTGGTGGGCCTACCGCGACTACGCCGTCCTCACCCCCCGCCCCGACGTCTTGCGGCGGGACGCCCAAGGCCGTCTCCACTGCGCCGACGGACCGGCGGCTGTGTGGCCCGACGGCTGGGTCATCCACTCCTGGCACGGCAGGGCGGTTCCCGGCCCCCTGGTCGAGGGGTACTGGGACGCCGCCCGGATCCTGCGGGAGAGCAACAGCGAGATACGCCGCGCGGCGATCGAACGCATGGGCTGGGGCGAGTTCGTCGCCGCCGCAGGCCTGCGTCAGGTCGGCTCCAGCGAACCCGACCCCGGCAACCCGGGGTACCAACTCGCCCTCTACGACATGTCCGCCGGGACGTTCCCCGTCACCACCTCACGGATCCTGCTGTGCACCAACGCCACACCCGAGCGCGACGGCACCCGCCGCCAGTACGGGCTCATCGTGCCCGTCGACGCCCCCGATCCCGTCACCGCGGCGGCCGGCATGCTCGGCCTCACCCGCGAGCAGTACCTCACCCTCGACCGCGCCACCTGAATCGGAGAGCCCCATGGCCCAGCAACAACCCACTCTCGGATACGTCACCACCCTCGCGGGAGTCGACGTCCTGGAACACCTCGACCGGCAGGCCGCCATCCCGCTCTCCTCAGGTCTGCAGCGTCAGGGCGACGTCGGACTGATCCCGGTCGGCCTCATCGGGTACAAGCCGCCGAAGGGTGGCAAGCAGGTGCCCGCCGCCGGAATACCTCTGGTGTCATCCGGCGACGGTGCCCACACCCACCTGCTCGTGGCCGACGGCCCGGTGACCTGGGCACCGATACGCGACGGCGGCGCCGACGTCGGCTGCTTCACCGTCCACGAGAGCGCCGCCGCCTATGTCCTGCATCCCGAACACGGAGCCATGGGCCACGCCCAGGGCGTCTACCTCGTACGCCTGCAGGTCGAGGACAAGGGCCGCATCGTCCGCGATTGACCACCCTGTTCCGGTCCTGGCGCCTGCGGCCACCCGGGGCGCACGCGGGCCCGTCATGGAGAGCGAGGAACGACGCCGTGGAGAGTATTGCCATGGGACAGCCGGACTGGGCGGCCGTCGCCGCCGCAGGGGTCATATGCGGGCCGCTCATCTTTTTTCCGGTGCTGGCCTCCTTTATCTGGCGGAAAGGATGGATGCGAGTGAGAGACGTGGCGGTCACTGAGCCTTTTTCGTGCGCCCAGCAGAACGGGAGGTGACACCGTGACGTAGCGGTGTTCTTGCTGTTCGGAAGCTCGTCGTCGCCTGCCGGTGGAAGTCCGGTCCG
>NZ_JBEXPK010000185.1:0-5399 GCF_040612015.1 Streptomyces sp. NPDC006476 | reverse complement strand
GAGATGCCGGTGAAGGCGCCTCCGGCGTTGGTGAACGCGAAGTAGATCGCGTAGCAGGTGGGAAGGACGCCGAAGGCGACCAGCAGCAGTACGTAGCCGGCGACGAATGCCACGCCGGCCCGGCTTTGCCGGGAGGTGCCGCGAGGGCGCCCCCGGACGGAGCCGGCCGAGGAGGGCGTGACGGTCACCGGGAGACCTTGTATCCGTCGGCCTTGGCGTACTTGACGATCGAGTCCTGCCAGGCGGGCAGCAGCGACTCGATGCTCTTGCCCTGTGTCAGGCCGGGCTTGACGGTGGCGGCCCAGATCGCCTCCTGGCTGAACTGGCCCGAGCCCCAGTCGGACCAGACCTGCGAGGAGGCGCCCTTGAGGGCGGTGAGGTCACTGGCGAAGTACCCGGAGGCGGCCTGCGCCTTCAGCCAGTTGTCGGCGGCGGGCGCGTAAGCCGGGAAGCCGGGGGCCTTCTCGCCCTGGTAGGCGTTGTCGGTGGTGACCCACTTCAGGAAGTCGGTGGCCGCCTTGATGTGCTCGGAGTGCTGGGACAGCAGCCAGGTGCCGCCGCCGACGTTGCCGGTGGACGGCGAGGTCTCACCCTGCCACTGCGGTATGGGCGCCACCGCGATCTGCTTGGCCGGGGTCTTGAAGGTGCCCTCGAAGACCGCGCCGCCGTACCACGCCGGGCCGGGCATGAGCAGGACCTTCTTGGCCTTGCTCTTGCCGAAGTCGGTGCTGAAGACGCCGCTGATCGACATCGACTTGTTCTTGATGAGTACGTCCATCAGCTTGGCCATCTTGGTGCAGGCCTCGCTGGCGGTGTTGACCGAGACCGCCTTGGGGCCGGTGATGTGGTTGGCGCCGCACTTGCTCGCCCACAGGTAGATCTCGGGGGTGAAGGTGTCACCCGCGTCGCCCACGAGGTAGCCGGGGTGGTCCTTGGCGACCTTCTCGCCGAGCGCCTGGTACTGCTCCCAGGTCGTCGGCACCGTGTAGCCGAACTGCTTCAGCAGCGGCGCGTTGTACCAGAGCACCACCTGGGAGAGGTCGTTGCGCAGGCAGTAGAGGGTGCCGTCGACCGTGCAGACGTCGTTGGCGCCCTTGGCGAACCCGCCGAGGGTCGCGTTCGGGATCAGCCCCTTGTTCAGCGGCGCCGCGAAGTTCGCCTGAACGGCCCAGCTCGCCTCGTTGTTCTGGGAGCTGAAGACGACGTCCGGCCAGCCCTTGCCCGTGCGGTTGAACAACTGGACCTTCGTCTGAAGGTAGTTGGAGCCGTTGGCGTCGCCGTCGTAGCTGACGATGTGCATCTTCACGCCCGGGTGCGACGCCTGGTACTGCTTCGCGGCGGCCATGCGGGTCGCGTCCACCCAGACGGTCAGCGCCCCGTCCTTCTGCGCGGCCTGCGCGAATCCGTCCTTGGTCGTGCCGGCCGAACCGCCACCCCCGCCACAGGCGGTCACGGTGAGCAGCACGGTGGCGGCACAGCCGGCCAGCAACGCGGCACGTCTCCTGCTGGTCCCTGGCTCCTGGGCGACCGAAGGCTTGTAGACGGACATGTGCGACTCCACTCGGTTTGCGTGAGGCTGACGGCTCTGTCATTACCGCCGCGGAAGAAATTAGCCGCCATATCGAAGGGTCCGTCAAGGGGTGTGTCCGGCTTTTTTCAGAGTTCAGTGAATGCGTGAGGGCTATACAACTGGCGCCTATAACTGGGCAATAGGCGCACGAATGGGCAACTCACACAGAAATTCATGATCAAGTTTGGGAAGAATGAGTACGACTTATATTTGGCTGGGGTACGATGAGCGCGGCTTCAAACCAGATCAGTCACTCTCGTCGCAGTCACCCGGAGGCAGGACACATGAACGACACGCCCGCCGTGCCAGCAGTGGTGAACGGCGCGGACGAGCGGCGCGACTACCGGCCCGGATACGAGGTCGTGGCGGAGCGGATCCTCGAGTTCATCGCCGAGGAGCGCCTGGTACCCGGCGACCGGATGCCTACGGAGAACGACCTGGCCCAGCGGTTGGACACCAGCCGGGCCGTGGTCCGGGAAGCCGTGAAGATCCTCTCGGCGCTCGGCCGGGTGCGGGCGCACAAGGGACGCGGACTGTTCGTCGCGGACGACGACGGCATGCTGATCACCAGTCGCTGGGGCGGCTTCTTCAGGCCCGTGGACCTCGACCACGTCCTCATGCTCTTCGAGTTCCGCCGGGTCCAGGAGATGGCCGCCGCCAGACTCGCGGCCACCCGCGCCACGCCGGCCGAACTGCGCACCATCGAGGTCGCGATGCAGCAGTGCCGGCACGGGTACCTCCAGGGTGAGGTCGACGTCTTCAACCAGGGCGACGACGACTTCCACGCGGCGGTGGCCGCGGCCTCGCACAACACCTTCCTCGGCAGCGCGGTGCGCGACGCCCGCCGACTGCAGCGCCAGTCCAGCGCGATCGGCATCCACAGCACCCTCGGCGAGGGCACCTCGGCCGCGGTCGAGGAACACGAGGCCATCTACCGCGCCATCCGCGACGGCCACCCCGACGAAGCCGCCGCCGCCACGGCCGTACACCTCGACCGGACCCTGGAGGATTACCGACGGGAGATCCAGCGGCGCCTGTTCGGCTGATCCTCCCGCCAAGCGCAGGAGGTTCTCGCGGGCAAGAAGTGTCGCGCAAGGCAGAGTTCAGCCACTGAGTGCAGTTCAGCGCCGGTGGGACTGAAGACATCCAGCACAACAGGTGTGGCGCCATCATTGAATCAGGCGAGGTATGAGCCGAGGCGGGGCGGGGTTGCGGCTCGCCGGCGACACCGCCTTGTGGCGACCGGCCCTTGCGGCACGCGGGCGGGCTTCGCTGTCGGAGCAACGCTCGCCCAGCCCAGCGCGGCCACCCAGATCCGCTCCCGCCTGCCGCTCCGCTGAAGATCGGCACGGTCGCCTCCTGGTCCACGGAGGTGGCCCATCATGTGCCCGCCGGCGGGCGTAACCGCTCCGCTCTCCGCGCCGACGCGGCACCGAAGAACGGGGTTGATGTGCCTGGTCGGGTGGGCGGAGGAACGCTTGAAGAGCCGCTGATCCTCGAGGTGCTCAATCGCCGCCGTCAGCAAAGGCCGGCGCCTCCGCTGCGGGAGCCGCTATGGGGGCGGTCGTGATCGTCATGGGGGTTGCGGTGACGGCGATCAGGTAGGTCGGTGAATGGCCGCCTGGCACCGGGCGGAAGCCGTCGGGGGGTTTGATGATGTAGTCCGCGGAGGTGTGCGGTGCGAGGGTGGCGGGGCCGGACTGGATGGTCCACCAGTTGGAGGCGCCGTGGCCCTTGCGGCTGGCGAAGTGCGGTGTCAGGGGGGAGCCGGTGGTGTTGACGGCTCGTAACTTGATGGCGGTGACGCCGGCTTGTGAGCCGTGGGTGGCATAGCGGGGCGTGAGGGTCAGCTGCAGCGGTGGCCGGCTTGAGGCGGCGATGGCGACGCAGGCGAAGGCGGGGGCGAGCAGTCCGGCGGCCAGGGCTGCTTTCGCGCGGCGGCTGGTGAGGCGGGGCAGGCTCGGTTGCCAGGCGGTGGCGAGCGCGGCGGCCGGGACGGTGGCGGCCGCCGCCAGCCACAGCGGTGTCATCAGCAGGAAGTAGCCGTCCTGGGAGCGAGGCGCCAGATAGAAGACGATCCAGGGCAGGACAGTGACGGCCGGTCCCAGCCGCCGTACGAACAGCAGCGTGGCGGCCAGCAGAGCGAGCAGGAGCAGTTGGCTGGCGTAGGAGTAGTAGTCGAGGCGGCTGCTGCCGGCGGTGAAGTAGTAGGAGATGCCCATCACGCCCTGTCCGTGCAGGATCGCCTTCTGGTTGAGCGGCAGGAGGATGCCGTCCAGCCAGGCGGAGAAGTCCTGGGCGGCGAAGTAGGCGTTGACGGCGGACCAGGTGAGCGCGGCGGTGGCGGTGTAGCGGGCGGTGACTGCCAGGGCGCGGCGGGGGCCGAGTTCACCGCGCCGGACGGCGTACAGGCCGATCAGCAGGAACGGGGTTAAGAACCAGGCGAGTTGCTGGGCCGCGCAGGCCGCTCCCAGGCAGATCGCCCGCAGGGCGCCGCGTGATCCCAGGCGTCCGCCCTGGCCCGTGCTGGGCCAGCGGACTACGACGGGAATGAGGAGGGCGAGGGCGGTGATGGCAGGGTAACCGTAGGCCGCGTAGTGGGGCAGGAACCCGAAGCCGAGGCAGACGGCTGTGGCGGCGGAGCGCCAGGGCGGGGGCAGCAGGAACCAGAGCAGGACGGTGGAGGCAAAGAGGGCACCGGTGGTGACCAAGGTGGCGGCTGCTGTGGACTGGATGACGCCGTGGACCGGTGCGGCGAGCAGGGCGGTCAGGGGTGGATAGCCGTAGACGTAGTCGGCGCCGCCCGACATGGTCTTGGTGATCCCGACGTGCGGCAGGTTGAACAGCCAGGGCCATGGCTGGCCGTAGACGGGGTGGCCGTGCAGGATCTGGTCGGCGGCCTGGGCGGTCAGCGCGGCCTCGTCGGCGCCGGCGTGATGCAGGAGATAGCCGCAGGCCGCCAGGGCGAGGGCGGTGATCAGGACAGCGGCGTCGATGCGGGTCAGTGCCCGCCGGGTGCGTATGAGCAGGCTGAGGGCGCCGCAGATGAGGATCGAGGCGTAGCAGAGGGAGATCACGGCGGCGACGGCCGGGCGCGAGCCCATCGCGGTGGTCCAGGCGCCGCGGGTGCCGATGAAGAGGCTGATCGTGGCGAGCAGCGTCATTCCGCGGTGCAGTTGCTGCGGTGCGGGGTCCGTGGCAGCTTGTGCCGCGGCGGGCAGCGTGGGTGGTGTCGCCGGCTGCGTGGCGGTACGGCGACGGAGCGCGACGCTCGTTCCAACCCGGTCGGTGTCGGCCAACGGACTGCCTCCTCTGCCTTGCCCCCATCGGGCGGGGCAAGAGTGCGTTCGACCACCCGAATGGGCCCGGGCGGTGACGGTCGCACTGTCTGACCATCGAGGACCGGGACGCGTTGTACGTTGTGGGCGAGCGGGTTTCGGGGGAGCGGTGTGTGCGGCTGGCAGCCGGTGACGACGGGGCTGCGGACTGGGCCGTGAGGACTGGATGCGCGAGGCGTATCACAAGGAACTGGAGTCGATCAGTCAGGCACTGGTGAAGATGGCGAACCTGGTCGGTTCGGCCATGGGCCGGGCCACCGGTGCCCAGATGGCCGCCGGCATCCAGCAGGCGCAGAGCGTCACCTCCACCGCGGAGCAGGTCGAAGCGCTGCAACGCAACCTGGAGGAGCGGGCGATCGCGGAGCCGACCCGCCAGCAGCCGCTCGCCACGGACCCGCGGATGGTGGTGACCTCGCTGCGGATGAGCGCGGACCTGGAGCGCTGCGGTGTGCTGGCCCAGCATGTCGCCACGGTGGCCCGCCGCCGTTATC
>NZ_JBEXPK010000184.1:0-5487 GCF_040612015.1 Streptomyces sp. NPDC006476 | reverse complement strand
GGCAAACGGCCCCGGAGCCCCGTCATGCCCATCACCGCAGGTCACGCCACAGATTCCCCCCTGCCATGTGCCCACCTACTGTCGAACTCGGGTGCCGCTCGCGGGTGGCGAAACCTATCCACGCCCGATCCTCACGCTCGGTGTGGCGCGGCTCAGATCGGCGCTTTCACGCCTGTCAGGTGTTCCGATGCCTCCCACAGCGCGGCTGCCTGGCGGTCGTCGCGGGTCCAGCAGGCGCGGCGGGCGGAGACCGGATGGGCGGGTGCGAGGGAGGCGGGGCCGATGTAGGCGGCCTGGCGGATTGCCGGGTGCGTGGCGGCGTACAGGATGGGGAGAGCCCCGGTCTCAGGGGGTTGGGCGACGAAGCGGTTGCCCAGGACGAGGAGCCTGTCGATGAAGTCGGGACCGCCCGGTCCTACGGCGTTGCGCGGGAGGTTGGTGTTTGCGTAGCCCGGGTGGGCGGCAACCGCGGTGGTCGTGGCGTCTGCCGCTGACAGCCGGCGTGCCAGCTCGCGGGTGAAGAGCAGGTTCGCGGTCTTGGAGCGACCGTAGGCCAGCCAGCGCTGGTAGGGGCGAGGCCGGCGCCGCAGGTCGTTTGAGGTGCAGCGGGCTGCGAAGTGCATCACGCTGGAGACGCTGACCACGCGGGATCCAGGCGTGGCCAGCAGGCGCGGCAGCAGCAGGCCGGTCAGGGCGAAGTGGCCGAGGTGATTGATGCCCAGGTGGGTCTCGAACCCGTCCGCTGTCCTGCCGAACGGCACTCCGCCAACACCTGCGTTGTTGACCAGCAGATCGAGCTGGTCCGTGTCCAACTCCGCAGCGAGCGCCCGTGTGGACGCCAGATCGGCGAGATCAAGCGGCCGGTACTCGACGTCCACGCCCGGCGTCTGCGCGCGCAGGCGGCGGACCGCCTCGGCTCCGCGCTCGGGGCTGCGGCAGGCCAGCAAGACCTTCGCCCCGTGCAGCGCGAGTTCCCGTGCCGTGCAGTAGCCGAGGCCACTGTTGGCTCCGGTGACCAGTGCGACGCGTCCCTTCTGGTCCGGGATGTCATCCGCTGTCCAGGCTGCCATGCTCCAGTTCCTCCTCGTGGATCTGCCACGAGCTGTGGGCTCGGGCGTTCGAGCAGTCAGATTGCTGATGTTCATTGCCGCCCACGGAAGCCAAGAAGCCGCACCATGACAAACGCCGGCCCAGTCGGCCGACGGCTGCTCGGGCCGCACCCCCGGCTCTACGGACGCACCGGTGGCCCGCTGGGCCACCGTCCCACGGGGATGCCCTGTCTCCGACTGCGCACGGTCGGCCGCCGCTCGGGGATGCCGCGCAGCACCGTCCTGGTCTACGCGCGCGACGGCGTCGCGTGGCGAGTCGCCGCCTCCAACGACGGTGCCGGCCACCACTCCCCGGACTGGCTGCAATCTGCACGCCCGGCCCGAGGCGGAGATCCAGGTCACTACCCGGCCCTGTACCGATGTCACCGCACCGAGGGCGCTCGTCAACGTGGCCAACCCCGGCTGATATGCCCATTTGGCTGAGAAGACCCGCCGTCCGGTGCCCGTGGTCGTGCTGTATCCGGGGGTGCGGTGGACGGTCACGGCAGCAGCGTGTGCAACAAGGCGGAGGAGTAGATCCGGGCCGGGTCGTAGCCGTTGAGGATCTCCCGCGCGGTGTCCCAAGTGCTGCCCGCGGGCTGGCCCTCCCGGCAGGAGGCCGGGACGGTGCCGGTGAGCATCGCAGGGTCGGACCAGGCCGCGGTGCCGGAGTAGCCCCAGCCCTTGGACCATTCGGCGCGGACCGCGGCGTAGTCGCCCGTGTAGTTCGCCAGCATCCACTGTTCGGTCTCGTGGAAGAACTCCTGGGACTTCGGGGTACCGGGGAGGGTGAGCACGTCCATCCAGACCGCTGTGTCCCACAGGGGCCGGTCGGGGCGGGTCCGTGCCGCGCTGAGCAGCGGCGGTACGGCTCCGGGGACACCGCAGTCGGCCGGGTCGTCCAGGCCGGTTACGCGGACCTCCCAGGGGCCGTTCATCGGGTAGTGCCCGGCCTTGCGGTAGTCGGCGAGAGCGGTCTTGAGGTAGCCGTAGAACTCGCTGACGACCCGTTGGACGTCGGCGCGTGCGCACAGTACGGCATACCCGTTCGTCGTGACGCGCAGGGTGCTGGGGCGCACGTACAGCTGGGTGTTCTTCGCCCAGCCCCAGATGTCCCGGGTGGCCGTAGCGAGCGATCCCAGGCGGCAGACGCCGCTCTCGAAATGCGAGAAGGCCGGGGTGAGCGAGACGTTGCCGCGGACGATGCCGGAGATGAACCGCGACATCTGCGGGCTGATCCAGTCGGCGAAAACGTAGTTGAAGGGGCTGTCGACCTCCCGGGACAGCAGCGGCCTGGTCGGAGCGACGCTCCAGACCTTGAGCCAGGGAGAGGTGGTGAAGGGAAACCAGATCGTCTCCACCCGTCCGGTGCGCTTGAGCAGCGCGCCGAAGGAGTTGTCACCCGCGCTCACCGGCGGTGCGAAGAGGGTGTCGGCCGTAGTGGTGAAGCTGCTCCGGCAGCGCAGCCGGGTGTTGGGTGCGATCCGGAGGGTGGCTTCGGTGATGAAGGCTCGGCCGAGGTTGACGAGGAAGGCGCCGATGTCCGGGGCACTGCGCTCGAAGGTTTTGAGCGCGTAGGCGCCGGTGGCGGCGTCCCAGACTACGGCGGTGAGCTGGACGACGAGATTGCTGACGGTCCCGTAGGTGCGTTGGGCCTGCGGCTGCTCCGATTCGGCTGGTACGGAGGTGCCGTGGCCGCCGATGGCCAGTACCCCGCCGAGGGTGACGTCTCCGGGGGCCGGGACGTTGGTCAGGCCGTAGCCGGCTGCCTCGATCGCGCTGAGCAGGGAGAGCATGGTGGCGCCGGACTGCGCGGTGACGGATGCGGGGGTTTCGCCGGTGACGCTGATCGCGGTCAGGTGCCGGGTAGTGTCGACGATGAGGATTTCACCGGTGGCGCCGTCCGCCGCGAGCAACGGTGACCAGCCGTGGCCCGCACCGCGGGCACGCAGCCGCCAGCCGTTTGCGTGCGCCCAGTTGGCGAGGGCGACGACGTCCTCGGGGGTCGTTGGCGCGCAGGTCCACAGCGGGCTGAGGCGGATCTCGCCTGACCAGTTGGTCCATGCCTGCTGGTAGACGCTGATGCCGGCGGGGAAGTCCGGCGGCAGGGCGGTGGCACCCTGGGCCGGTGTGACGGTGTAGGCGGGCCTCCACTCCGTTCTGCTGAGGACGGAACCGGCCGCGGTCGCGCCGAAGAGGGCCCAGTGGGAGAGACCGGACCCGGATTGACGCTGCATGTGACTGCCTTTCAGCGGCCGCCCAGGGCCCGGTCGCGTACTCACCAGGCGTGCTGGGCGGCAGTGGTTTCCGGTGGGGACGTGCCGTCTGCTCAGCCCATGAGTTTGTTGCGGAAAACGCTGGTGAGAACGCCGGCGGGATCGAGGGCGCGGAGGGTCGCGACCGCCGTGTCCCAATTGTCGTCGTGCGGCTGCCGGGCCCGGTAGGCGTCGGGGATCGTCGTGCGGTCGATCCACGCGCCGTCAGAGGCGCGGCCCATTCCTTTTGGCATCCGAGGTGGGCGGACGCGTACGCACCGGTGAAGTGGGGCCTGATCCACTGCTCCATGTCGGCGGAGGAGGTGCAGCGGTCAGAGGTGGTCGGCGCGGTGGTCATGTCGGACCAGACTGCGGGGGTTTCGGGGGTCTGCGCAGGGGTCACGGCTTGTGGCCCTACTGTTCCTGCGCGCCGCTGCGACGGGAATAGCGGATCCGGCAGGGGCTGCGCGGCACGGCGGTGATCGCCGAGTAGTCAGGGCGTGGCGGACAGTCCTCGAGTTCGAGGTCGTAGGAGCGCAGGAGACAGCTCCAGATGATCTGGATCTCCTGGTAGGCGAAGGCCATCCCGGTGCAGCGGTGGCGGCCGCCGCCGAAGGTGAGCATCGGCTGGGGCGTTACGCGGTGCTCGGAGCGTTCGGGTGAGAAGCGGTCGGGGTCGTAGCGTTCCGGGTCCGAGAAGACGTCCGGCAACCGGTGCGAGGCGGTGGGCGACACCATCACGCGGCTGCCGCGGGCGATCCGGTAGCCGCCGTAGCTGAACTCCTGCTCCGCGTCGCGCAGCAGGACGGTCGTCGGTGGGTGCAGGCGCTCCGCCTCGACCATGCACCGGCGCAGCGTCTCCATCCGCCGCAGGTCTTGGTGGACGGGCCGGGAACCGTGGGTGTCGCGTGCGAGTTCGTCCTGCTCGCGGCGGACGACGGCCAGCCACTCGGGGTTCTCCAGCAGCAGGACGCCGGTCCAGGAGGCCACTGCCGCTGTGTTGTGCTCGCCCGCCACGATGATCGCCAGCAGCAGGGAGGCTACGACTTCCTCCGGCACCGGGGTGCCGTCCCGCAGCTGGGAGGACATCAGAGTGCTGACGAAGTGTCCGGCGTCCGGGCCGTCGTTCTTGATGGACCGGGCAGCGTCCAGGATCAGCTCGATCAGCTCACGGCGCGCCCGGTCGCGGCGGCGGAAGGCCGGGAGCGGCAGGTAGGGGTGGATCAGCCAGGAGGCCCGGCCGGCCGCCTTCAGGTCGCGGAAGAGCCGTACCAGGTCGGAGCCGACCCGGCGGCGGAACTCCGCGCCGATCAGGCACTCGACGGCAATGTTGACCGAGAGCTCGCTCATCGCCTCGACCAGGTCGACGCGCCCGCGCTCGCCCCAGCCGGAGAGGTAGTCCTCGACGTGGCGCTGCATCACCGGTCCGTACTTCTCCACGGCGCCCCCGCGCAGCGCCGGCAGGATCAGCGCGATCTGCTCGTCGAACTGCTCCGGGGACGCGTCGAAGAGCATGCCCTCGCCGAAGACGGGCGTCATCAACCGGTAGGCCCGGCGGCGGCCGACGGTCTCGTCAGAGGCACGGAAGACGGCGTCGGCGGCGGCTGGGCCGCTCAGGACGGTGAACTTCCGACCGGCTATGCGGACCGTGAAAACCTCGCCGAGCTGCTTGTGGCCTTCGACGATCAGGGCGACCGGGTCCTGGGCGAACGCCACGGTGTGTCCCAGCAGAGGAATCCCACCCCCCAATGCGGGCGGCTCCGTCAGTGCGGCTGTCCGGGTCTGGGTCACGTTGCTCTCCATATGGCGAGGCGGCGGCGCGGTCGCCTCCTCGGTGCTGCTTGCGGGCATGACATGGCTACCCGCCCAGATCCCGGACTTCGGGGCCGGAGCACGAGCGGTCAAACCAGCGGTTCGTCCCCGCGCCGCGTTGTTTTCATGGTGGACAGCACCCCTGACTCGTGGCATGGCACACCATGTTTGGGCTAACACAGCCAATCGTCTTGACCACCCGCTACAACAGAGGCAAATGACTTCACGTGCAGGCACGAGAGGGGCAATGGCGCAAGTTCGGGGCTGAGTAGGTGTAAGCTTGGTTTTTAACCTCGGGTGTCACCCGACCTGCTGATCTGCGGTTCTTCCCG
>NZ_JBEXPK010000183.1:0-5572 GCF_040612015.1 Streptomyces sp. NPDC006476 | reverse complement strand
CGCAGGTTCTTGATCGTCACAATCAGACACCTACGCAGAGTGCGGCGTTCGTCATGTCATGACACGAACCGACCCACACATGGGAGCGAAGAGCCGAATTCCGCTGAATACCCAGGGTTAAACCCGGCGAGTGGAGCGGGTGGACCCGGTTGGGGACGTTGCTCACCACTCCTGGTACGTTGCGGCGATCTTCAGATAGTCGCCTGGTTGCTGGTCGGCGCGGGTGCACTTGAAGATTTCGCCTTCGCCGATTTTACAGCCGGTGGCGTCGCGGTTGGAGTTCCAGTCGCGCTGGGCGTCCCAGCCGCTGATGCAGCCCAGCCGGACGGTCTTGGCGAAGGCGATCAGTCGCCGCATGTCGTCCAGCTTGAAGAACTCCCCTCCGTCGTTGATGCCGAACATCGGGCAGGCGCCCAGCCGCGCCCACACCTGGGCGTCGGTCAGGTGTGGAAATGCCTTCTTTACGTCGCGGTGCATGAAGCGGAGCGCGATGATGGCTTCCTTGCCCTGGGGGCGGTCGTGGTTGCCCATCGCCATCGTCATGCCGTTGAAGAGCGACGGGCTGATCCCCGCCTCCGCCAGTTGCTGGATGAATGCCTTGCCGTAGACGTTGAAGCCGGCGACCAGGTCGGACGGGCAGTGAGGGTCGTCGGGGCTCTCCACCTCCACTGGGCGCCGCTCGCCGCCCGCGTCCACGGGCAGTGTGTACGAGACCCGGAGTGAGGGCCGGGCCTCCAGCAGCTTGTAGACGATGCTGATGTGCCGCTCGATGAACTGCGGGTTGTTCTGGGCCGCACCCTCGATGTCGAAGTCGACCCGGTCGATCCCGTAGGCGTCGAGGATGGCTGAGTACCACCCGACCACCTTCTCCACGTCCTTGACTACGTACTCCGGGATGTGGTTGATCCAACCGCCCAGCGAGATGACCGGTCGGCCCGACAAGGGTGCGAGCTTCTTGAAGGCGATCACGTCCTCGCGGTTGTGCTTGCCGTTGATCGCGTCGTACCCCTTGACAGAGCCCCAGCATGGTTCCATATCGGCGTTGGCCACGGTGATGAAGCCGAGCGAGGCGCCTCGGACGCCGGTGGCCTCGGCGATGGGCGTGATGGCGTTGATCTTCGGGTTTCCACCGCCGACTGTGTTGGTACCGGCGTAGTCGATGAACGGCATGACGGGGATGTCCCAGGCAGGCCGCTCGCCACTGGCCTTGCCGGAGTTGAAGGACAACGAGGTGGTCTCGGAGCGGCGGCCCGCGATGTTCACAGCGACGACCTGCGCCTGGTAGTCCGCCTCCGGCTCCAGGTGGCCGATGATCGCGGACGGCTCGACCACCTCGATCACGCCTGGCCGTCCGACGAGGGTGACCTCGTAGCCGATGACTGCTACCTCGTCGGTCGATGGGTCCCACTTCAGTCGTACCGAGCGGCCGGACTGACGGGTGACGCGCAGGTTGGCGGGCTTGTTGGGCGGGGCGTCGTACACCGGAACGTCCGCCGGGGTGCCATCGACCTGGAAGCCGTGCGGGTGGGGGAGGACGGGGCCGGCGACACCGATGCGTACCCATGTCGAACTGTGTGCGGGGATCTTTCGCTTGTGTTCCTCGAGGGCGACGGTCACATGCTGACTGTCCTGGTGGACGTGGCCTCCGGTGTGGTTGCTGACCTTCTGGGTCGAAACTTCGAACTCGATTTTGCCGATGGACCTGTCCTCGCCCGTCAGGTTGTAGACGGTGAGCTGCCAGGCGCCACCGCCCAACCACTGCTGGTGTGTCGAGGGCCGGGCGAGGAGAATGTGCGTACCGGTGGTACCGGTCGCGTTGTCGGACATACCCATGAGTCGTTGCCCATCTTTCGTTTCGGGTTGTTCGCCTCGGCTCTCGGCCTACGAGCAACGTCGCTTCCGTTGAATGATCTTGATGGCGTAGGGGTTTCGTCCTCGTGGCACGTGATCACATAGCCGAGGACAGCTTCCCGGAGCGGGTCCGGATCGGGCTGCTGACCAGGACGTTTACGCCGGAGCTGGTGCACCAGGCGGTCGAGGAAACCGGGGCGTGGGAGGAGCGCACGAAGGCGCTGCCGAGCACGCTGATGGTGTACTTCACGCTGGCGATGTGGCTGTTCACCGGGCAGGGGTACGGCGGGGTGCTGCGCGAGCTGCTGGAGAACATCCCGCGTCGGGCGGGTGAGAAGTGGACGCGTCCGGCCCGGACCGGACCGGCTCGGTCACCAAGGCGCGTGCCCGGCTGGGGGCGGCGCCGCTGCGCTGGCTGTTCGGCCAGGTGGCCGGAGTGCAGGGCATGCCTGCGACGCCGGGGGTGTTCTGGCGGGGTCGGCGGCTCGTGTCGCTGGACGGCACACTGTTCGACGTGCCCGCCTCCGAGGCCAATGCTGCCCATTTCGGTGGGAGTTCGAACGGCGAGCGGCAGGCGTGCTACCCGCAGGCGCGGATGGTGGCGCTTGGCGAGTGCGGCACCCACGCCGTGGTCGGCGCCGTCTTCGGGCCGTTCGCCACCGGCGAGCGCACCCTCGCACACCGGCTGCTGCACCACCTCAAGGCCGGCATGCTGCTGGCCGACCGCGGCTTCCCGTCCTTCACGCTGTGGGAGAAGGCCGCCACCACCGGGGCCGAGCTGCTGTGGCGTGTGTCGGACTCTTTCCGCCTGCCGCTGGTGGAAGCCCTGCCCGACGGCACCTGCCTGTCCCGTCTGTGCGAGCAGCGCACCAAGCGCACGATCGATGTCCGCGTCATCGAGTACACGATCACCCGGACCGACGAACACGGCAGTGAGACCTCGGAGTTGTTCTGCCTGATCACCATGCTCCTCGACCCGGTGACCGCGCCCGCTGCCGAGCTGGCGGAGTTGTACACCCGCCGCTGGACCAGCGAAACGATCTACCGACACATCAAGATCGAGCAACGCGGCGGGCGTACCGCCACCCTGCGCTCCAACAGCCCCGCCATGGTCGAGCAGGAACTGTGGGCCATGCTCTGCGTCTACCAGGCGACCCGGCAGCTGACCACCGACACCGCTCACGAACACCACCTCCCGCCCGGCCACATCAGCTTCAAGAACGCCCTGAACGCCGCCCGGCGCATCGTCGGCGCGGACTTTCCCCCCTCGCCGCCTGGCCGCCAAGACCCGTGAGGCCATGGCCGACCTCGCTCACCAGGCCGTCCGCCCCCGGCCCGGATGCACCGCACCCCGCGCCACCAAACGCTCCAGCTCCGGCTACCGCACCCTCCGCCCCGGCGAACCACCCACCAGCCGAGCCACCTACACCATCAACCTCATGCTCCTCGAAGGGAGAGCGCAGCCTGACAACCTCTCACAAGCCGCTTAAGAAGCGACGTTGGGCATGGGCCAGCGAATCGAACCGTTCGGGGTAGTCGGACATGTACTTCGTGGTCTTGAAATGGGCCTCGCTGTAGGGATTGTCGTTGGAGGTCTTCGGCCGTGAGTGTGACCGTGTGACGCCGAGGTCGATCAGCAGCTGCGAGACCTTCTTGGAGGTCATCGAGGTGCCGCGGTCGGCGTGCACGGTCTGGGGCACGATGCCGTTGCGGGCGATGGTCTCGCGGATCAACTCCTCGGCCCGTGCCGCTGATTCGGCCCGCTCGGCGGTGTGGCCGACGATGTAGCGGCTGTAGATGTCGATGATGACGTAGGCGTGATACCAGACGCCCTTGGCCGGTCCGGCGGCCTTGGTGATGTCCCAGGTGAACACCTGCGACGGTGCGGTGGCCACCAACTCGGGCACCGTCTTCGCCGGGTGGGTGGCCTGGCGGCGGCGGTCGCCGGACTGCCCCTTTTCGCGCAGGATCCGGTACATCGTGGACACCGAGCAGTGGTAGCGCCCGGCATCCAGCTCGCGGGCCCGGATTTGTGCGGGAGGAAGCTCGGCGTACTCGACGCTGTTCATCAACTCCACTACCGCAGCCCGTTCTTCTGCCGTCAGGGCTGAGGGCTGGACCTGCGGCGAGCGGGGCCCTGGCGGCGGCGCCGGACGCAGCCGGCGGTAGTGGGTGGCCCTGGAGCGGCCGGTCAGACGGCACGCGGCCGTGATGCCCTTCCTGCCCTCGACGCCGGTGAACGCCTCGTCGACCACCGGGTCGGCGGCAGCCTTCAGTCCGCGCCCTCGGAGATCATTTCCAAGAGCGCGGAAGCTTTTCCCATGACCTCCAACGCGGCCTTGTTCCGTGCCAGTTCCTTCTCCAGCCGTTCCACCTGGCGGCGCAGCTTCTCGTTCTCTGCCCCGGCGGCGGACTTCTTCGGCCGGGCTGGTGCGTTTGTCGACCAGCTTCTCCAGGGCCCCGGCGTCCCGCGCGGCCCGCCATTCCGTGACGTGCGAGTGGTACAGGCGCTCGCGGCGCAGGATCGCGCCCTTCTCGTTCTTGGGCGCGGCGTCGTACTCGGCCACGATCCGCAGCTTGTACTCGTGACTGAAGGAACGGCGCTTGGGCTGGGGAGCCCGGACTCGGCGGGGGTGGTGCTGGTCATGAGGGGTGATTCTCCTGTCGTGCCCTCTCAGGCTAACCCGTCGAAGCGGGACGTCTCACCCAAGGCTGACAGACACGGCAGCTGTAGTTCTTGGTCAGGTCGGTGGTGTCATGTCGTCGCGGCGGCGGCGGTGACGTTGTTCCAGCGACGGTGCGCTTCGTGCGGCGCGGTGTTGGTGTTCGCGGCGCCAGGCGGACCAGTGCAGCAGGTGATCGCGGTCGCGGCGGGGCGAGGGCAGCACGGTGGCCCGCAGCAGGCGGAGCAGTTCGCGGGAGCTGACCAGGACGAGGCGGCCCCGGGTGGCCTGGGCGGTGGTGCGCAGGCGGGCGACGGCGAGGACGGCGGCGGCGAGCATGCTGATGAAGGTCCAGCGCATCCAGGAGTTCCAGCAGGTGGTCTGGCCCTGGTCGAGGCCAGGGCGGCTGCAAGTTCCGTGCTCGTGTGGTGAGTTCGGGTTGAAGCTGGGTCCGCTGGACCCGGACCAGGTCGCTGACCTGCGTCCCTACTTCGAGTCGGTGCCCGACCCCCGCTCGCGACGGGGCCGGTGGTACTCGCTGACTGCGATCCTGCTGGTGTGCGCCTGCGCGGTCGTCTCAGGAGCGAGGAGCATCGACGAACTCGCCGAGTGGGGCCAACGCGCTTCGACCGCACTCCTGACAGTCATCGGGATCCGGCGCCACCTGCTCAGATGGCGGCGCTCTCCGTCGCCGGCCACGATGGGCCGTGTGCTGGGGGCCGTTGACGGTGACGCCCTGGACCGGGCGGTGGGCGCCTACCTGGCAGACCGGCACCGCGCCGCCGCGCCCGCCCAGGCTCCGTCGTCCTCCGCGTCCGGACAGCTGCGCGTGATCGCTGTCGACGGCAAAGCCCTCAAGGGATCAGCCCGCCTCACCGCGCCCCGCCGGCATCTGCTCTCCGCGGTCACCCACGGCACCGTAGTGACCCTCGCCCAGGTGGAGGTCGGCGCGAAGACGAACGAAACCCCGGTTATTCAGCGGAATTGGGTGAGCTGACGGCCTGACAGCAGAAAGGTGCCGCTGACCTGCGAGGATGCGAGTGTCTAGGTCGTATCCG
>NZ_JBEXPK010000182.1:0-5585 GCF_040612015.1 Streptomyces sp. NPDC006476 | reverse complement strand
TCCGGTCAGGATCCGTCGCCTCCAAGCCGGTCTACCTCGCCGTCGGCGTCGACATGGACGGCTGCAAAGACGTCCTTGGCCTGTGGGTCGGCGACCAGGGCGAAGGCGCCACGACCTGGATGACGGTGCTGTCCGAACTACGCAACCGCGGAATCGACGACGTCTGCATCGTCGCCTGCGACGGCCTCAAGGGCCTGCCGGACGCGGTCACCGCGACGTGGCCCAGGGCCACCGTCCAGACCTGCGTGATCCACTTGATCCGGGCATCGCTGCGGCTGGCGGCCAAGCAGCACCATCCGGCGGTGGTGTCGGCGCTCAGGGCCATCTACACCGCGCCGACCGAACAGGCCGCCGAGCAGGCCCTCGCGGACTTCACCGCATCGGAGTTGGGCCAGCGTTACCCGGCCGTCGTGCGCACCTGGCGGGCAGCGTGGAGCGAGTTCACGCCCTACCTGGCCTTCCCGCCCGAGATAAGGAAGGTCGTGTATTCGACAAACCTGATCGAGTCGATCAACGTGCGGCTTCGCAAGACCACCCGCAACCGCAGGCACTTCCCCTCCGAACAGGCCGCACTGAAGGTGCTCTACCTCGCCGTCCGCGAGCTGATCGCCCCCAAGGCCCGCGACGTCAACCACGTCGCGGCACACTGGAAGAAGGCGCTGAACCAGTTCTCACTCTTTTTCGAGGACCGGCTCAACACCACGTGACCCCCGAGGACTTACACAAAGTCACTGACACGCCCCGTAGTCGTGGCCGGTGTTCGCGGGCTGGCGCTCGTCGAGCACGGTGGCGAACAGCAGGTCGTATTTGGGTAGTTGGGTGGAGGCGAGCGTGAGAAGGCGTTTGCGTTCCACCCGTGGTGGTGTCTCGCTGTGGTGTTCCAGGGCGGCGTTGAAGTAGGCGATGGCGTCGTGGACGGCCCGGTCGAGGAGTACGACTTCGGCGCCTTGGGCTGTGGCGGCGAGCTCGTCGGCGATGCCCTGCGCGATGATCCACTCGGTGGAGGTGGCGGTGTGGTGCTGCATCTTGGGCAGTCCGGCTGCCGCGGCAGGTTTGCCGAGCCGGACGGTTCGGGCCACGGTGATCCCTTCGGCGCGCAGCTCCGTCTCGATCCGCTACAGGAGCGTCGTCTTGCCGGTGGAGTGGGTGCCGAGAACACCGATGCGGACGGGGTGGCTGGTGGTCACCATAGGGTGGGGTCCTCTTCTGGTTCGGGGGTGCCGGGCCGTCAGCGGTTGATTTCGAAGTTCGTCAGGACGAGCAAGGTCAGCAGGAGTTGGGTAGCCGGGGCGGGTTGGTGTTGCAGCCTCGATAGGCCGGGGCGGTCCTCTCAGCGTCAGAACCAGGCACCGGCTGTCGGTCTGTTGGTGTTGGTGTTGGTGTTGGTGTTGGTGTTGGTGCTGGTGCTGGTGCTGGTCGATAGACTTTCGCCATGTCTGAGCGCGCTGTCCCCGGCCAAGCAGATGGTCTGGTCACTTTGGCCGCTGCGGACAATGTGTGGGCCAGATTGACGGCCGGTAGCGCGGTACCGACGACTTCTGCGGTATTCACCTGCGTTCCTTCTGATGTCCTGCCGGCGTGGTACGTCTTGCTCGGTGCCTGTGTGGTGGAGCTGGTCAGGACGGGCGACGGCTGGTGGAGAGTTCCGGAGGCTGAGGTGCGCCGGGCGGCGGCGGCATGGAACGCGGTGGAGATGGACGCACTGGACCTGGTCCGTATCGGTCCGTTCCGTGGTCTGCCAGAGCAGGAACGCACACGTGGAAGGTTGCGTGGGTGGCGTCGGCGCATCGGCTGGGAACTGCGAGGGGCAGATCATCCCGGGCGGCAGGCCGGCCAAGAGCCCGGACCGTGGTCTCATCTGGCAGGGGTGGACTGGCAGCGGCTGCTGGTGCAGCGGTCCCGTGACGGGGCGGAGCGGTCGTGGTGGCTTCCACGTGCCGTGGTCAGGATGCTGGACACGGCCGAGCACGCCGAAAACCAGTGGCTGCACACCACGCGGTCCCGAACAGCGGACATCGCTGTTGCCGGACAGCCCCGCCGTGACCCCCGAGCCGCCGACAGCAAGTCCGGGACAGGCGTGGACGGCCCAGCCATCCCGCAGCGCCCGTATAGGGGGGAGTTGCGAGGTCAGTCGTACTCGGTGCTGAGCCGCAAGCCTGGTATGTCCCGCCAAGTGGCCGGGTGGGTGTGCGCCGTTTGCGATACGGCGCCGGCCGCTGTGCTGGATCACTGCCACGAACACGGCTACGTCCGCGCCCCGGTCTGCCCGTCCTGCAACACGCTGGAGCGCCCCGACCACCTGTACGACAACGACATCCGCGTCGCCGGCCGCTACCGGCGCCTCTTCGACACCGACGCGGTCGGCTGGCTGCGCCACTGGCACCGCTGTCCGGGCTGCCGCACCCGCATCACCCTGCCTCTGCCGCACCTCGCCGCATGGACCGCCCACACGGCCACGCGCACGCTGCGCCCCACCCACCCCGGCTCCCGCGGGCGGAAACCCTGCGGAGTGCTGCGCGTCTCATGGACGGGCAGCCAGAACACACCCCGCTCCTGCCTGCTCACCGTCTCCGTCGACTTCTGCCCCTCGGGCGAGCACCGCGTCCTGGCACAGGTGCCCTACCGGGAAGCAGTCGAGCAGTTCCGTACCTGGCTGGCCGAGACCGCCCCCGCTGTGGCGGCCGCAGCCGGCCCCGACCGCCTCGACGGCCTGCCTGCCGATCCCAGGCCCGTCATCGCTGACACCAGCGGCGAAGGCCTGGCGCTCTTTTGACCGAACACCCGCGAAACCGGCTTCACACATAGGCCGTTGGACCTCGTCCGGCGGGTCTGTGCTCCGAGCTCGGAAGGAACCGGCGGCTGTCAGGCGGAGCCGTTGATGCGGCTGAGGGGTGTGATGCCGTGGACGGCGAGGGTGTTCCAGATGCTGGTGGTGCTCTGGCCTGTGCGTTCGGCGATCCGTCCGATCGGTTCGCCGTTTGCATAGGCATCCAGGACGGCCTCGGCCAGCTTCCGGCGGGCGGTATGCAGCGCTTCCTGTGCCGACTGGTATGCCCGCTGGGCTGCTTCCAACGTGTCCTCGCTCATACGTCCATCCTGCCAGGCCGCTCTCGGATCACGCGTGCCACTGCGAGTCTTCCGGATGGCGCTCCCTTTCTCTGAGCGGAGCGTGGTCTTGTTGCGGGGGCAGCGGGTCGGCCGTGGTGGGGAGGGAGGTGGCTGCGTTGCATTCGCGGCAGGGGACGGTGCGGGGTTGGCGGAGGATGTCGAGGGCCTGGTCGAGGGTGATGGGTGTGGCGTGGGGCTGGCAGCCGATGACGTGGATCAGGCGTGCTCCGGGGTGGCCGGGGCGGTGAGGGAGATCTTGTACTGTCCAGGCCTGCCGCCCGGCGGCGGGGAGAGGAGCGCGGGTGGGGATGCGGCTGTAGTCGCCGCCTTCGAGGGGGCGGACATGACGGGCGTCGAGCCAGACACTCTGTTCTGCAGGCTCCGTACGGCCGCTGCTGCCAACTGCCCAGCCGGAGATGCCCACCCGGTACTGCCATCCGACTGCCGCGCGCCGACGCTCATACAGGCAGGCTCGCAACTCCTGCCCGTCAGGCATGATCACGGTCACCTGGGCCGCGTTCTGCGGCATTACGACCCCCTCCCTCCTGCCCAGCATCCTAACCGGACGCCTTGGCAAGTTCATCGGGGCCTTCCTTCGTGGATACCCCGGCCGACTTCCGCCCGAGACCAGCATGAGCACTCCGAGCACCGGTCACGCCAGCCCTTTGACCAGCAACTTTAAATGAGCGGCATGCGGGGACGGGCGTTCGCGCCGCCCGTCGTTGGGCATGACGGCTTCAGCAGGTGGTCCATCCGGAGCTGCCGTTCGGCGGCACCCTCCACGAGACTGCGCGGTCAGCAGGCCTCGCGCAGGACCAGAATGCCGTCTTTCGCCGGGACAGCGGCACGGGTGTGTTGCTCATGCTCGACACGGGCTGTCTCCAGGAGGTGCCACCACGACGTCACGGTCGGTCGGCGGCGAAGGAGCGCTCGCCGGTCGCGTTCGGTCATGCCGCCCCAGACGCCGTGCTCAATCCGGTTGTCCAGGGCGTATGCCAGGCATTCGGTGCGCACGGGACAGCCAGTGCACAGCATCTTGGCGCGATTCTGGGCAGCGCCTTCGACGAACAGTTCGTCCGGGTCGGCAGCCTTGCATAACCCGCGCTTGCCCCAGTCGGTATCCGCTATCACCCCGGTACCGTCCTCTCCCCGATTCGGCCAGCAGCTTTGCCCCGGCTACATGCGGCAGGCATGTGACAGTACGCGAGTCGGGCGCTGGGCGTTCAGCAGCGGACGAGCGCCCAACTCCTTCGAGTGATGAGGGCTTGTCACAGGATACGCCGGGCGGTATCAGTGATCGAAGCGGGAATGCCCTCGGGGAACCCGTCGCTCGCTGTCCGGACATCGGCACGCCCGGGCGATGTTGGGCGCGTCGGGCAGCTGCGCAACGACGGCCACGGCGGCCGGCGGCTGGGGGCACATGAGGCGTCCGATACTGCGTGGGGCCCGGAACCATGAGCCCCTGTGAAGCGTCGACGCATCCCATTCCGCCCGTTGCCCGCCCGGGAAATATTGTACGGTGGGCTAACCGACGCGGGGTGGAGCAGCTCGGTAGCTCGCTGGGCTCATAACCCAGAGGTCGCAGGTTCAAATCCTGTCCCCGCTACTGGATTTCGGCCGCCGCCGCTCATGCGGCGGAGGCCGACGTCTTTCTCTGGAGCGTCGGTTCGCCACCGAAATCTCCGCTAGATGTCACACGCGGCTGGGATTCGGCGCCCCTATGGAGGCGACAACCACCGACTCCATGGAGCGCACCACCCTGTCCGGGCCGACCGCGACCTGCCGAACCGTCTCGGCCTGGCACACCCCGCCGAGACGACCACGGTGATCCGGCAGCTGATCAGCCGCGGCACACCGCTCACCGCCGACAGCCCGCCGTACGACCTCGCCTGGTGGCGCGCTACCGCCCTCGTCGTGCTCTCGGCGATCTGCCCACCCGACGACCTCGTATGGAAGTGGCTTCGGCCCGACACCGCTGGGAGCCCAACGACCTATCCCCCCAGCGACCAGAGCTTCGCGGAAGGGTGGGCAACCACGCTCGGCATCCTCGAAGGCCTCGTCGCCCACCTACCGCCCGCCCACCGGACGGAACCCCTTCGATCCCCGGAACGGATGCCGACCGCAGTCCCCGGCCACGGGCTCTACCGCCCCGTACTGCGCAACGACGACGACCCCCTCCAGACCCTCGCCGCCGCAGGCCCGGTCATCCGGCTCCCTCGGACTGGACGAGATCCTGGGCACCGACAGGCCTCACCCCGACGGCCCCGACCTCCGCCGGGTCGTCGAAGCGGCCGCCTTCATCGGGTCTCTCCTTCGTGGATACCCCCGGCTTCAGCCGGGGGAGGAAACGAAGTTCCTGCGGAGCAGGGCAGGAAGAGCCGGCCCTCGACGGCGACGATGTCCGCAAGCTCGTCGGGCTGTGTGCGCAGGACGCGCACCTCTTCGACAGCTCGGTGCGCGAGAACCTGCTGCTGGCG
>NZ_JBEXPK010000181.1:0-5589 GCF_040612015.1 Streptomyces sp. NPDC006476 | reverse complement strand
CCTGACCTCAGATCAAGATCAGGTTCAGGCGAAGATCACCGAGTGGGTCACTTTTGATCCGCCGTCAGAGGGTCAGGATTCGAGCGACGCCGAGAAGATGGCTCTCTCCGCGCGGTAGACGGTCGTCGACGTGCCAGATGTAACTGATATGCCTTGCAAACCCTCGGATACCTTCCAGGAACATGAAGATTCTCTCCAGAACCAGAGGTGCCAGAGGGGAAGAAGCTCCTGTAGTTAACCGGGACGCAGTGGCAGTACGGCTAATCCGGGTCCGTCGGTCATCGCAGCGCCTCCTGCCGGACTGCGACGACTTCGCGCAGCTCGTTTGGCGGCAGCACGGTCCACAGCAGCCGCAGGTCGTGGCGGGCGGCGGCGGCCAGCGGCCTGCTCTGCGTACTGGCCCCGCCCAGGAACTCCCGCAGCCCGATGTCCCCGCCCCGCGCCATGGAGTACGGCGGCACCGAGTGCCGGGACAGCACCAGCGCACCCGGACCGGTGCCCTCCGCCGTGCCGGATGCGAACAGGCGTCGTACGTCGTGGAAGTGGCGCTCTTCCAGGCTGCCGATGTCGATCACTCTGGCGTTCTCCGGCACCGGAGCGCCCTGCCCCAGGACGAGCGGGACGGCGGCACGGTCGTGCACCAGGACGTGGGCGGCCGCGTACAACAGGGTCTGCTCGTCGGCGGTGGCGCCGCCCTTGCCGCCGAGCCGCTCGACGACCTCCGCCCGCCGGGCCGGGGTCAGACGGTGCACCAGGTCGCCCAGTGCACCGAGGACATCGGCCGACGGCAGCGTGGCGTACACCCCGTAATTCCCCGGAGCCAGCGCCGACAGGAACAGGTCGAGGCAGCGGGCGAGCAGGTCCGTCTCCGCGGCCACGATGGGCCCGGACAGACCGTTGACCCGGCAGCCGAGGTCAGCGGCGAGCACGATCTGGAGATGGGGGGCGCGATGGCCGGCCTCGGTCAGCCGTGCCGCCATCCGGACGGCCGGGAGGACATAGCTGAGCGCCCTAAGCGGCACCTCGGTACTGGCGCCGTACACGACCCGCAGGACCAGGGGGGCGTGAACGGCCTCGCCGACGGTCCGCAGCAGCGGCTCCACGCCGTGGCGTGGCAGGCCCCGGACGTAGCCCGTGCGTCTGGCCTCGGCCCCGATGATCGCGTTCAGCAGACGCGGACGCGCTCGGTTGATCTCGCCGGTCTCCTGTGCGTCGGTGCCTGGCGGAAGGGCGGCGAGAGCGCTGCGGACGTCCCCGTCGGTCAGCACGTGGGGCTCCTTGCCGGGTCCCAGGACAGGCACCCCCCGCATGATCGCAGTGAGCAGGTTCGCCTGCTTTTTTCCCAGGGACTGCTGTCCGGCGGGCACAGATATCTCACCTGACATCTCGTTCATGAAGGCCGATCGGGTGGAAGGGGTGGGGCGCCTGGTGCAGCACCCGCGGGCGCTGCACCGTGGCGATGTGCTGGTCTGTGGGTCGGTTCTACGGCTGGTAGGTGATGGCGCCTGCTTGGGCGCGGCGGAAAACGACGAGGGGTCATCGGTCACGTGCTGGTTGCTACCTGGGGGCGAATTCCGTGGGGATGGCAGTCGCACTGTGCCGCCTTCAATGAAGGCCATCTGGTCCGTAGCGAGGGCTTGGATCCCTGCCAGGGCCCTGAGTCGGGCCTGGGGCCCAACCCGCTCGATGAAGTGCAGTGTCGGCATGATGCGCACATCGGCTCGGGCGTCGGGGTAGGTCAGAATCGACGACCGCCCGCGTCGTCGGTCGTGAATCCAGGAGGTGTGTGGTGATGGTCCGTCGGCGCTTCTGGATCCAGTCCACGGCTCCTGGGCGGAGCGGTTGAAGGTCATCTGCTGCAGGACCGGGCACGTTGTGCGCCCGCCTCTTCGACGGACTGTCCGGGGCGCACGTCACCGGCGGGCAGCATGAGCATTTCCGTGGAGGTCGACGACGGCGAGGCAGTGGGTGCCGACCGGGACAAGGAGTGCGACGCCGACGATCGGTGGCCGCCAGCTTTCGTAGGCCGCGGCTGACCGCGCGGGTATCGCCACGCTACCGGTCGGCATCAGTCCGGCTCGCCTTGAACTGATGCCACGATCTCGGCGATGTGGCTGGGCCGGGTTTCCCGGCCGCCGTCAGCCGGGGAACGGGGGAGGCCCTGCCGCGGAGGGGGGAGTTGTACCCGGCGGCAGGGGGCTTATCGGATTCCGCGTTGTCGTTCGATGTCGGTGACGTGTCTGCGGTGCCAGGTGAGTTCGGCTTGGGCGGCGTGGGTGTAGTGGCGGATGACGTCTTGGCCGAGCAGGAGGTGGGCGATGGTGCTGTGCTCGAAGTAGGTGAGGGCTTCGGCGAGGTCGGGATACAGGGGGATGGAGCCCTGGTCCTGGTAGGCGTCGTGGTCGCAGGCTGGCCGCGGCGTCAGCTCTTCCTCGATGCCGTGGGCGATGGCGGCGGTGTAGGCGGCGAGGGCGAGGTAGGCGTTGGCGTCGGCGCCGGCGAGGCGTACTTCGAGGTGGGTGCCGGCGCCGTGGCCGCAGGCGCGGATAGCGCAGCCGCGGTGGTCGTAGCCCCAGTTGTAGCGGGTGGGGGCGAAGGAGTGGGGCTGGTAGCGCTTGTAGGAGTTGATGGTGGGCGCGTACAGGGGCGCCAGGTGCGGGAGGGCGGAGATCAGCCCGGCCACGGCGTGTGCCATCACCGGCGGCAGGTCCTCTGTCCGGCGGTGGGCGAAGACGGGTTTGTGGTGCTCGTCCCACAGGGACAGGTGCAGGTGCAGGCCGCTTGCGACGCCCGTTTGGGGGGCGGCCATGAACACGGCTGTCATGCCGTACCGGCTGGCGATGTGAGCGACGATGTGCCGGAAGACGGTGTAGTGGTCGCAGGCGGCGAGGGCGTCACCGTAGGGGAAGGTCACCTCGCACTGGCCGGCTGCCCCCTCGGTTTTGAAGGCCTCGTAGCCGATGCCGGCATCGGTCAGCGCTTGGGTCAGGTGGTGGAGGAAGGCGCTGAGTTCGGGTGGGTGGTTGAGGGCGTAGTCCAGGTTCGCTGTCCAGGCCGGGGCGCGGCCGCCTGGCCCGTTGGTGTAGAGGACGAACTCGGCCTCGATACCGGCCTTTACCTCGGATCCCAGGTGGCGCAGGCGGTCGAGTTGCGTCGTCAGCAGGCGGCGGGGTGCGGCCTCGACGGGGGAGGTGTCGTCGTGGACGGGTGTGCCGAAGACGAGGGCGGTACCGGGCCGGTGCGGCAGCATATGGACCTGGTCCAGGTCGGGGATGACGAGGGAGTCCCCGAACCTCTGGTCCCAGCCGGTGAAGTCGAAAGTGTCCAGCAGGGTCATGTCGACGTCGGTGGCCAGGATGTAGGAGCACATCTCCGCCCCGCCGGTCATCCGCTCGAGGAAGACGGAGGCGTTGAAGAGTTTGCCCATCAGCCGGCCCTGCAGGTCGGGTACGGCCAGCATGATGTCGGTGACGGCTCGGTCCTTGAGCAGGCGCCGCAGGGAGTTGCGGTTCACTGGTCCGGTGGGCCACGGCGTCGGGGTGGGGTCGGTGGTCGTGTTCATCAGAAACCTTCGCTGAGCATGGCTTCGCCGGGCTGGGCGGCGTATGAGGCGGTGATGTGGTAGTCCCGCTTGCCGCGGGTGATCCAGGTGGCCCAGGCCAGCAGCAGCGCGGCCAGCAGGGTCACTCCGGCGTAGTTGAAGGAGTCGGCGATGATGGGGGTGGCCTGCGGCAGGCAGAACACCACCGTGATGGCCGCGACGTAGGCGATGGCGAGGTAGCCGATGGGGCGCCGCCAGGACCCGAGGTTCCAGGGGCCGGGCTGGTAGGCGTCGCCTTTGCGCAGGGCAAGGTAGACGGGGATGCCGTAGGCCGGCGTCATCCCGACGGCGTTGATCGCGGTGATCGCGCCGTAGGCGGCGGGCGACCACAGCGCGGGCAGGGCCAGAACGAACGGCACGACGATGACGAACCACACCGCCCGCGTGGGCGTCTTCGTGCGGGCGTTCACGCGTCGCCAGGACTGCCAGCCGGGCAAGGCCCGGCTGCGGGAGAAGGCGTAGACCATGCGGCTGGCCGCGGCGACCTCGGCGTTGCCGCAGAACAGCATCGCGACAATGACGACCAGGAGCAGTGCCTTGGCCCCGCTCGCGCCGAGAACGTCGAGGAAGATCTGCGCGGGCGGCACACCCGTCGCGGAGTTCTGCGTAGCGGCGTAGTCCTGCATGGCGAACAGCAGGCCGGCCAGGAGCACGAACCCGGCCGCCCAGGACACCCAGATGGAGCGCACGATGCCGCGGGGGGCGGACGTCTGCGCGTCGGTGGTTTCCTCGGCGACGTGCGCGGAGGCGTCGTAGCCGCAGAACGTGTAGCCCGCCAGGAGCGAGCCGACGAGCGCGACGTAGACGGGGCTGGAGAAGCCGGTGTCGTTGTGGAAGTGGGTGAACACGAAGCTCGGCGACTGATGCTGGGCGGGGGCGATGGTCAAAGCGCCGACGATGACGGCCACGCCGACCAGCTGCCACCACACGGATATCGAGTTCAGCACGGTCACCAGGCGCACACCAGCCGAGTTGAGCAAACCGTGCAGGAGCAGGATGCACCCAAAGATGGTCATGGTGGTTCCGTCGGTGGGAGTGATATCCCACTGCATCTGCGCGAACGCCCCGGCGAAGGCGGCTGCCCCGTAGTCGATGCCGGCGATCGCGCCGAGCAGACCGAGCAGGTTCAGCCAGCCGGTCACCCACCCCCAGCGACGCCCGCCGAGCTTGTCGGCCATGAAGTACGGGCCGCCCGAGGTCGGATAGGCGGAGACGACATCGGCCAGGGACATGCCCACCAGCAGCGTCAGCAGGCCGATGACGACCCAGCTGCCGAGCATGACCACCGGGCCGCCGTGGCCCAGGCCGAACCCGAACAGGCTCATGCCGCCGGCCAGGATGCAGATCACGCTGAAGGAAATCGCGAAGTTCCCGAAGGCGCCCATCTTGCGGCTCAGTTCGGGCTTGATGCCGAGTTGGGCGAGGAAAGCATCGTCGGAGCTGGTTGGTTCAACCGTGCTGGCTCTTCTGTGAGACACCAGAGATCACTTTCGGAAGGTAAGGGGAGCGCGAGGACAGTTCAGGGCGGTGTTCCTGTTGGTCCGGCGGGGCGCGGCTGCGTATCGGGGCACCCCGGCTAGCGCAGGACGGACGCGCGGATGCGGAGGAACTCGTCCCTCCAGTCGCTGGAGCGGCCGAGGCTGGCGTTGATGTCCTGCCACGGCTGCGGCGTGACGTAGGGGCCCATCGCCCGGAACACGTACGCCGCGCGTTCGTTCTCCCCGCAGGCCACCAGGGCGTGCGCGAGGTGGCTGAGGTCCGACAGCGGCTGCCACGGGTATTCGACGGGCGGAATGGTGGCGAACCAGTCGTCATACGCCTTGCACGCGTAGTGCCGGACCTGGGCGGTCTGCCAGAACTGCAATGCGCCGCCCCGGCCGTCGCCGTGCCGTGTGTGCGAAAGGTGTGGGGTTCGTGGGGTGGGGTGGTGGCGGGGTGGTGTGGGCTGGGGGTTTGCGGGGTTCGCCCGGTCGGTGGGTTTGGCGGGG
>NZ_JBEXPK010000180.1:0-5771 GCF_040612015.1 Streptomyces sp. NPDC006476 | reverse complement strand
GCCTTGCTCCCGCCCCAAGCGAATCCGCGGAGCGCTGACACCTGAGGGCGGGGCCGGCGGCGCGCTCCCGCCCCGGACAGGTGAGGTCGTCGTCCAGGGCGAGGACCTCGGGGCGTGGATCGCCGCGCAGCGTGCCGGCTGGGACAAGCTGGTGCCGGCGCAGCAGTGGCTGCTGGAGAGCGTCGGCGTCGACCCGGACCAGGGCGCGCCGGCCCACGTGGTGGTGCGCTCGCAGGCTGACCGGTGGGAGACCAATCTCGCCGCCGCCCGCCAGTTCCAGGCCCGCGAAGACCGCCTGCAGTTCCCGCGTAAGCACGTCGAAGCCGTCAGGCTGGGTGGGGACGGCGATGGTGTGGGTGGGGAGGATGACAGGGCGGTCGTGAAGCTGGGCGCATGGCTCGACAACACCCGCCGCAGGGCCACCAAACTGAGGCCCCGAACGGCGTGCCGCGCTGAGTGAGTTGGGCATGCGTTGGGAGTTGCTCTCCTGGGCGTCACATCGGTCTGGCATATATCGGGTTGCGGGCACTGGTGTCCAGGCCTTCCGCTGGTCGAGAGCGAATTTCTCTGCTTCTCCGAATGATGATCAACCGATGGGCAATATCCTCGAACATCCCTGCCTGCCTTGGCGCCCGTGACTCGCTCGCGGTCCGTTCGGTGGGCAGGGGGATCACAGGCGTGGCTGCCATGTCTGGCGAGAGCCGCCGCTCCCCGCTCCGGCCAGAGAAGGAGGGGGCGGCGGCCGATCCCCTCTCCCGGCGGGAAGTGATCTCCGCTACACGAACCGTGCGCGGCTCATTGCCCAGCGTCACTCATTCGAGACCCTGCGACCACGGTCGGTGTTGACGTTCCGTCGCACCATCAACCGGCGATTAGCCCAGCAGTGAACCGATTTGCCCGGCCTTGAGCGGGGTGTCTCGGCACTATAAACGCAGGCCCCAATCCCCCGGTTCCCGGGACCAACGCTACGCAGACACAGCGAAGTTGCCCACACCCCACAGGCCGTGCATTCTGACGCTCCCAGCACGGTGGCCTTCTGGCCGGAGCCCGCCGACCGCTGGGTCTGCCACTCGCCAGACACCCGTGCGGTGCCCCAGCACCGCCGGGCCAACACCACAGGAGACCATCCGTGTCGACCGCCCTGCCCGCCACGCCGCCTGCCGACCCGCCCGCTCAGGACTCCGACAACGACAGCCGCCACGCAGTCCACGTACGCGTCGGACGCCACTTCGAACTCAAGCTCTACCTCTCCCCCACCATCCTGGCAGCCCTGCTGGGCGGCGGCACCACCACCGCCGCCCTCATCACCGCCCTCGCCCGGTAACCGCCATGCGCAGCGGGGGCTGAGCCGGACCACGGCATCAGCCCCCGCTCCACATCCGGCCGTCAACCACCTTCGGGCAAGGCCTGACTGTCTTCGGATACCTCAGCCAGTTCCTCATCATCCGGCCCGGCCGCGCGCCTCACCCTCACCAACCCCGACACCACCCACTACCCTACCCACTACCCTGGCGCAGTCGATAGTCGGCCGCCCGGTCTTCGACGTCCTCAACCACCGTTCCAAGGTGGGATGTTCCATCAGCGCGCACTCGGCACGCACGCGGTCGGCCTCCGCCCCTACGGGGAGAACGAAATGGCCGCTGACATGGAGGCTTGCCCGATGCGCAAGCCGGGTTAGGCATACGGCCCGGGGTGTCGGACGCCCCGGGCCGTATGCGCACCACAGCACCACAAGACTTCCCCATCGGGTGCTCGCGCACGTTCCGCCGCACGCTGTGGTTCCTCCATGATCCCCCTTGGGCTCCCTGACCCAACAGAGTCATACGACCCGCCCGCACTCCCAGCCGGTGGCCGTTCAGACCATTTCAACCTGTTGTCACCGCCTACGGAAACCGTCATTTCGGGCGCCAGGACGCTGCTTGGAGGCCGGTGCGGTGGCACGGTTGTCGACCAGCGCGAACAGCACCCGCTCGACGTCGGTGCGGAACCGGCGCGCGCCGAGGATCTTCTTCAGCGCCTGGTCGATCTCCAACTGCCACCACGGGCCCTGAAGAAGCCAGACCGCTCCCAGCGGGCGCGAGTCGGTCACTTCCAGGCTGCCGCCAGCTGCCGGAGCGGCCGCATCAGCGCCGTCCTCGCCGAGGTAGCGGTTGATGCCCTTGCCCTCGCTGCGCTTGCGCTCGTAGAACGTCTTGGAGACGGGGCAGCTGGGCGGCGGCCTGGGCGGACAGGTAGAAGACGCGTAGCAGGCGGCGACTGTAGCGGCGCGGCCGGTGCAGGTTGCCACTGATACGGCCCGAATCACGGGGCACCGGCGCCAGCCCCGCGACGCCGGCCAGGCGGTCCGCGGTCCCGAACGTGTTCATGTCGCCGCCGGTGACGGCGATGAACTCCGCGCCGAGCACGGGACCGATCATCCCGGGCATGCTGAGGATCACGTCGGCGTGCTGGTGCTCGCGAAACCGACCTTCGATGAGCTTGTCCGTCTCTGCGATCTCTTCGTCGAAGGCCATCACCTCCCTCGCGAGCCTGGCCACCAGGGCGGCGGCGAGCTTCTCGCCGGGGACGGCAGTGTGCTAGGCCTCGGCCGCCTCGATTGCGGTGGCCGCAACGGCGACGGCGTTGCGGACCTTCCGGTTCTTGAGCCAGGCCGCCAGGCAATTCGGTCCGATCCGGCGCAGACCGGCCGGAGTCTGATAGCCCGTCAGCAGCACCAGCGACGCTTTGGAGGCGCTGTAGTCGAAGGCGCGTTCCAGGGCCGGGAAGTACTCGAGCATCTGGGGACGCATCCGGTTGATCGCCCGGGTGCGCCACTCGCCCATCAGGCACCGCCGCGTCGGCGGGAAGGACACCCAGCCGTTATTGGGAAGGTCAGCGTTGTCGGATCACCCCCGCGTCGGCGGGGAGGACGCGACGCCTGAGGACACCCGACGTCGTCGTGCGAATACTGCTAAGCGATGGTCAGCCACCCTTCCTTCGGAGCCGCACCTGCTTCGCCTGCTCCATTCCGGCGCTGTGAGCCGTGACGACCTGGGCGTGGTTCTCGTCGGCTGTAGGGACAGCGCGAGCCTTGAGGTCTGCGATGAGCAGTACGGCTACTTCCCGGAGGTCAGCATTCATGCCGACGAAGTGGACCAGATGCTCGAGGGCAGCAAGCTCTCCGGCGCGTACTGGAACGGAGAGGATCGCGTCCTTGCCGTCGGGGAGTACGGCGTTGAGGGCCAAGCGCTCCGCGATGGCGTTCCGGGTGTGGCGGAAGCGTTTGTCGAACGAGCCCTTCTTGTGGAACGGAGCGAGCCGTTCGGCCAGGCCGTCGAGGTCGTCGCCAGGTTGGCGGTAGTAGGGGCGGTCCTCACTGCCAGCGTTGCGGAAGTCCAAAAGGCCGGTGAGGAAGAAGCCGGCGACCTTCTCGGGTGCGGGCGTGAGGCCGGCTCCCATCCAGCGGGTGACCGGTTTGGCGCCGCGGACTTCGATGACGAGAGCCCAGCCGCTGCTGGTGTCCCATTCGAAGTGGAAGTCCAGTGCGTCCTTCGGTGCCCCGTTGACTTGAGCGAGGGTCTCAAGGCCGAAGTCGACGTACCCGCCGCCATCAGCCTCGGAGTCACCCAGTTCCTCCGGCCGGCACGAGCTGACGGAGGTCACCGGGTAGCCGTCGCGCTGAAGGAGTTCGGCGACGTCTGCCATGTAGTGGCCGGTGCGGTGGTAGATCGCCCGGTCGCGATCGGTGGGGATCTGCTCGCCCATGTGGGAGCGGCTCCTTCGGGGTGGTCGATTGGCGCCGCCACCGATAGTCCTCCACCGTGCAGACACAAGGGCACCGCTTCAGGGGATCCGGTTTGCTTGTTGTCCGCGGACAACAAGCGACACCAGTGGGCCCCTTGCTGCCCAAGGGCCGCCCGAGGTAAGTAAGGTAGCGCCATCACCGCCCCATACGACCCGATTGATCGGGAAAAGGTAGTATCTCCAAACTGCCTTCTGAGCTCCGGAAGGAGCTCAAGGTCCGCGCAGCCGAAGTCGACACCGACATCCAGGACGCCGTGACCCAGGGCGTCGAAGCCTGACGAAAGACCAGTCCTGGAGCACCGGTTGACACCGCCGGCGGCACGTCCTTCGCCACCTATCTGCCAGCTGGCCTGTACGACAAACTCAAAGACGACTGCAAGGCCCGCGGCATCTCCTACAACCAGGGCATCGCCCAATCGATCCGCCTGTGGCTGGACGAGCACCCGTCCCCACGACCCAAGCAGCAACGAGCGACCGGCGCGCGGCGCATCATCTTCGGCAACCAGAAGGGCGGCGTCGGCAAGACCTCAGTGTCCGCCGGCGTTGCGCAGGCCTTGGCGGAGTCGGGCCACCGCACTCTGCTCATCGACTTCGACCCCCAAGGGCACTTGACCAAGCAGCTCGGGCACCCACTCATCGCCATCGATGAGCCCAGCCTCGCCAAGCACATGCTGGGCGAGGTGAAGGGTGAGAACGGCCTCGCGGACCTGCTTGTCCCGATAAAGGGCGGCGACTTCGAAGACCACCTGTGGCTGCTGCCGGCCTGCAAGGACGCCTTCTTGCTGGACGCCAAGCTGGCCACAAGCCGTTTCGTGCGGATCAAGGAGACCGCTCTGGAGAAGGCTCTGGAGCCCCTGGAGTCCGAATTCGACTTCATCGTCGTGGATTGTCCTCCGAGCCTCGGCTACAGCATGGACACGGCCATCTACTACTGCCGCACACGCGAAGGTGAAGAGGCCGGCCAGTCCGGCATCGTGATCCCCGTGCTGTCCGAGGACTCGCCAGCTGACGGCTACGACATGCTCGAAGAGCAGATCGGAGACCTCACAGAGGAAATGGACGTCGACATCGCCCAACTGGGGTTCGTCGTCAACATGTACGACAGCCGCAAGGGGTTCGTCGCCACCTCGTCCCTGGAGGAGTGGCAGAAGATCGGAGATCCGCCCGTTCTGGCTGTCGTGCCGGAACTGAAGGATCAGCGCGAGGCGCTGAAGGCCCCCCTTCTCGCCCACGCCCCCTACTGCGATCAATCGGAAACAATGCGCACCATCGCACGGAGGATCAGCGGATGAGCGCCGCCGACCGGCTGGGAACCGGCACTTCTTTCAGCGAGGCGCGGCGCGGCCGCAGTGCCCGCGGTCGGGCCAAGGCCGTCACCCAAGGAGACGTCCCCGCCTACGAGCTGGTCAGACTGCGGCTGGACGAGGTATCCCCCACTCCCCTCAACCCACGCCGCAACTTCGGTACCGATGAGGAGAAGACCCGTTTCGGTGAAGAGCTGCGGCAAGTCCAGCTTGCCGCGTGCGTGGCCGTGACCAGGGCCGCATACCTCACCTTGTGGCCGGACCACGACGATCGGATCGGCGACGCGGCCAAGTGCGGTCCACGTCGGCTTGGACGCTCTCGACTTCGTTGTCCGCGACGACCTCGCGTCCAGCCGCGAAGCGTTCATAAACCACCTCCTCAAGGAGAACCTCGACCGGGAGGACTTCGACGTCATCGAGCGAGCTCGTGGCGTGCAGGAGCTGGTGACCGTATGCGCGGAGACCTCGGAACGCGGCGCCCGGTCCCGCGCGGCAGAACACCTCGGCAAGGACCGCTCGTGGGTGACGAACCAGCTGGTCCTGCTCGAACTCCCCGAGGAGCTGCAGGCCATGCTGAGCGCCGGATCCCTCCTCGGAGGTCCGGCTGGTGGTCGGGGAGTACGCGCAGCCGCTCGCCTACGGCGGGACGGTGGCGTTGCCCCGGGGCGGCAACGGCGAGATCGT
>NZ_JBEXPK010000179.1:0-6011 GCF_040612015.1 Streptomyces sp. NPDC006476 | reverse complement strand
GACAAGTCCCATCGTTGCAGGTCAGCAGCACTCTCCACTTTTTTGATCAAGACTCGGACGGCCCCACTCGCGAAAGCGCGAGGTTAGATTTACACTCCCGCGGCGTTCGGCGACCGCCTTCCAGGAGACAGGTGCGGGAGAGCACGGGGGGAGCCCTACAGCAGTCACGGCAAGTTGGTGCGGGACCGGATTCCGCAGATCATCCGGGAGGAGGGGGCCGAGCCGGTCACCTACACCGCGGGCCGGGAAGAATACCGCGGCCGGCTGCGGGACAAGCTCGGCGAGGAGGTTGCCGAGCTTCTTGAGGCGGATGAGGACTCGGCGCCGGAGGAACTCGCGGACGTGCTGGAGGTCGTGCGCGCGCTCGCCGCGGACCTGGGGGGTGACGCGGATCAGCTGGAGAAGATCCGTGCGGCTAAGGCGGGTGAGCGGGGCGGCTTCGCCGACCAGATCGTCTGGACGGGCAACCGCTGACCGCAGGTCGTCCTCAGTGGACAGTCGGTACGCGACTTCGTGCACAACTGCGTACGCAACTGGGGATGTTGGTTGGTACGCGGCTTTGTGCATGCGGGCGGCTGGGGACGTTGGGCGGTGCGCGATTTATGTCCGGGGCTTGGTCAGGACGGGGTATTTCGAGCACGTCGAGGGACGAGACGTTCGGGACCCCAGGGACCGCGTGGGCCGACCTCACCGGCACGCCGACCCCTGCCGCGCCCACCGCGAGCCGACGCCACGAGGGCGTCAGCAAGCGGGCTCAGGGGGTGGGGAAAAGCATCTCGGGGACGTAGGCAGGGCCCCAGTAGTACACGCCGTGGTAGTCGCCGTCGACGACTATCTGACCTGAGTGCACGCCCCCCTCGTGAGGCTCCTCGTCACACGTCACCGTGGCGCCGGCCAGGCCGTCTACAGGAGCCCGGCCGAACACGGGGAGGGTGGCCACGGCCCCGCAGACCTCGTCCTCCTCGTCGGCGTTCATGACGTCGACCTGACGATGCCGACAGGGACAACCCGGAAGTTGGACATCGACACCCTTCGGTAGCGCACGTGGCTCAGGCGGAGCTTTTGATGACAACGTTATCCACTCGTGCGGGTCAACGTCGGCGATGACGTAATCGTGGTCAACGCACGCCACGCACTCGACGAAGGTCCCCGGCGGCAGGGCGTCAAGCTCAACACGAGTCCGGATCTCAGGGAAAGGGTCAGGTATCATTTCGGCCCCTTCTTCTTCCAGTTGTGCGGGTGCCGCGAGATCTCGACGGAGAGACCCGTAGCCTGCGACAGGTCGTAGGCGGGGCTTTGCGGGTCTCTTCCCTGGCGCCATTGCCTCAGCAGTGCGCCGCATACGTCACACCCGCGTACGGGGGGCGGTTCCTTGGATGCCGGCTCAGAGAGGTGAACAGGGGCTCCGGGCGTCGTCTCTACCTTTGATCTTGGCCAGTGCTCCGGCCTTCGGGCCGGATGGTGAAGGCGATCTCACAATGGGTGTGACCCGCGCTGAAGCGCGGACCAGTACTGTTTGCCTCAGCCCGCGGGGCGTTTTTGCCGCTCGATGGACTGCTGTACGACGGTCAGGGGCGCGCCGCCGCAGCTTCCGGCGAAGTAGGAGCCGGACCAGAAGTGCCCGCCCCACAGGTACCGGCGTACGTGGCTGTCGTAGTCCTTGCGCAGCAGGCGGGCGGGGACGCCCGTGAGGGAGTTGACCAGCTTGGAGAGCTGGCCTGTACCGGCATCCCGCGGGCCTTGCCACAGCCGGCCTTCGTGATCCGGCCGTGGTGGGCGGGTGTCCCACCGGACTGGCGCACCCGCGGGTTCAAGCCAAGGTAGGACACGAGCTTGTCCGCGCTGCCGAGGCGGTGGACGACGGCTACGTGGGCGCGGCCGGGGCGGTCCCTGTACGCCGAGAGTCCGCGGGTGGGGCCAGCCATGGTCTTCGGCGCGGCTATTTCTCCCAGAAGGTGATGTTCTTGAAGTGCGCTTCGGCCTCGGGCCCCGTGGTGTTGTAGACGCCGTTCTTGAAGTACCAGATCTTGCTTGTCGGCGCCGAGTAGTGCGTGGTCAGGACCAACTTGCTGTCGATCCACAAGCGGACGGTGCCGGTAGCCGGGTCGAAGTCGGCGTTCATGTGGAACCACTTGCCCCACATGCCGGTCGCGATCGGTGTGTTGTTCACGCTATTGTAGAGGTTGCCGTTGCCGTGGACGTTGACGTAGATGGCCTCGCCGCCGGTGGAGCCCTTGACCTGCATGATGCAGGCGCCTTCGGTGCTCGAGTCGATTTTCACGTCGGCGGACCACTGGTGCTCGGTGCCGGACCAGGTGGCGTGCCACCGCATCTCGGTGCGCGGTCCGGTGTCGGAGTCCTTCTTGAAAGGCTTGTCCCCCTTGAGGATCCGGGCGTTGTACGTGGGGCCGCTCGTCATGGAGAAACGGTCGGACTGCGGCAAATCGTAAGGGCGCTGGACGCTGTACGCGTCGGAGTACTCGGTCAGTCCGCTCGTCGGGCCGGCCGCGGCGGCGCTGGTCTGCTGGGCGGTGGCTGTTCCCGTACCGGCGGCCCAGGAAATCAGGGCCGTCGTGGCGAGCAGCGGGACGGCGGTGCGGATATGGCCTGCGCGCATCGCTTCTCCTCGTTGTGTGTGGGGAGGGAACTAGGAACGGGGAAGGGTCAATCATCCGATGTATCGTCCCCGAGTGATTGTGGATGAGGGACGGCGGACGGCGGCGAGTGCTCAGCGATGTCAGCCGACATGACTACGCAGCCGGTCCGTCGGCCCTCATTCCTTGCCCGACTACGACCGAATGGAATGCAACGCACCCGGCCGGATCCCGCACCCAGACGTCGGGAGACCTGAGCGGATTCATGATTGCGCAGTGTTCCTTAAGCGAACCTCAAGCAGACGGTAAGGCGAGCTTTCGTGAACGCGCCTATGTGGCCCGCCAGTTGCTGTCGACGACCGCGTAATTCGGCTCTGTCGGAGATCTTGTGACGCTGAGTGATCAACGACTGTGCAGTACGCGTCTGCGGAGCAGATCGAGGTTGGCTCGGCCGAACCCCATCCGCTTGAGGAGCTTGACGCGGGTGACCTGTCCCTCGACCTGACCGGAACTCCACGGGCTGCTCAGTGCGGCGGTGACGGCGTCGAGGTCGCGTCGCAGGCCGTTGACCAGGGAGTGCAGCGCGGGAAGGTCGTCCTGCGTGACACGGTCCATCCAGGCGGGCAGTTGAGCGCCGCGCAGGTCGCGCATCATGTCGGCGAAGTGGAGATCTGCCACCTCGACAAAGGCCAGGTCACCTGCTGGAACTCCTGGCACCGCTGGAGTGTGATCGCCCTGGTCGCCTACGCCTTCCTGGCCGTCACCGCCGCTCTCGAACGCACCGCACAGACCGACCGGAACGACCCCGCCGAGGCCGACCTCGTCCCCCTCAGCAGCCACGAACTTCTCCGCCTGCTACGGGCCTTGATCCTTCCTCCGCCCCGAAGAGACCGCGACTACCTGCTGTGGTGGTCCACCTGGCGCCGCCGCCACCAACACCGCGCCCGCCTCTGCCACCGCCGACGGCACGCATACGCCGACACCACACCATGATCAGACAGCACGCCAGCAGCTATCTACAGCTGCCGTAACCCTGAAGATCCTCGGAGCCGACAACATAGCCAAGACCACCCGGGCGATCCGCGCGAGCCCCAACGAGCACTCCCCATCCTGGGCATCACCAACGATCCGGACACCTATGGAACTTGATCAAGCCCCTGCGTCGGAGCCCCGCCTGGAATCCCCGTGCGGTCAACTCACCTCACGTCAAGGACGACGTCGAGGCTGTCGTTGTCGGGCACCGTCACAGTGTCCTGCGTGTCACGGCTGGGAACGCTGAAACTGCAGTCCAAGAGTTTCGCAAACACCGTCACTGTATCCCCGGGACTCGCCTTGATCCCGAGGTCCACCGGATCCGCCGAGCCGGGATTGGGATTGTTGACGCACTGGGGCGATTTGCCCTGCACGACCACGTCGAATGACTTGTGCTCCGTGTTGGCCAACACCTTGATCTCCTTGTCCACCCCGGCCGCGTTCGCCTGCGAGATACCGAACAACGCCAGCCCGGCTGCGGCGGCAGTACCACCGATAGCGATAGCGACGCGCCCCTTAGACCGCCGCCGTGATCGCTGCTTGCCAGAACCCAGTCGATTAGCCATGATTCACTCCACAGTCAGTAGTGAAACCACCGGTTTTCGGCGGCCATCTGAAACGCTTCCAGCGGGCCCCGAGGCGTTCCCTTTGACAACCCTCGGGACGCGGACATGTTCTGATCTCCCATCAGCTCTTCTCCGAAGTTCGTGCGCCGACGGTACGGCGGCCGTACATGACCACCACAGCCACGGCACGGAAGCTGAAGGCGGCGCAGCCAGGTGGCGGCCATGAACGAGGAATCAGCGTCCTTGCTTACCCGCGGCATGAACACCGCTGCCGTCGAAGGTCACGTATGTTGCTGGCTGCGATTTCTTCGGGAGTAAGCCTCGATGTGTTCCTGGATGCCGCGACGCCGAGTCCGGCGACGCCTGTCACCACGAGACCCGCGATGATCTTCTCGATACGTTAGGTCGGGAAGTGAGCATCTTCGCCGTCAGCACCCTTCGTTGAGAACCGTGCAAGCGCCGGAAACACCAGGCACTATCGAAGGCGTGCGACCGCTGACGATAGAGGCATCTGACCCGGACCAACCTCACAGGCCCCCTCAGCAGCGTTGCAACCACAAGACTGATTTACAGCAACCGCAGTTACTGATCACCGCCGAGGGAGCCGCCGAAATATAATCTCTCGATCTTGATGGGAGGGTGTGAGGTCGTGTCCGGCGACCACGGCGTCATGACTGCGGAGACACAATCCGCGTAGCCTTCGGCTATCTACAGCTGCCGTAGCAGAACTATCTGATCACCACCGGCAGCAGCGGAGCGGAGGTGGTCAAGCGGCGGGAGGCGGACAAAGACGGTCTCCCGCCCGGCAGTTTGCGCCTGACCTCGCCCTACGATCTCGATGCCCGCTACGGCGGCAAGGAAGATCTGCGCTGGACCGGGTACAAACTGCACATCAGTGAGGTCTGCCAGCCGCCCCGGCCCGAGGACGAGGCTCCACGACAGGGCCGTCGGGCGCGTCCACCCGTCCCGAACGTGATCACCCATGTCGCGACCACTGACGCGACCGTGCCCGACGTGAAACTCGTTGAACCCGTCCATCAGGCCCTCGCCGGCCGGGGCCTGCTGCCCGGCGAGCACTACCTGGACTCCGGCTACGCGAGCATCGAACTCATCATCGGGGCCCAGGACACCTACGGCATCAGCCTGGTCGCCCCACTGCTGACCGGCACCTCGCGCCAGTACCGGGAGAATCTCGGCTACCAGCGCGAAGCCTTCGCCATCGACTGGGACGCCCGCCGGGCCACCTGCCCCCAGGGCGCCACCAGCCGGTTCTGGAGCCCGGCCAAGCAGAAGGGCCGCGACGTGATCGTGGTCCGCTTCGACCAGGCCGACTGCAGCCCCTGCCCGGTCAGAGCCGCATGTACCAACGCCACCCGCTGGGGCCGCCAACTCACCCTGCGGCCACGGCCGCTGCAAGAACTCATCCACGCCAACCACACCGCCCAGCAAGACGAGACATGGCAGGCGAAGTACGCCCTGCGGGCCGGCGTCGAGGGCACCATCCGCCAGGCCATGGCAGTCACCGGCAACCGCCGGGCCCGCTACCGCGGCCTCGGAAGGACCCACCTCGAGCACGTCTACTCCGCCGTCGCCCTCAACCTGATCCGCCTCGACGCCTGGTGGAACGGCCAGCCCCTCGACCACACCCGCACCAGCCACCTCGCCCGACTCGACCTCACGCCGCGTGACCTCACATTTGGCCAGCAGGATCCTCGATGTCGTGAAAGTCAATGTCGATCGGGATTCCGAGAAGCTGCGGGGTGAGGCACAGATCGCTTGCCTTGATCCCGGTCTCCTCGCCCACCTCGCGCACCGCCGC
>NZ_JBEXPK010000178.1:0-6090 GCF_040612015.1 Streptomyces sp. NPDC006476 | reverse complement strand
CGGGCTTGGCTTCTTCTTCGCCATAGGGACCAGTCGAGTGCATGTTGGATGGCGTGGCGGATGGGAGAGGAGATTCGGTTGAAGAGCCGCCGAGCCTCGTTCATGGTCACGGGTACGAGGGATTGAGTGCCGTCGGTTTCGGGATCCCCTTTTTTGGGCTCTTCGCTCCCTTCTGTGGGTTCGGGTAGGGGGATCAGGTGCGTCCGGGGAGGGGGCGGGTGTAGCCGGCGAGGCAGAGGAGGATCATGGCGCGGAGGGCCTCGACGCTGCGGAAACCGTAGGCCCGCCGGATGAGCAGCCGGATCTTCGCGTTCATGGACTCCACTCGGGCGTTGGTCACCCGGTACGTCAGTGCGTTGGCGATGTCGGTGCGGTAGGCGCGGATGGTGCGGGCGAGCTTGACGAAGGATGGCAGCTTGCTGCGGGAGGCCCAGGCCAGCCATGCGTCCAGCAGATGTACCCGCTCCGCGCCGCCGGGTGCGAACACCTTCCGCAGCTGCTCCTTGAGCAGGTAGGCCCGGTACAGCGGCTTGTTGGTGGCCTGGATCAGTGACAGCTTCGCCCGCTGCCGTTCGGTGAGGTCCTCCGGCTTCTTCCACAACGCGTAGCGGCAGTCCTTCAACTGGGCCGCGACAGCTTTCATGCCGGAGCGGCGGGCGGTGTTCCAGACTTGGCGGCGCACCGTGTCCAGGGCGTCGCCGGCCCACTTGACGACGTGGAAGGGGTCCAGGCACAGCTTGGCGTTCGAAGCACGCTCGGCGACCACGGCGGCGATCCACTCGGCGCCGTCCGCGGAGACATGGGTGAGCGCGTGGGAGCGCTCGGTGCCCAGCAGGTCGAAGAAGCGGCGCAGGGTGGTCTTCGAGCGTCCCTCGACCACGTACAGCAGCCGCCCGCTGTCGTGGTCCACGACCACGGTCAGGTACTTCTGCCCTTTGGCGAAGGACACCTCGTCGATGCCGATCCGGGTGATCCCGGCGAGCCGGTCGCCGTCCTGGCCGTCGCGCTCGGCCATCACCCGGGTCAGGATCGAGCCGACGGTGTGCCAGTTGATCCGCAGGAACACCGAGACCAGCTTCTTCGACGCGCCCGGCGCGAACCAGGCCACCGTCTCGTCGAAGGTGATGGTGTGTCCGGCGCCGTGCCGGGCCCAGGGCACGGCCGCTATCACCACCCCGTGGTCCGGGCAGGTCACCCCGGGCAGCTCGGCCTCGAAGTACACCCGCAGCAGCCCGTCGTTCAGGGACCTCCAGCGCCGGCGGCGGCCCCGGTCGTACAGCGGCGCACGCTGATGGCAGATCCCGCACCGCGGCCGCCTCTCCCACCGCCGGTCCGGTCGCACCGAGACCACCTTCACCGGATCAACCGGGTGAACATAGACCCCCTCGACCACCGTCCTCTCAACCCCGGCCGCCCGGGTCAGTACGTTCGCAGACGACACGCCGCACCCCGATTCGTAGCTTCTTGATCATCTCTCTCAGAAACCTACGAAGGGTGCGGCGTTCGTCATATCACGCCACGAACCGACCCACACATCGGAGCGAAGAACCCTTTTTGCCTCCAGTCGCAGGATGGCGAGGAAGGCGAGGGCGACCATGGAGAGGGTTATGTGCCGATACCATGCGGTGTAGCCGCGGACCTGATAGTGGTCAAGTCCGGTCTCATTCTTCGAGGTTTGGAATCATTCCTCGACCATCCACCGCGATCCCGCGATTTGCGCGAGTTTTTCCAATGGAGTCCCGGCCGGGCAGAAGCAGATGTAGTAGGCGATATCCGTAGGGTCGGTGAGGCTGCGTCGTGCCATCAGCCAGTGGTCCCAGCCCTCCCGCCGCCAGGGCCGGATCGCTGCTGCGGCCCAGTCGTAGTCGCGTGGACCGTGAGCGCCGTCGCCGCAGCTCACGCGTGTCCACGCATCGTCGGGGAGCTCACCGATCAGCTTATGCGCGCGGGCCTGGCCGAAAAACTCCATGGTCATGACCATCTGCGATTTCGGCACCGCAACTACGTGAGGGATGTCATGTTCTTCCAGCCAGACCCGAATCCGGCTTGTCTGCCCATAAACTTCGTCTGCGGTGACCCACCCGAACGGGATTCCGGACTCCACGACACGCTTCAGCATGCGCAAGCCCAGGTCGGGTTTCGTGGTGAATGCGACCTCATCACCGATGCCGGCCGCCCGGCAGCGCTCACGGTTGCAGCGCGAGGAACTCCTCACGCAGCGGCTCCAGGACGCAGGCCGGAACGACAGGCACGAACCCTCCCCGAACACGCGGATGTCACAGCACCGCGCCCGGGCGGTTCAGCGCAACGCGCCGACCCTGGTGTGCAGTTCGGCCCGGTCAGCGGCGGCCGTGCCGTGAGCCCACCCCTCACGGTCGTTGGCGTATGCCGAACCGTGACTGTACGACAGCTCACCGAAGAGCTCGTCCACCTGATCGTCAACGGCTTCGGCCCGCGAGGCCAGCACCGGAAGCAGGGCCGCCGTGCGGCCGGCCTTTCCAGCCGCCTTCACCGTCTGCTCGGCGACTCGCCCGAGCCGCTCCTCGATCCTGGTGGCATAGGCCACCAGGAACGACTGCCTAAAGGACCGTGTGCGGGAGCTCCCGTCCCGGCGCTTACGCGCGCCCGCCGCCTGCAGCGCCGCCTGCGCCTGGACCAACAGCGAGGTAAACAGCAGCTCGACCGCCTCCACGTCCGAGGCGAAACCGACCACCGTGGAGAATCTCAGGTTCTTCGACCACACCATGCGACAGCGGTTCGCCTCGGCCACCGCCTGCAGCAGCACCGCCTTCGGCCCTTCGTACGGCGCATCCACCGCCACCCGCACCCCGCCGGGCACCTGCCGCTCGCCCCGCTCCGCCGCCAGCAGCGCCGTATCAAGGCTGTGCTGGGACATCAACTGCTGCGCCTTGGCCGTCAACGCTTCCGCCTCCTCGGGAAACGAGGTCGACTCGGCCTTCACCAGCAGCGCCCGGATCTTGCCCAGCAGCGACGAATCCACTCCGCCGGCCTCGGCCATCCCGGCGCCGCCCGTCTCACAGGGCACCGGCATCAGCCGCGGCACCTCGGGAAGCTGGCTCAGCAGTTCGAGCAACTCCGCGACCGCCCGTCCCAGCACCGTCGGCTCGCACTTCTCCCGCGCGGCCACGCCCTCGACATAGGCATCGTCCTCGCCCCACCACACCGTGGCCGACGCCTCCGCGAGCTGCTCGGCCCAGCGCCTGGGCAACCGCGCCGCCGGATACTCGCGGTGCTCGGCGGCGACCAGATCGGCCGCGATCCGCGCATGCCGCGCAGCCAGCTCCCGGCGCGCGACACGCACCACGTCAACCGGCTGCCAGCCACGGTGCCACAGATCATGAACCACCGCCCCACCCACCTGGAGCACCGCCCGGCCAACGCCGCGCCGTGTGAACAGCGCAGCAGCCCACTCAAGCGCCGCCTCGCGACGCCCGGCGTCCCCAGCGGGCACCGCACACAACCGTGCCATCGCCTCATCCAGGAGATCCACGATCGTCCGCGGACCACGCGGCGGGGGAACGGACCCACCACTACCCGGGCAGAACGGATCACCACACTCGCAGGAAGCGAACCCGAAAGCCGCCCCCTGCCCCACCCCGCTCCGCCGCTTAGCATCCCGCTGCTTCTTCTTAACTCGCCGACGCTCCTGGTTGCGCTTGCCCAACCCAGTTCCCCAAACCCTCTTTCACCGGCCATCCACCGGCACTGAGCGTAGCGGCAAACCGGAACACGCCGCCCCGACACCAACGGAACAGAACACCAGCACCAGAGCGATCATCGGTAGACCTACTGGCGGACGCTCTTGAGGAATCCCGTCTCATCGAGAATAAGGATCCCCCGCTCGGAGTCGCCGAGGTGCTCCACCACTACGTCGCCGACGCCATCACGCACGGCGTCCACGTCCCACAGGTAGTGGTTCAACAGCCGCTGCATGCCCTGAGGACCGTCGTCCCCGGCAGCCTCCGCCAGGGTCCAGCCGTTCTTCCGCTCCGTCTCACTGAGCAGTCCCAGACATGCCGCGAGGCGTTGAACTCGTCCACCGGGCAGACCAGCCGGACCCCGAACGCGGCCTCGATCTCGATGACTTTGCGGGCCTGCAGGAACCGGTGGAATCCCTTGAGGATCTGGACGTATCCGCGGCGGGTGGAGGGCGCCCGCCCATCCACGGCCAGGCCGCCGACCACGCGGTCGATGGCCTCGGGCGTGACATCCCACGCCGGTCGTCCCAGGGCTTTCAACGTCCGCTCCAGCAGGCCGATGTCGTTGTCGACTGTCACCGGGCTGAACCCCCGGGCCCGCCAGGAGGCCACGAACGCCTCCACACACAGGGCCTGGAACTCCCACGGATCCCAGGCAACGGGCGCCTCGGGCACCGTCCGGCCCTCGATCACCCGCAGACTCGACTCCACCATCCGGCACACCTTCCTCGCACCTGACGAATGAAGGTAGCGCCTACAAAACCGCGCTGTCAGCGAGACAATCAAAGAGACACTCAGACCCCTGAAACAGCCAGGTCGCAGGGCACTCTCCCCATGAGGAACAAGTGCCAGCCCCAGTTCGCTGGGGAGAGGTCTTCGGCGACGACACCGTCGCCGCCGCCATGATCGACCGCCTGGTCCATCACGCCGAGGTCCACTCCCTCAAGGGCGACTCCTACCGCATGCGGGGACGCGAGCTCGGACGCGTCCCCGCCGACACATCCGACAACGACTGAACTACCACCCACCGACACCAACCGGGTCAGATTTCAACCGCCCAAAGTGGGTCCGAGTTCAGCCGACGCCGACAAACCGGACCAGACGAACTGCCGGAGGATGCGCAGGCACCCAGCGACTTCTGCAGGTCTCAGCGGAAAGTCCGTCGGGCATGTCGAAGACCGCATCCATGAGCTGTCGAAACGACATCCGGAGGCCCGCCCGGTTCACCACCGCCGCCGGGCACGACGCCCACTCTCTGGCAGAAGGTCAGCGAGTTCTGCGTGCGGCCATGCCGACGCCCTCGCGGCCCAGCGCCCGTCTGACCGGCCCACAACGGCTGTGCCCCCGACACGTTGCGTGCCGGGGCCACAGGCCACTCAAGCGGGCCAGCAGGTGAGCGACGGAGAAGACGCGTCTGGCTCAGGTCAGAGCGTCGGGGTCGATGCCCTGGGCCCTGGCCAGAGCGAACAGAACCCGCTCGATGCCGTCCAGCCGCTCCGTGATCGTGCGCCCTCCCGGAGCGCCGATGGCGTTGGCGAGTGAGTCGATGTTCCCGAACGCGGTGGTCTGCTGCTCGCGGATCTCTCCGAGCTGCTCACTATGCTCGGCCAAGGTGCGCCCCGTACGGAACGCCGACGCCTCCAGATCCCGGAGCCGTTCGTCGTGTGTCTTCGTCTCTCCCGCCATGCCCCCATCCTGGCAGATGCCGGTTAACCCAGTGACGGTCGCCCGACAGCGGGAACCAGGTGACGGCCTGGGCAGGTCGGCCCGTGGTCGAGAGACGGGCCATGCAGTGAGGCGCTGGCCTCTTGACGTTGGTCGTGCATCGGGCAGATCGTGGCCGTTCGCGTCACGCTCCACTCCAGAAGGGGGACTTCTTATGTCCTTCACCTGGCGCTACCTCGTACGCCCGGACGGCTCTTTCAGCCGCTTCGGCAACGTCGACGGCGGCCTCGACAACGTCAGCGACGATGAACTCGCCCGCCAGCGTCCAGCACCCGGGCCGGACGACGAGGAGACGACCAGGCCCTGCTCACGCTGCGGCGGTGACCTCCTGTTGCACTGGCACGGCCCCCTGTCCACCGGCGTATGGATGGAACTCTGCCCAGCTTGTGACGCTCATCGCCCTGCCGCGCGTGCCTTCATCCGCTGGCACGTCCCGGCGTTGTCAGGGCTGCTCCCACCCTTCCCGGCATCACCCGGATCAGGCTGCCCTCAGCTTCAACCACTGCTGCGACAGCGGGTTGGTGCAGGTCTTCCACCTCCACTCGAACCAAGTGAGGTCGACCCGGAGCGCGGTACTGGCCTTACGACCAGCCCGTTTCTCCGGGTCGCCTCCCGAACCCGGCGTGCACCGCTAAGCGCACCGGGC
>NZ_JBEXPK010000177.1:0-6298 GCF_040612015.1 Streptomyces sp. NPDC006476 | reverse complement strand
TAGGAGGCGAAGTTGGCGACGTAGAAGGCGAAGCCGGCGGAGGCGAGCAGCCAGATCAGCAGGGCCAGGAAGCTGCCCGGAGTGATCCACTTGAATCCCTTCACCCGGGCGTTGGGGGTGGCCCAGTACAGCAGGGCGATCATGACCGTGACGAGGACCGCCAGCACGGGCCATTTGGCGATCGACCACACCGTCAGGGCGGTGTCGCCCACTCCGAGCGCCGTGCCGGCCTTGCGGGCGAGAGCTCCGGTGAAGACCACGATCAGGGCGCTGATCACGGCGAGCACCAGCAGGACGGCCGTCAGTGCGACCCGCACGGGCAGGATCTTCCACACCGGGCGGCCTTCGGGCATGTCGTAGACGGCGTTGGCGGCGCGGATGAACGCGGCGACGTATCCGGATGCCGACCACACGGCCAGGACGATGCCGACGATCGCGATGACCGATCCGAGGCCGGCGTTGTTCTGCAGCTGGGTGACGGCCCCGGTGATGATCGTGCGGGCGGAGCCCGGGGTGAACTGCTGCAGGTTCTTCAGCACCGTATCCGTGGCCGACTTGCCGGCCAGGCCGAGCAGCGACACCAGCACCAGCAGCGCCGGGAACAGGGACAGCAGGCCGTAGTACGTCAGTGCCGCGGCCCGGTCGGCCAGCTCGTCGTCCTTGAACTCCCGCAGGCTGCCCTTCAGCACCGCCCCCCACGCCGTCTTCGGCAGCCGCGTCGGCGTATCCGGCGCGCGCCGCTCCACCGCAGGCCCGGGGCCTACCTCCTGGGGCGGCGGGGCCTCGCGCTCGGGAGCCTCGGCACTGTCGTGATGTTCTTTTCGCCCCGGGAGATGCAGCTTCATGCCCGCCGGGTACCCCCGCATACCCGCCCAATCGGGATGCCGTACCACGATCCGGCGAAGGGAGCGGGTGCCGCCCGGCGTGTTCGCACGCCATGGCGGGTGTGGAGCCGCGGCCGGTGCTGTGCGGCGGGGCGTCGGTGGCGGCATGACGGCGCCCAGGCTGAGGAGCACGGTTGCTGATCCCTTGATCAGTCGTTGGCAGAGCCCGCGCCGCGGGAGCTGGGCCCGACGCTCCGTGACGCCGATGCCGTGCGACACCAACCGCTGACCGGCAGGCCGTGGTCGCACCCCGGCCACGGCCCCGACCACGACCGCGGGCATGCCCCGGCTTGCCCCGTCCACGGCTGGTCACCGGCCTGCCCAGCCAGCACCGCCCGGCCGACCGGACAAGCCCCCGGAAGCGGGCTGCCAACGGCATCAGCGCGTTCAGGGCCACGAGGACGGCACCCACGGTGGTGCGGGTGATACCGCCCTCCGACTCCGCTTTCGCGCTGGCTGCTGTGCCGGTCCGCGTCATGCTGCCCGCCGATCCCCTGCTCGGCACCCCGGCCCAGGACGTCAACCCCTGCGTCCACATGGTGTCAGTCCCCAACCGATAGGCTTGATCACGCGGAATCGGGGGAGGCGGAGCCTGTGTCATCTGCGCCGTCCAACCTGCTCCAGCAGGTCCGGCATGCCTTGATCCAGGCTGGCTTTCACCTCGTTGGCGACGAGGCGAACGACGGCAGGCCGGGACTTGAGGTAGCGAAAGTGCCGGCGGGAGTACTGGTGAAGTGGACGACCTCGGACGCGTTCACCTCGCTGGCGAAGGACCAACGCGGCACCTCCGGTGACGGCATGCAGGCGGTTGTGCAGGCTGCGGTATCGGGCCTGCTGGTCCAGTTGGGCCACACCGTCAGCCCCATCGGCGGCGGTGCCCTGCTGGTTCAAACCGATCAGTAGGTCAGCGTGCCACTCGTTTCAGCGCGTCGTCACTTCAGTCACATGGGCAACGGCAGGCACGAACGAAGCATTCGCTCAACGGTCACCAACTCATCGGTGCACCACTCGGGGCACTGCGGGGTTGCGCCACCGGCTTCTGCGGGGTGCGGGCTTCGCCAGGTCACCCAGCGCGGTCAGGCCTGCTTCGTACGCCGACACTTCATCCCGGGCGACAGCCGTGGCAAGAGGATCTCCTCCTGCGGCCGCCGGGTACGGATGCCGGCAGGGCAGCCGACGACGGCGGCGATTGATTGCCCCAGACTTTGTGTCCTGAACATGAAAGGGAGCCGATTGTAGGCAGCTTCTGGAAATGGTGCTGTGCGAGAGATGAAGGTTATGGCCCTTCGGAGCCGCCCTGCGGGGGGAGGCTCCAAACCGCCTCATGCCGCGTTGGCTGAAGACCGTCGTGGTGAGCGATGAGGAAAAGGCGTCGTAAGAGGCGTCAGGTGGGGATCGGGAAGACGAACGCAAGTGAATCGCTGCTGATGTGTCGAAAGACAACCAGATGACATCAAAACCGGGGCATGGTTTGGGCTCCGGGATGAGCCTGGCGGGTGCCCGTTTATTGGCCAGGTGGTGTCCGGCATGTAGGCGACGTGAGTCCGGTCTGCGGCTTTCGCATGGAACAGGAGAAGGCAGTCCCCGACACTGCCCGTCGTTGTGGCGGGCGAGAGGGAGCGCCCCAAGCAGCGGACACTGCAAGGGGCTGAGTACCGATGCGGGGCCTGCCGGCGGACCGGCCCATAGTAGTGATGAAGCCCCTGTAATGGGGGCGGAGCGAAGGGGCCGGGCTACTCGTGACTGAGTTGATCGCATCAACCGGACGGTGTCCGGGAGGAGTCCGATGGGCCAGTTGAAGTCACAAGCCAAGCCGTTTGATATCTCGAAGTGGGAAGTGAAGGAGGCGTGGGAGGAAGTCAGGGCGAACAGGGGTGCACCAGGAGCGGACGGGCAGAGCATCGCCGACTTGGAGAAGGACCTGAAGAACAACCTGTATAAGGTCTGGAACCGGATGTCGTCGGGCTCATACTTTCCGTCTCCGGTGCGTGCAGTTCCGATTCCGAAGCCTCACGGTGGTGGCACGAGAATGCTTGGCATTCCCGCTGTCGCCGACCGGGTGGCTCAGACCGTAGTGGCCCGGCATCTGATGCGACGGGTGGAGCCAATTTTCCATCCGGACAGCTACGGATACCGGCCCGGACGGTCTGCTTTGGACGCGGTGGGGAAGTGCCGGGAGCGTTGCTGGAAGCGGGACTGGGCGGTGGAGTTCGACATCACCAAGTTCTTCGACAGCGTGCCCTGGGACCTGCTGGTCAAGGCGGTGGAAGCGCACACTGACGCCGTTTGGGTGAAGTTGTATGTGCGGCGGTGGCTTGCTGCTCCGCTCGTCATGCCCGACGGCTCCCTGCTGGAGCGGGAGTGCGGGACGCCCCAAGGGGCTCCGGTTTCTCCTGTTTTGGCGAACCTGTTCCTGCATTACGCGTTCGACACCTGGATGGTGCGGGAGTTCCCGGCCGTCTGGTTCGAACGGTATGCGGACGATGCGGTACTGCACTGCGTCTCCGAGAGCGAAGCCCGCCAGGTGCTGGCCGCGCTCACGGACAGGATGGCCGAGGTCGGGCTGCACCTGCACCCGGCCAAGCCCCGGATCGTGTACTGCCAGAACGGGAGACGCCAACGCTCCTACGAGCACACGTCGTTCACGTTCCTTGGATACACGTTCCGCGCCAGGCGAAGCCGGAACCGGCACGGCGTGCAGTTCCTCTCGTTCGATCCGGCAGTCAGCAAGGACGCTCTGAAGAAGATGGGACGGGAGGTGCGGTCCTGGCGCCTGCACACCCGCTCGGATCTGTCCTTCCACGAGCTCGCCCGCAGGATCAATCCCGTGGTGGCGGGCTGGCTCAACTACTACGGCCGCTTCAGGCCCTGGGAGTTGCGCACCCTCGTCATGCGCATCAACGCCTACCTGGTGCGCTGGATCCGCCAGAAGTACAAGCGACTCGCGGCCAAGCGGAAGGCCCACGCGAAACTCGTGGAGATCGCCCAGCGTTACCCGCGCATGTTCGCGCACTGGCGGCTGACCACGGACGCCGTACTGGCTTGTTGATCAGAGTGGCAAGAGCCGTGTAACGGGAGACTGTTACGCACGGTTCTGTGAGAGCCGAGGGGTGCGATTCCCCTCGGCTACTCGGCGGCGCCAGCAAGGAAAAATGGTATGGTATCCAGATATTTTGCACTCCAGCAGATTGCACGCGGGACTCTACATGAACAGCCGTTCAAATGGGGGCAACTGGTCGAAATATGGCGCAACGAATCCATCGCGAATACGCTGGCGCATGAGTTCCCGACTGACGCGTTCAACTATCGCGAGCGCAATGGCGGATATTTCTACCGGCGTACCATTGTTCCACTGGCGTCCCGTCGGGTAGATGACCCGAAAACATTGTCGGACTCCTGGCGCGGGATGTGTGAGGAGCTTGCATCCACGGATTTTCGGGCAGCCGTGGCAGAACTCTGTGGAACCGATCTATCAGAGTACCCGATGGAAGCCGTCGCTTTTCGGGGAGGGCGGGATACACACTATCTGCCGCATGTCGACGCCTCGTTACGTTTGGGCTTTCGGCTGATCATCTATTTCAACGCCAGATGGAAAGAGGACTGGGGAGGGTCACTCCGCATCCTCGATCCTCTTGATCACTCTACGATTCATCACAAGATACCGCCAAAGGTGGGGAACGCCACCGTGATCGTTCGTGATGGACATTTTGCCGATACCTGGCACGAGGTGACACGTTTGACGGGTGCCGGAATCGCGACCCGCAATACGCTCAATGTCACCTACTATCAACCGGGCACAACGCGCACGTCTCAGTGATGGAGAAGGATGGACAACCCGCGAAGACTGATTCTGCTTTATGGCCCGCCTGCCGTAGGTAAACTAACCGTGGGAAAGGAACTAGCCCAGTTGTTGCCCGCGGCCCTTCTGCACAACCACTTAACATACAATTTGGCCGTCGATCTGCTCTCGCCAGGCGGAAGTTTCGAGGTGCATAGGAGATTCGCGAGCCGACTTCGCCTCCACGCAATGGAGCTGCTGTTCGAATATGATGCCAGAGATATAGCAACCACGTTCTGCTATGGCGGACGCAGTGATAACTGGTATATTGACAAGCTGAAGTCACTCTGCCGGAAGCATGGGGCTATGCCTTACTTTGCCCACCTCGCGGCGGAAAATGAAGTCCTGCTCTCTAGGGTAGAGAATCGCGACCGCCTCGCATTCGGAAAGGTCAACAGCCGGACGCGACTGGAGGAAATCCTTCAGGGAAACGGCTACACCACGTCCATACAATCAGCTCGCCATATTCGTGTGGATACGTCAACGCTTCCTCCCCGAGATGCGGCGATCACGCTGATGAATTGGATGAATGGAAAACAGCAATAATTCCCACCACCTACGGGTCGACTTCCAGGCTACTGATCTTTGAGGCCGTGGTTGACGAGTCGGCTATGTGCGGCATACCAAATGTATGGGGACTCGAACTGGCAGGCAGCTGAGCCTGGATGAGGCGGAGCGGCGGCGTTTGCAGGCGGCCGGCTTATTCGAACAAGGGATGCGGCAGAGCAAGGTCGCGGGGGTGCTCGGGGTGAGTCGGCAGGCGGTCAGCCTGTGGCACCGGGCCTGGCGGGAGGGCGGCAGTGACGCGCTGTTGTCCAGGGGCCGGGCGGCAGCTCGTACTTGAGTGCCGAGCAGGAAGCGGAGCTGGAGGTCTTGCTGCGGGCTGGAATCAAGTGGCGTGCGATGCCCGGGGACTTCCCGCCATGGGACCGGGTGTATGCGTTCTTCCGCCGCTGGCGCGACCATGGTCTGGTCAAGGAGTTTCACGACCGGCTGCGTGGGCAGGTCCGCGAAACGCTGGGCCGCGACGCGGCACCGACGGCCGGTGTGATCGACTCGCAGTCGGTCAAGGCGGACGCCGTCGTCGGATCGGACAGCCGCGGCTTCGACGGCGGCAAACTGGTCAACGGGCGCAAGCGGCACGTCGTGGTCGACACGCTCGGCCTGCTGCTGGGCGTGATGGTCACCGCCGCGGACACCGGCGACCGCACCGCCGCCCACGTGCTGCTCGGACAGGTCGCCGACGTGCACCACCGGCTGGAACTGGTCTTGGGCTGACGGCGGCTACACCGGCAGCCTCGTCGCCTACTGCCTCACCACGCTCGCGGTGGTCCTGGCGATCGTGAAACGCACCGACGACATGTCGGGCTTCGTGGTGCTGCCCAAGTGGTGGATCGTCGAGCGGTTCTTCGCCCACCTGATGCGCACCGGTCGCCTGGTGCGCGACTTCGAACGCCGCACTGCCAGCGCCGAGGCGATGGTCTATTGGTCGATGACCCTGCTCATGACGCGCCGCCTTGCCCGGCCACACCCTGGGCGAGGCTGAACCGGCCCGGCTGCCGCTCGGCCAACCAGC
>NZ_JBEXPK010000176.1:0-6313 GCF_040612015.1 Streptomyces sp. NPDC006476 | reverse complement strand
CATAGCTCCGGACGAGACCCGCGGTTGTTTGAGAACTGAAGAGTGATCGTGCGGGGCTGACGCGAGAGCGGCGGTCACGGCAGGTGCCTAGGGCGAGGGCCCGGGTGGCAAACCGCCGTGATGGACGACGTTCTCCCCCTACGCGCCTGGCAGGCGCCACCCGGTCTCGGGTGTGGGGAAGTGCAGCGGGCCCCAACGCACGTGGCGGCAAGAGTGAGACCGCCCCCGTGACGACCGGGTGATGTCGTCGGCGGCACGCCAACCTGCACCGACTTCGTGCAGGCCGCCTGCTGGCGTCAGAGCAGTGACGATGACGCACCCGACTGTCCGGCTCGGGACCGGCACTCCGCAGCAACGGAGCGCCGGTGAAGCCGTGTTCCTGCTACCCGCGGGAGGTCGGCATGGGCCGACGACATACCCGGGCGCCGCCGTGACGGACCGGCCGGCGGCGCCTGAACGACTTCCCGGTCCGCCTCTTGCTGGCGTCGCAGCCATTTGTGCTGCGGCCGGTTGCCTCTCCTCGCCCGTCCGGCCCGCACATGTGTGCGCCGGCTGCACGGGCGGGGCGGGGGGAGCCGGACAGTCCGGCCCAAAGCGGTCCCCCGGGGTGCGACCCGAGGGACCGCGGACAGGCACCTGATGTGGAGGCACCTGTGGTCACCAGTCTGACAGACCAGCAACGACAGGATCTGTCGAAGAAGAACGCGGAGCAGAACAAGCGCTCCGAGGACAACGCCCGTGTGCGGGGCGGCCGTTGATGGCCGGGGGCGAGCACGAGAAGACGAAGGAGCCGCTGCCGCAGCGTCCGCGCGGCCCGCACCCGTACCTCTTCGAGAGGGCGGCGTGATGGCCAGTTCCACGAAGAGCGTCCCCGCGGACCGCACGGTCTTGGAGAGCTTCCCCGCGAGTCATCCGCGCGGCTCGTGGCCGGCGGAGGAGTTCGCCGCCGACTGCCGCCGTGAGGGAACCGAGGCACGGGTCGTGATGGACCTGGCTTCGGATTCCTTCCTGGTCATCTCGGAGCACGACACGAGGTGACCGACGCTGATGGAACCGCCCCGGACCAGGCGTGACGCTGCCGGATCGAATCCGGCCCGGGGCGCTTCGGCCCGCCGCCACCGACGGCGCTGGCCGCACTTCCCGGACCAGCCGCCGCCCTGTGGGCGCTCTGGCAGCTTCCGGCACTTCTCATATCCCTTCGACATGGGAGTCCCCATGCTCAATTACGTGGGCGGCCACCGGGCCGACACACCACAGGACTTCGCCGAACTCGCCCTCGGTACACCTGCCGAACTCTGGCTCGGGGTCGACGGCGAGAGCGACGAGGAACGCGCAGCCCGGTTGGACGCGGCGCGTGACATCCTCGCCGATCCCGAGTACGCCACGCTGCCGGACGACCTGATCCGCCTGGCCGCGCGGGTCGTCGAGGACCATCCGGACCTGTTCAACGTTCTCCCGCTGGCCCGCCCCGCCTGCCGCACCGCGCGTCGAGGAGCTGCCGCATGAGCGACGGTCTGACACTGGACGACTTGTCCGCGCCGCTGCGGGCGCTGCGCCTGCTGGCCGTGGACTTCGGGCACCTGCCGGCGCCCGCGGTGCGGGCGGGAACCGTCTACCCCAACCGGTTGGAGCTGTCGTTCCACGACGACCTGGCCGGCTTCGAGGCCTGGCGTGAAGCGCTCGGCGTCGCCCCGGATGCGGTGGCGCACAGCACACAGGGCGACGGTGACACACGCGTACTGAAGGCGACCGCCGACTTTGCGGGCGCGGTGCTGGTACTGACCGGCTTCGCCGACATCACCGCCCCGGCGTCGTCCGGGGCGGCTGGCTGATGTCGGCGGCGTGGGGCAAGTGCTACGACCCGACCGGCGCCCGCTACGGCATCCCCACCTACCCCTGGAAGCTCGCGCCCGACGGGTACGCAACGCGCCGCCAGTTACGGGCCAGGGGCCTGCGTCCGGGCGGCCAGCCCATACAAGTGCAGGTCATGCGGGTCAACCGGCGGCAGGGCGGCGTGCGCGTCAGCTACCTGTACCGCGAGGACCTGGCCAAGCCCGTCCGACCGATGACCTCGCGTAAGTGGGGCGCGCTCGCCCTGGCCATGCTCGCCCGCCGCACCTGCCCCAAGTGCGGTGTCACCTACAGCTACTGCATGCCGAGATCGCTCGGCATGTGCGTGCTGTGCGCCTACCCCGACGACCACGCAAGGACGTGATCACATGGACATGGAGTGGAAGGAAGCCGCCCGCCGGGCGGCGCACTGGAGTCTGCCGGTCGGCCTGACCGGCCTGTCGCTGGGCTGGACCGTGTACGCGGTGGGGGAGATCCTCGCCCACCAGGCCCCGGCACCGCTCGCCTACACCGTGGCCGGCATCTACGACGCTGTATGGCTGTACGCCCTGGCGATGGAGACCGCGCACCGCCGCCAGGGATCGTCCGGGAAACTGCCCGCCACCCTCGGCTGGCTGTTCCTGGTCACCTCGGTCGGCGTGCTGGTCACCCACGGCCTGCTGTACGCCACGCCGGTCGTCGCCGTGATCGGTGCGATGGTGCCGGCCGCCGCCAAGGCCACGCTCATCATGGCCGTCGAGCGGGACACCACCCGCATCTCCCCCACAGCACAGCAGCAGATCGACGCCGTGCGCAGCGCAACACGAGACCAGGTCGCCATCGGCCGCGCGGTCACCCGCGCCAAGGCCGACCGGCACACCACCGCCGCCGCCCTGGAACGCGAGGAGCGCAAGGCCCGCGGCCAGGCCCACAAGGTGCGCCACGAGGCGAGCGAGGAACTGGCGAAACTCACCGCCAAACACCCCACCGGCGACGTCCCCCAGGAGGTTCCGGCCCTGTTCTCGGACGATGACCTGGCCCGCGTGCTGGGCACGTGGACACAGGAGGGCGTGTCCCCGGCCGTGTCCCCTGTGTCCCCGCAGGTCGGACCCGTGTCCCCGACGCCGCAACTGCCCGCCTTGCAGGGTGAGGGACACACCCCGCTCGACTGGTCGGCCCTGGCCGCCGTGGCAGCGGTGGCGGGCGTGGAAACGCCCGAGCCGGGCGAGCCGCTGAGCGAGGAACAGCTCACGGTCGTGCTGCGGTGGCTGCGCCACTCCGAGAACCCCCCGCTGTCCTACCGCAAGGCCCTGGCCGCCTACCGCGCGGCCGGGTTCGTCGCCAAGGAAGAGCGGGTGCGCAAGGCGTACGCCGCGCTGATCGACGCCGAAGACGCACAGCCGTAAGACCGTCGTCCGGCACGACGCAATGAAGGCCAGCCCAGGGCAATTGGGCTGGCCTTCGTCGCGACTGCCGGAAAGCAGTCGACCGCACCAGTGAAGCAGACCCGGTGAGCCCCGGCGAGCGGCACCCTCGCAGACCCGGCGCAGACCCGGCGCGCAGCACAGGCCATCGATACGTGAACGCACAGAACGGAGGAGCGTGGCAAGGAAACAAAAGCCCGGCAAGGGCGAGGACACCTACGGGCAGGCGGCGGGCGCCATCGGCGGTCTCGTCATCGTCTTCGGTGTCCTGGCCACCATCAAGGACAAGTTGGGCCTGTCCTGGCCAGCCACCGTCCTGCTGACCGCAGGGGCGCTGGTCGCGCTCGGCTACCTGGCGTGGCGGATCCGTTGGGGCCTCCCGCGCCTGTGGGCGCGCCAGCCAGGCGCTTCCACCGCAGCCCAGCAGGCGGCCCTCAAGCAGGAATCTCCCATCCAGGCCGTCGCTGCCATGGCATCCGGTGCGCCCGTCGGTGCGGTCCCGGTGGCCGTTGAGGCATCCCCCAGCGGGGATGCGCGCCACCCGCAACTGACGATGCTGCTCAGCCGGATCGGGGCCATCGCCAGCAACGAACACGTCCGTGCCGGCGACGTCACCATCGAGACGCTGCCCGGCATCGGCACCGTCTACGACTTCCTGGTGCCGGAAGGGCGTACGCACGACGACGTCGCGAAACGCCTCGATCGGATCGCGTCGATGTTCGGCGTCACCCGCCTGCACCTGAAGCTGGAGACGAGCCGGAAGAGCGAGCGCCATGTACGCCTTCTAGTGCTGAGCGAGCCCCCGTTCAGCAGCCCGTTCCCGTCCCCGACCCGGCAGGAGATCCAGACGTTCGCGGGGGTTCCCCTCGGACACGAGGTCACCGGCCGGCTCGCCGGGGTGCCCACCTTCGACAAGGCGTCCCTGCTGGTCGCCGGCATGACGCAGATGGGCAAGACGACCCTGGTCAACGGACTCATCACCTGCCTGCTGATCGCATACGGCGAGTTCGACCTGTACCTGCTCGACGGCAAGCTGTGCGGGCTGACCAAGTTCGAAAAGCTCGCCGTCCGTTACGAGGCGTCCGACGATCCGGCCGTGATGGAGAGCATGCTCGATGAGCTGCTCGTCCGTGTGGACGACCGGTACACGCAGTTGCAGGACGCCATCCGCAACCGGCAGCCCGTACCGGTGTTCAAGCCGGTGTTTTTCGTCATCGACGAGGCCGCCGACTTCTACACCGACAACGGCACCAAGGAATCGAAGGAACAGGTCCGCCGGGTAACCGACAAGTCCCGTTCCCTGGTGGCGAAATCCCTGGAATCGGGGATTTCCACGGTGATGCTGACGCAGCGGCCGGCCAAGGACGCCATCCCGGTGAAGGTGCGGGATCAGTTCCTGTACCGGATGTGCCTGTACGTGGCGTCCGAGGGCAGCGCGAAAGTCGCCCTCGGGGATTCTTACTTCGATACGGTCGCCCCGATCCACCCGGCACTGCTGGACCCGGAAATCAAGGGCCAGGCCGTGTTGTTCGCGAACGGATCGTCCACGCTGATCCGGGGCTTCAATTTCGCGGATGAGTTCATCTGGGGAGTCGTTGACGAGGTGCACGCCCGGCGCGAATCGGCGATCCCGGATTCTCCTCTGAAGCAGGCCATCGACATCATGCGCACTGACGGTGTCGAGTTCATGGCAACGGCCGAACTCGCCCCGGCTCTCGGGATCACAGAAAGCGATCCCGCAGAGCGCGGAAAGCAACTCAGCCGTCTTCTCGGTGTTCCCGCCGACAAGGGCGCGAAGGGTGTGCGGGGCTACCGGCTGGCCGACCTGACCGCCGCCGCACTGTCCGGTTCGTGACCGCCACCTGCCACCGCCGCACCACCGCCACGGAACCGCCACCCGGCCTGTCCGGGTGGCGGTCGGCCCCGCCCGGGTGGCGGTGGTCGGGCGGTCATCTGGCGGTGCCGGGTGGCGGTGCTGACCAGCGAGAACGATCAACAACCCCAGGAAGGAGGGAGGAGGCCCGTTGCGTGCCTCTACAGCCGTCACCGTCGGCGTGGGAGCGACCGCGGCCGTGCTCGTGGCCGCGCTCGTCCAGGGCGCCGGCGACGACCCCGTTGGGACGGCGCTCAGCCTGAGTGTGCCGAGCCAGTACAAATCCCTGATCGAGGACGCGGGACATACCTGCTCCGAGGTCACCCCGAACCTGCTCGCCGCGCTCCTCACGCAGGAATCCGGGTTCAATCCGAAAGCCCGGTCCCAGGTTGGCGCGGAAGGCATCGCTCAGTTCATGCCGTCCACCTGGGAGAGCCAGGGAATCGACGGAAACGGCGACGGAAAGCGCGATGTGTGGGATCCCGCGGATGCGGTCCCGTCGGCAGCCGCCTACCTGTGCGGCATAGCCAAACACGTCAGGGACGTTCCCGGAAATCCGCAGAGCAACATGCTCGCCGCCTACAACGCAGGAACCGGCGCCGTCCGCAAATACGGCGGCGTGCCGCCCTACAAGGAGACACGGAATTACGTCCAGTCCATTCAGGCACTCGCCGACCAGCCGTCCGGCGGGGAAACTGCGACCACGACGCAGGCCGAAACCGCGATCGATGCGGCAAAAGCAATGATCGGCCAGCCGTATTCGTGGGGCGGCGGAAACGCGCAAGGTCCGAGCAGGGGAACCTGCTGCTCTCCCAACGGCCGGTCCGGAACCGGCATTTCCGGGTTCGACTGCTCCGGGCTGACGCTCTACGCCTACGCCAAGGCCGGGATCTTGCTGCCCCGCACGGCAGCCGAGCAGTACGCGGCCTCGGAGCCCGTCACGCCCGGCGATGTCCGGCCCGGGGATCTCGTCTTCTACGGCTCCACCCTGTCGAGCATCCATCACGTCGGCCTCTACATCGGCGGCGGCTGGATTCTCGACGCCCCCCGCCCCGGCGCACAGGTCCGCTACGACCCCATGGACGTCATGCCCGACCTGATCGCCGTCGCCCGCCCCACCTCCCACTCCAACAAGGAGATCTGACTTCATGTCCAAGTTCACCGTCCTGGCCAAGCCCGTCGACAT
>NZ_JBEXPK010000175.1:0-6360 GCF_040612015.1 Streptomyces sp. NPDC006476 | reverse complement strand
TTCAGGGCCCGACTGGCCGAACAGGACGGCGCCGCCGACCGGCTGCTGCAGATGATGCTGGACCGGCTGAGGCAGGCCGGCCTGCTCAGGGCCGGAGGACGTCAACGTACGGATGCCACCCATGTGCTGGCCGCGGTGCGCACCCTCAGCCGTCTGGAACTGGTCGGAGAGACGCTGCGCGCCGCGCTGGAGGAGCTGGCCGAGGCCGGTTCTCATGGGGAGTTTACGAGCGCCCCGGCTGCCTGACGTCGGGCTGGGGGTGTTGACGCGCTGGTGCCCGCCCGAGCTGGTCGACCGCGCGATAGAGAAGCGCGGAAGACGCGAACGACGGCGGCGACTGCTGCCGGCCCGCACAGCGGTCTACTTCGAGCTCGCCCGGTGCCTGTTCCCGGGCGAGGGGTACGCATCCGTCTACGAGCATCTCCTCCCGCACGATGACGACTTGGACCTTACCTGACCCGTCGAGGATTTCGTGTTCCCAACAAATCCTCGCTGTGCAAGGCCCGCGGTCGCCTCGGCGCACGTGTCATGGAAGAGGTCTTTCGGCAGGTCGCAGGTCCCATCGCGGAGAAGGAACGGTGTCCGGCCGCGTTCTGGCGTGGACTGCGGCTGGAGGCGTTCGACGGTACGGTGCTGGACGTCGCCGACACCGAGGAGAACGCCGCCGAGTTCACCAGGCCCGCCGGTGGTGCCGGGCCGGGCGGGTACCCACAGGCCAGAATCATCGCGCTGGCCGAGCGCGGAACCCACGCGCTGATCGACGCGGCGATCGGCGGGCGCCAGCAGGGCGAGACCACGCTGGCCATGGAGTTGGCCGCGTCCACCGGCTCCGGCACGCTCGTGCTGGCGGACCGCAACATGCCCGGCGTCCCTCTGTGGCTCGCTTTCCGCCGTACCGGTGCCCATCTGCTGTGGCGGCTCAAGCGGCCGACCGCGCAACGGGTCGACCAGGTGCTGCCGGACGGCAGCTACCTGACCCGGATACACCTCGACAAGCACCAGCACGCCGCCCATCGCCGCCGCGGGGAGCCGGTGCCCGAACCGGTGCTGCGCGTGATCGAGTACACAGTCGAAGGCAGCGACGAGGTGTTGCGTCTGGCGACTTCGCTCCTCGACCCGGAGACTGCGCCCGCGAGCGAGCTCGCCGCTCTGTATCACGAGAGGTGGGAGAGCGAGGGGATCTTCGCTGAGATCAAGACTGCACAGCGGGACTCACGGGCCGTGCCGCTATCCGGCCGTCCCGACGGCGTCCGTCAACAGATCTGGGCCCATCTGATCGTGCATCACCTCACCCGAGACCTGATGCATCACGCGGCCGTCGAGGCCAAGACACCCCTCGATCCAGACCGGATCTCCTTCCGGGCCGCGCAGCGCCAGGTCCGCACGAACCTGTCCCCGCTGATTTCCCCCCTGTCAACTTGACCCGGCCCTGAAGGACCGGGCTTGGAGGTAGCGCCCAGCTGGCTGCTGAGTTGGCTCCTCCGTCCAGACACCCCTACCGGGTGGCAGGGGCGCGTGACTCACGCCCCGCGTTCCACACGCTCTCGCCACGGGTGGCGATGTTGTGGGAAGCATTCCGGTCGGCGTGGGCAACGACCCCGCACCCCCGGCAGATGAAGAGTCCCTGGTCGACACGGTTGCGTTTGTCGATGTGGCCGCACTGGGCGCAGGTCTGGGACGTGTAGGCGGGATCGACGAAGACCAGGGGCACCCCGGCCCGCTTGGCCTTGTAGACGATGAAGTCTGCGAGCTGGGCGAAGGCCCAGGCATGGAGTGCGACCCGTTGGGGCTTGCGGAGCCGTACCCTCTGCCGGATTCCCTTGAGTTCTTCCAGGGAGATCCCGGCCGAGGTGCGTTCAGCCTCGGTCACGATCGTCTTGGCGATGATGTGGTTGGTGTTCTTGACGTGCCGCTGTTCGCGGCGGGAGCGCTCCTTGAGCCGGCGCTTGGCGGACTTGGTGTGCTTCTTCTGGAGCTTGGTCCGCAGGGCAAGCTGACGCTTGCGGTACCGGTTCAGGGCGCGTCCGGCGGCCTGGTAGCCGGTGGACGTGGTGGCGATGTTGACGATGCCGAGGTCCACGCCGATGAAGCCGTCCGGCTCGTACGTCTCGGCCTCGGGGACCTCGCAGGTGGCGATCAGGTAGAAGACCCCGTCACGCTCGATCAGGTCTGCCTCGCCCTTGCGGTACTCACGGAGCGTCTTGAGCGCGTCGGCGGAGCAGACGAAGCGGACGTTCTTGAGGCGCCCGGCAGTTGTCCAGATGGACACGATCTGTGCGTCGTACTGCCAGCTCAAACACCGGTCGTCATATGGCTGCGCGGCCTCGGGACGGAACGTGATCGGCTTCGATTCGGCCTTGATCCGGCGCTTCGACTTCGGCTTGCCGAGGTTTCCGGCGCGGATGTTGGCGTGCAGCGTCGTGTACGCATCGCGCACCTTCTTGATCACGTGTTGCGCCGCCTGCGCTCCGAGCCCTTCGGCCTTGAGGCGCGGGTACGTGTGCTTGCGCAGCTCGTACTCACGCGGCACACCATGGGCGAACGCCACCTCGGAGACCCAGCACGCCAGGTCGTTGACCGTGCGCAGGGTCGCCGACAGCGCGGCAGCCTGGTCGGCCTCCGGCATCAGCTTCACCTGCGTCACGATCTTCATGCCGGGCATCGTACTACGGTTGATCTATGTCACCACGCTGGGAGCCAAACCCCAACATCCGTAGGGGCCGTAGCGTTGTCTATACCCTCCATGCTCACTTGGTCTTCACGCCCAAGTACCGGCGCGGCCCGTTCACCGATGAGATCCTTACGCGCTGCGAAGAGATCATGCGGGCCGTGTGCGCCGACTTCGAAACCGAGCTGGCGGAGTTCAACGGCGAGCGCGATCACGTCCACCTGCTCGTGCACTACCCGCCCAAGGTCGCCCTCTCCCGACTCGTCGGCTCCCTCAAGGGCGTCTCAGCCCGCAGGCTCCGCCAGGAGTTCCCCGGCCACATCCGCAAGTACCTGTGGGGCGACCACTTCTGGTCCCCGTCCTACTTCGCCGCGTCCTGCGGCGGCGCACCGCTAGAGATCATCAAGGAGTACATCGAGAACCAGAAGCGCCCCGGCTGAGGCCAACAGTGCGGACCCGTGCACCCGTGCGGGTCACCCCTATCTTGAGAAGCGCTTCCTCCCGGGCGTGAACGCCCAGGGTTCCGCGCTAGATCATGCTGAACAGCGCCGGCGATCCGAGCAGGCTGCCGACAAGCTCGCCTCCCGGCCCAACGGGCCGCGCCGTCCACGCAGCTACCCACGGGTCGTGAAACGCCGGACCACCCAGTTCCCCACGAAGAAGCCCACCGACCAGGGCATTCGCCATCCCGAGCGCGGGTTTGCCATCGCGATCCGAGCCAGAGCGCCGTAAAGGCAACGGCATTGGGCCCCTTCCTCAGGGGGCGAAGCCGTCCACGGTGACCGTGTCCCAGGACACGGCCGGACGCTGGTTCGTCTCGATGCTGTGCGACGACCCGGGCATCCGGCCGCTTGTGCCCACCCACGCGGCGGTGGGTGTCGACGTGGGCCTGGACCATCTGCTGACCCTGTCGACCGGCGAGAAGATCGCCAACCCGAGGCATGAACGCAAGGACCGCTCCCGGCTCGCGCTGGCCCAGCGCCGCCTGGCGAGGAAGGCGACGGGTGACGGAGCGAACCGTCGCACGGCACGGCGGAAGGTCGCCAGCATCCACGCCCGGATCGCTGATCGCCGACGTGACCACCGGCACAAGCTGACCACTCGACTCGTGTGTGAAAACCAAACGCTCGTGATCGAGGACCTGACCGTACGGAACATGGTCAAAAACCGGAGTCTGGCACGCGCCATCACCGATGCCGCGTGGTCGGACTTCCGGAGCATGCTGGAGTACAAAGCCCACTGGTACGGGCGGGAAGTGGTCGCCGTCGACCGCTTCTTCCCCTCCTCCAGGCTATGCTCCGCCTGCGGCACCCTGCAGGAGAAGATGCCGCTGCATGTCCGCACCTGGACATGCGACTGCGGCACGACCCACAACCGTGACGTGAATGCCGCACGCAACCTCCTGGCCGCGCGTCCTCGGTCGGTGCCGGCTACAGGTCTTGGACGGCGCGCAGGGCTTGGTCCACCCGGGCCATGGCTGAGGCGTCGATGGGGCCGAGGAGCTTCGCGCCCTCGAACCGATTAACCCGCAACTGCACGATGTTGACGGCGACGGCGGTGCACGGGATCGGGTCGCCGAGCACTACCGACATGGCGGTATCCGGGTACCGCCCGCTGTCGTGCAGCACTATCACGAGAACCGCGCCGTACGTCTCTTCCAGGCCAGTCAGGCTGATGATCAGCACGTTGCGGCCGTCGGCCAGAGTCCAGATTTCACCGCGGTTCATCACAGGGTGTCGCCCTCGCTCGCCAGATCGTCGCCGAGACCGAGCGCGGCAAGCTGCCGGCCGGCGTCGAGGGTGGCGGCGCGGCGCGCGGCGCGCACCACGTAGGCGTTCACGCTCAGGCCGGCCTCGATGGCGGCCGCCTTGATGGCGGGGGCGAGGTCATCGGGGATGCGCAGGGTCATGGTCGTGACAGTCATGGCAGCAGGGTAGCCACCGGTTCGCGGTGGCGTAAAGCGGTTGCGACCTAGGGGTCCGCAGACCTGCGTCCGAGGCGGCATGATCCTCCCTATTAAGAACTCGGCGGCCTCGTCCCGCCCGGGTTTCCTGCCTGGGGGTTCAGTGTCCGCATCAACTCAGTGCCCAGCTCGGCGGGCATTCTCTCGGTCTCGCAGGCATGCCTGACCAGTGTCGTGACCTTGCGCCGGTCCAGATCGATCAGCTGGTTTGACATCGTGAACAGATAGAGCCGAAGACAGTTCAGAGAGCGGAGGTTTTGCGCGATCCCAGGTGACGTATGCCTCTACCCGCCCTGGGGAATAGCTGGAAGATTGAGGCGACATGATGATCATCCATGCAGCGAGCGCCCATCAGGTGGACACCGCCTACCTGATGGCAGCGACATCCTGCTCGCTACGCGCTACGTCTGGAATCCGTCTGAGCGGAGAGCTTCATCAGGAAAAAACATGATCAGTGACACCAATGGCCCTTCGTGCGGTTCAAGGTAAGGCTTTGCATAGCCGGGATCAGGCCAACCTATCCCTCAGCCACTAGAACCACACGCCTTGAGTTCTTAAGACGCGAACGTGACAATACCTGTTCTCGCTGCAGAGCTGGCAAGGGCGTGGGCCGACATTCAGCGGCACCACCCCATGCTGCCGGATCTCGCCGCGCCCGAATCCCTGATCGGGGAGCCGTCGTCCGCCTGCGGGCGCGAACTCTCCTTCGAGCGACTGCTCCATGAGGCAGTCCACGGCATCGCCGCCGCGCGAGGAATACGCGACACCTCACGCGCTGGCCGCTACCACAACCGCCAATTCCTCGCGATCGCCGAGGAACTGGGCCTGGACCACCCCGACGAGCGGCATCGCAGCACCGGCTTCTCGCTGGTCACCCTCACCCCCGATGCAAAGCAGCGCTACCGCCCGACGATGGACGGGCTGCAGCACGCCCTAAATGCGCACTCCACCGCCATACGCGCCGACACGACCCAAAGCTATAGGGGGCCCGCTACCAGGTTCCCCTCCCCCGGTAAGCAAGGCCGGGTGAAGGCTATCTGCGACTGCGGACGCAATGTGTACGTTGTCCCGTCGGTGCTTGCCCAGGCGGCCATCCTGTGCGGCGGATGCGCGAAGCCCTTCCGGGTTCCTGAGCTGCCGGAGTCGGCCAGTAAGGGCTGAAACCCTCAGCGGCGGATGCCCTGGTCGCCCTGTGGCAGCGCTGGGACCGATTGCGGCAGGCCGACCACCCGCTCGCCTACGCCCGCGGTGTGGTGGCCAACCTGGCGCGGGGACGGATCCGCAGCGCGGTGCGCGAGCGACGCCGGATCACGCTGTTCTGGTCCCGCAGCCCCGAGAAGGTGGAAGGGCCGGACATGGCGGCCGTACTGGACGTCCGCGCGGCGCTCGCCCGGCTGCCGTTCCGCAAGCGCGCCTGCGTGGTGCTGCGGCACGCCTTCGACCTGTCCGAGAAGGACACCGCGGTGGCGCTGGGCATCTCGGTCGGCACGGTGAAGAGCCAGACCTCGAAGGCAATGGCCGACCTGGATGGCGGGAAGGAGGAACCGATGAGCGAGGAGATCGCCCGTCAGCTGCGGGAGGCCGCCGAAACCCACCGGCCCGACCGCGCGAGGATGCTGGCCCGGGTGGAACGCGGCATGGCTGGCCCCGCCGTCCGCCACCGCGCGCGGCCGTTCGCGAGGTCCGGGACCAGGGTCGCGCTCGCCGGGCTCGCCGCCGCCGGCATCCT
>NZ_JBEXPK010000174.1:0-6384 GCF_040612015.1 Streptomyces sp. NPDC006476 | reverse complement strand
GATACGACCTAGACACTCGCATCCTCGCAGGTCAGCGGCACCTTTCTGCTGTCAGGCCGTCAGCTCACCCAATTCCGCTGAATAACCGGGGTTAGAGGTCGCGCAGGTAGGCGTGTGTTCATGGGCGGCGGTTGGGGCGTTTGTCCCAGCGGTGGGTCGTCCATGCCCGACGGATCAGGCTACGCACGGTGATGATGGTGTCGGCCAGATCGAAGAAGGTGTCGATGACTGTGGCCCGGCGCTCGTAGCAGCGGGCGAGGCGGTGGAAGGCGTTCTGCCAGGCGTGGGTCCGTTCGACATGCCACCTCTGACTTGCCTGGATCGGTGCCTTCTCCCCCTTGTGCGCGATGCGGCCGTGCAGGCTGCGTTCGTCGAGCAGGGTGCGGGTCTTGTCCGAGTCGTAGCCTGCGTCCAGGTGCACGGTGATGTCGTCGGGCAGCGGTCCCAGGTCGTTCAGGCGGTCCAGAGTCGGGGCGAGGAGCGGGGAGTCGTGGCGGTTCGCTCCAGCCAGCACGCGGCCCAGCGGGATTCCATAACCATCTGTCATGCCGGAGCGTTTCAGGCCCTGTTTGCCGCGATCGACCGGTGAACGGCCCGTGGCCTCCCCACCGCCGGGGGCTTTGGTGATGGAGCCGTCGACGGCAATCTGGTCGAGGACGAGGCCGACGATCCGGCAGGGCGGTTGCAAAGTCTGATGATCTTGAGTCGGTGCTGGTCAGCCGAGTTCGAGGAGGGTCAGTGGCCGCTCGAAAGGGCGGAGGGACATCTCGCGGAGTCCGGCGGCGATGTTGGTGTGGCCAGCGGCACGGAGCTGGTTGATGGCGAAGCTGCGAAGCGTCGCCATGTTCTCAGGTCCGTGTCCGATGCGGACCTTGGAGGCGTCCTCGCGGAAGGCTGTGTCCCGCACGAAGTGGAGCCGGTTTTCAATCACCCACTGTGACCTCACGATCTTCGCGATCCGCTCGGGGGAGGCCTGCCTGCTGGTCAGGTCGGTGATGACGTAGACGGTCTCGCGGGTGCGCTTGCCGGTCTTGGCCGAGGTGCGGTGCCGGACGATCTTGGCGACCTGGGCGGCGTGCGGGAAGTCGACGCCGAGGTCGGTGATGGTCAGGGCTTGCACCACGCGGGTCTCCAGGCGTCCGTGTCCGGTGGACCGGTCGTAGAACTTCGCCGTCGCCTCACCCCAGGGCAGAGTCCGAAGCTGTTCGTACAGGCCCTTCTGGTTCTTCTTCACGGTGAACGCGTAGTGAGCCTTCTTGGTCTCCACGAGGAAGCGGGCGTGGTCACGCTGGGTGTGCAGAGCATCGGCGGTCACCGTCACCCCGGTCAGGTCGTAGGGCTCCAACAGGGCGGCGAAGCAGGTGATTTCATTCGTCTTGTCCGGCACCCGCAGTTGAGTGACGATCTGGCCGCTGCCGGTCATGGCGGCCAGCAGATGGGCGGCCGGAGTGGTGTCATGGCGCGAGCCGCGGGCGCTCTTGCCGTCCACGGCCAGGGTGTCGCTCCCGGCTGGATCGCAGCCCAGCAGGTCGGCCAGCCCTCCGGGGCAGGTGCGCTGGACGACCCGGCGGATCGTTGCGCTGCTGGGCGCGACGCGCAGGGCGAACGCCGTGGCGGTGCGGGCCCCGAGTCGGGCGAGGGTGTTCTGCGGCGCCTCCGTGGCCCATTGCCCGATGGCCGCGAAGGACTTCGCTCCGGCGACCACCGCCGAGCAGGCCACCAGCAGGACGGCCACGAAGGGGTGACGCTTCCCGCGCCGGCACCGCGGATCGGCCAGTGTCTGCAGCCGCAGGGCCAGCGGGCCGACCGCACGGTGCTGACGGGTGGGCGACTTGATCAGGCAGACGGTGGCAGACTGGCGGCACATCGAAGCTCCGTTGGGCGAAGGCGACTTGGGAAGGTCACCCGCACAACGGAGCTTCGTTGCGTACGTCGCGCGCCCACCGAACATCGTCACACCGCCGTGACCTGCACGCCTACAAGCGAGCGGGGCGCCACAACTCCCCCTTGCGCAGCGGGAAGTTCTCCACCAGCTCCCGCAGTACCGCCCCGTACCCCAGGTGCGTGAACAGCCACATCGTAAGCGTGAAGTACACCACCAGATGTGAGGGCAGCGCCTTCGTACGCTCCTGCCGTACCCCGGTCTCCTTGATCGCCAGATGCACCAGCTCCGGAGTGAAGGTCCGCGACAGCAGCCCCATCCGCGTCCGCTCAGGGTAGGTCTCACCAGCTATGTGCCCACTCGCCACAAGATCAGGACCCTACCCGACCAAGATCACACTACGGAAGCGACGTTGGGCTTCCGGTCTCGGTCACCGGGTTGGCACTCGAACTGCAGCCGGGTCAAAGGGAGTTCGTCGCGTCAGTGGACAAGCACCTGCTGTTGATTCCTGTGAGAATTCCGCCGGGGAGATCCGTATCATATCAGTGGTGGGACCTGTGGGGATCGTGCTGCAGGAGAGGCAGATCCCCGTCTCGGCGTCCCAAGACCCACACCGTGCTTGCGCTTCACCGCAAGCACTGCCACCTGGCTGGCCGTTCACGAGCCATGCCCCCACGTTAGGTCAGTAAGTTGAGCCACCGACGTGTCACCAAGAAGACCGGCATCCTCGCTGCGGCTGCGGTGGCTCCGCAGCCGCGATGATGCTGCCCACCGCCAGCGCAAGTGCCGGAGTCTCGTGCTTGATCGCTGAGTCACGCACGCGAATCACTCGGTGAGCGGCCAAGATCACGAAAGAGAGTCTTTCGAAAGTGGACTTTCATGCACGGCAAAAAGGAATTCGGACAACCCGTACTAGCGAGGAGCTGGACCAGTTCTTCCTCGAACAGGTCGCCCTGCTGCGGCCCCGGGTCTTCGTCGAAGCGGGAGCGCATGGGGCAGAGGCATCGCTGGCAGTCGCAGCTGCGGTCCCGGACTGCACGGTGATCGCGTTCGAGGCGAACCCCTACGTGCACCGAAAGTTTGCAGCCGGCGCGGACTTCATCGCCCACCACGTGGACTACCGGCACCAGGCGCTGTCGAACCTGCCCGGCGAAGTCACCTTCCTCGTGATCACCGACAGCGCCAGCCTCGCCGACGACCGTGTCGAGGGCTACAACTCCCTGCTCCCCAGGGCGGGCCGCGACTGGCTTGGTGACGTCGAATACGAAGAAGTCACTGTGGCCGCGACGACGCTGGACCACGAATTCGCTGACCACCCGGGGCCGTTCGCCCTGTGGCTGGACGTCGAAGGCGCCACGGAACAGGTCCTGACCGGGGGCCGGAGGTTTCTCGGTCGATGCGACCTGCTGAAGGTCGAAGTCGAGGAAACGCCGTTCTGGCAAGGCCAATGGCTCGCCGAGGATGTCGTCGCCGATCTGCGTGAACACGGCCTCGAACCCGTCGCCCGCGACACCCAGACCGAAGAGCAGTACAACGTGGTGTTCGCCAGTAAACGCTTTCATGAAACAAGGGCCCCCGCATGATATCCGCCTTCAGCCGCCGCCTCCTCGACCTCGAATCCCGCATCGACTCCCGGAAACTGGGCTGGTATTCCGACAACTTCGATGAACCGGTCATGGATTACTGGCGCGTCGAACGCCCCGGTCGGCTCGTGCGTGACCCCACCACCGGCGCTCCGGTCACCGAACGCATCACGATCGCCGAATTCCTGGCGCGCACCGGGGTGGCGGACCTCTTCGTCGAACGCGACACGGTCGGCATCACGGCCGTCCAGGCTGCGGTAGTCAACCCCTGGGGTTTCGTCGGGTTCCAGTTCGGTGAGGCGCTGCTCACCGACCTGCAGTACTACCGTCCGATGCGCGGTGTCGTCGTCCTCGACGGCGAAGAGATCAAAGTCCCGTCCTACTACGCCCCGGCGTTGCCGGAGAGCACCTGGTGCGGCGGTACGACGAGCCACGTCTATCATGACGAAGACATCAATGGTCCCCGCATCGGCACGGACGTCAACGAGTGGCGGGGTACGTTCACAGGCCGCGATGGCATCGACTCCTTCGCTGACCTTCGCCGCTACGACAACCAGCTCGCGGTACTGCGCCGCGCCTTGCGTCACAACGCCAGAATCCTCAACCGCCACTTCGCGAAGTCCGGCCGCGACCTCTGGAGCTCGGCCGAGTCGTCGCCGGCGTCGCTGCTTGGTGCCGCGCACCTCTGCGGACCGTACGGTGTACTCGCTTACCTTGACAACGGCATACGGCCCACCGACGAGGCGGGCACCTCCATCACCGCCTATCTGCGGGCCTTCTCCGATGTCGAGCTCACGCCGGACGACCTCGGCGCGCAGTGACCGCCATGGCTATTTCCATCCTGTTCGTGGTGCTCACGGCGTTGTCCGTCTCCTCAGCCCTTCAGGGTTTCGTCCTGCTGGCCGTCGCGCGCAGACCCGTGCGCGGCCCGCAGGAGGGGCACCGGCGGCGTGTGTCGGTCATCGTGCCTTGTTTCAACGAGGAGAAAGTATTGAGCAAGACCATCGATTCTATCTTTGCCTCCCGGGGGGTCGAGCTCGACCGCGTGATCTGCGTCGACGACGGTTCGAACGACGGCACCCTAAAAGTGATGCTCGAGGCTCAGCAGCAGTACGGCGACGTGCTGCTCGTGCTCAGCCAGAGCAACCATGGCAAGGCGGCGGCCCTCAACCACGCCCTCAAGGCCGTCGGTACGGAGTTCTTCGTCTCTGTGGACGCCGACACTCAGGTGCTGCCCGACACCCTCGCCCGGCTGCTCGCCCACTTCACCGATCCGCTCGTGGCTGCAGTATCAGGGCAGATGATCGTCGGCAACCGCCACCCGGCGCAGGCATTCGTCTACGCCGCGCAGGTAAACGAGTACGAGGCCGCGAACAACATCGAGCGCCGGGCGTTCGCGCACTGGCAGCGGATCACCGTGATCCCCGGGGCGATCGGTGCCTTCCGCCACAGCGCCGTGGTCGAAACGGGGGGGTACCCCGAGGGCACCTTGGCCGAAGACGCGCACCTCACGCTGGCGCTACTTCTCAACGGTCACCGCACGACCCACGAGGCCTCGGCGACCGTGCTGACGGAAGGACCGGACACGATGGCGGGTCTGCGCCGCCAGCGCGTCCGCTGGGCCACTGGCAAGACACAGGTGTTGCTGCGCGTCGCGGGGCCGGCTCTGCGACGTGGGGGCCTCGCAGCCACGTTGTGGCTGTACTTGCTATGGAACAACTCGATCCTGCCGCTGGTCTGGCTGCCCGGTGCGGTGCTGCTGCCGCTCTCAGCCGTGACGCTCGTGCTGCGGAATCCGGAGACCGTGACCTGGGTTGCGACGGCGTATCTTTTCACCCTCGCGCTGAACTACGGCCACTTCGTGTTGTCACGCCGGTTCGCGCGCTCACTCGACGCCGCCAGCAGAGCGGCGGCCGGGCTCGTCGAGGTGCACACCGGAATCCGGGCCACTGTTGCCATCCCGTTCGTGGGCTCACTGGCGATGTGGGTCGCGTGGGCCCGGATACTCACCCGGCAGCACGGTGGCTGGGACAAGCTCGACCGCAGCGGTGACGTGGAGACGCAAGCGTTGTCGTCGAAGGGAGTTTTCGATGCCGACTGACAAACGCGTGGCCTTCACCTTCGACGACACCCCGCACGACCCGGGGGGTTTTCACCCCCGACGAACGCACCGCCACGCTGGTCGGGCAACTGGCCGACGCAGCAATCGAACAGGCGGGCTTCTTCGTTGTGGTCGGCGATCTCCAACAGCCCCGCGGCCTCGGTGGCGAGGACGGCTCCGTGCCTACACGGCGGCCGGGCACGTGCTGGGCAGCCACAGCTACCGCCATCCCCGTCTGAAGGAGATGTCCATCGAGGACTTCCTCGCGGACGTCGACCAGGCCGCCGACTGAGGCTCCGCCAAGCTCGTTTCCGCAGTTCAGTGGGGCTGGTGTGATGCGCCGGTGAGGTCCTCGCGCTGACAGGTGGCGTGATCGTCGGGGCGAGATCATCCGCCGGCTCTGTCAGCGCTGTACTTCGCTGTTCGTCAGAACGACCAGGGCCCGCAGGAGCGTGGTCGCCTGCCTGGTGTCCGTGCGGAGTTTAGTCAGGATCCGCCATGACTTGAGGTTCGCGAAGCCATGTTCGTTGGCGGCGCGTTCGCGGCTGACCAGGCGGTTCGCTTCCTTCTCGGCGTCGGTCAGCTTGTGGTTGCGGGTGGTCTTGCGGCCGGTGATGATCACCGGGTCGTCGTCGGGCTTGTCGTCGAGGCCGACGAAGCCGAGGTCGGCCAGGGCGCCGAGGCCGGCTTCCCTCAGGTGTCCGGTGATCTTGTTGTGGCGGGCGGGTGGTGATCTCGCCGGACCGTCCGGGCTTGGCCGCGGAGATCCAGATCAGGTTGCCCTTCTCGGGTCTTCAAAGTTGAGCGGTGCGGAGGTG
>NZ_JBEXPK010000173.1:0-6510 GCF_040612015.1 Streptomyces sp. NPDC006476 | reverse complement strand
CACCACCAGCGCCTGGCGATAATCGACAACGAGGAAGGACACAACAGCCATGACAGCGAACCGCAGGTATGACAGCACTGCGGCTTGCTCCTCTCGACGGTGTTCCTCTCCTTGTAGAGGTCGGCGTCGTGACTTACGGGCCCTTCTTCTTCCGGTTGGCGGCCTGGTCCTTCTTCTCCGGGATGACCGCCTTGATACGGCGTTTGCGCAGGTGGGAACGGTTGCCGCGAGACGAGTAAGCCTTGTCTCCGGCGACTGCGTCCGGCCGGGTGCGGGGGCGGCCGACGGGCCCGCGCACCCGCACCTTCTTCAGGACGGGGATGAACTGTGGGCTGTCCGCTGCCTGTCCCGCGGTCAGGATGAACGCCAGCGGGCGGCACTTGCGGTCGGCGGCGAGGTGGACCTTGCTGGTCTGCCCGCCCCTGGAGCGTCCGAGGAGAGCAGCCTTCAGCCGGAGATTCCGCCGACGCCGGACGCGTCGTCGTTCTTCCCGCGCGGGATCGCTTTCGGTCTCCTGCCCTCTTTGTTCTCCGAGGCCGCCCCCTTTGACCTGGCCTTCTCCTCCTCGGCGGCGGCTTTCTCCAGGGCGGTGACGACGTCCTCGTCGAGGTGCATCCCGGCCGCGTCGTGGTGGGCACGGGCGGTGGTGGAGTCGATGCTGACCAGGGACAGGTCCACCTCACCGCGCTTCGCAGCTTCCGCGATCAGGCCCTCCAGCAGGGCCTCGAAGACCCCGGCATCACGCCACTGCCGGAAGCGGTTGTGGACGGTCGACCATGCACCGAACTCTGTCGGCATCTCCCGCCACTGGCCGCCCGTCTTGAACCGCCAGATCACGCCCTCGAACTGCTGCCGCAGCCGCTCGGGGTACGGGCCGTACTCGCCGATCGGCAGGTACGGCTCGATGAACTCCCACTCCGCGTCGGTCAGTTGCACTCGCGTCACGTACGACGGTCTACCGGACCAGACCGTGCCACGAAGGCACATCCCACAGATTGATCACGACTCAATACGCGCCCTAGCGCCGACGAGGCGTTCTTGTGGGCTTCTTGCCAGGAATACAACTCTCGGGCTCTGGTAGGCAACGCGGGAAGACCGACTTCCTCCGCGTAGCGCCTGCAGGCTCGGACGAACGCGATCACCACCGGTAGTGGCGGAAGCCGCCGACCTCGTACAGCATCCGAGGCGGTGGTGCGCGGCAAATGTAGCTGGAGCTTCTTTGCTTGGCTCGCCAGCTCGCCGAAAGAAGGCTGGCCGACGTCATGGCGCAGTTGACGGAGGTCGGCCGCTAAGACCTCGATCGGATTCTCGGCCACCACTGAACTGCTCCCCTCAACGTGATTCTCAAGATCGACTGATGTCCGAGATCAGCCGAGCACGGCCGACGGCAGCCGTGGGCCGCCGGGCCTGTCCGAGCCTACAGACGCGCTGACCTGGGCTGTTGTCGAATCGCTGTATCGCAATCTTCGACGACGGGAGAAGGCCAATGTGGCGGGAGATCGGTAAGACGGTCCGGATGGCGATGCAGAGCTGGGAGTACACCGGGCGAATGTGCATCTGCGTGGTTGCCCTCGGGTTTGTGGCGGTTGGAGTGCGTCTGTTTTGGTAGGCGCCAGCCAGCGATCCACCGGCGTATGAGAAGGGGTGTCCGGAGCCATGAGAGGTGGCTCCGGACACCCCTTCCAACTGTGCCAGGGGCTCGTAGAGCGACATCCTCTAGCGCCACGGCGGCCTGGCCGAGTACAGCCAGGTTCAGTCGGCCTGGAAGTCGAAGGTGTCAATCCCCTCGCAGCGTGGAGACGATCTATGCAGCCAGCCCCTCGGCGAGGGTGGCTCGGTAGTCACGTTCGTAGTCAATCGGGCTCTTGAACCCGCACACGCTGTGTAGCCGCCTGGCGTTGTAGAAGTCGGTGATCCAGGTGGCGATCCTGATGCGGGCCTCGGTGCGGGTGCGGAAGGTGTGCCGGTGGACGTACTCGACCTTCAGCACGCTGTTGAACGCCTCGCTCACGGCGTCGAAACATGACCCGACCCGGCCCATGGACTGGGTCACGCCGAGTGTGCGGCACGCCCGCCGAAAGCGCCGAGACGTGTACTCGGCGAGTGGAAGATCACGCCCCTGACGTCGCCGCCGCGGGTGGCCGCGGCCATATGCAGGGAGGCGATGACCAGCTCCGCGTCGTGGCGCTCGCCCATCGCGTAGCCGAGCAGGCGGCGCGAGAGCAGATCGATCACGGTGGCCAGGTACAGCTTGCCCTCGCTGGTGACGATCTCCGTCATATCCCCGGCCCACACCTGGTCGGGAGCGGTGGCGCTGAAGTCGCGGCGCACGAAGTCCGCAAACGCGGGCCGTTTGCCCGGCCTGGTCAGCCCCCGGCGCCTTCGGATCTTGCGTCCGGCCAAGCCGAGTTCGGCCATGAGCTTGGCGACGGTGTTCACCGACACCCTCCAGCCCTGGCGCACCAGCGTGATCCAGACCTTCGGGGAACCATACGTGCCGCCCGACTCATCGAAGATCTGCCGGATCGCGTCGGCCAGCTTCCCGCGCCGCACCTCGCGAGCGGTGACGGGCTGGTTGCGCCACTTGTAGAACCAGGACTCGCTCACACCCAGCGCACGGCACGTCAGGGTGTGCGGAATCTCCTGCTCGCCTTGCAGTCGCTGATCACCCCGGCCACCTGGGCCGGGTCCGCCGCAGCTACTTCACCCACAAGGCCATGCAGCGTTTGAAGACATCACGTTCCATCTCCAGCTCGCGTATCCGCTTGTTCTTCTCGCTCATCTCCCGCCGCAGCCGCTCCAACTCGGCGCGCTCGGTGTCCCGCAGCCGGCCGCCCGAGGCAGCGGGCGCGGGCCGGTCGGAGGAGGCCGAGCCGTTGCGCCGCCACCGCGACACCCAGCTGTGCAGCGTCCCGGAGTGGACACCGAGCTCCTCGGCGACCTCCGGGATCGGCCTGCCCGTCTCGATCACAATGCGTACAGCACCCTCACGGAACTCAGGTGTGTACGTCCGTTGCTTGGACCCCATGAACCTCAACTTCCCCTGCATTCACGGACTCCACGCTACGAGGGGAGGGACAGTCTTGACCGCAGGGCCGCCGGCGACGACCGGATTCTCGTGAGACCGGGCATACAGAAAGGCAGACAGGCGGACAGCCGTACGGGCTGCACGCCACCATCAGGCGCGTGCCGGCCCAACCCGCGGAGAACGCCTGGCAGCCGACAGGCGGGCACCTCAGGCGAGTGAGGTCCACACACTCTTGACCTCCGTGTACGCGTCGATGGCTCCCGTTCCCATCTCCCGGCCCCAGCCACTGGCCTTGAACCCGCCCCAGGGGGCGGAGGCGTCCACAGGGTTGGGCATGTTGATGAACACCGTGCCCGCCCGGACGGCACCCGCCACGCGGTGCGCCGCGCCCACGTCACGGGTCCACACGGCCGCCGCCAGGCCGTACTCAGTGTCGTTGGCGCGGGCGATCGCCTCGTCCTCGTCGTCGTACGGCAGGATGGACAGCACCGGGCCGAAGATCTCCTCGCGGGCGATGCGCATCTCGTCCCGTACGCCCGTGAACACGGTCGGCTGGTAGAAGAAGCCCGGCAGGTCGTCGACGGGCGCCCCGCCGGCGAGCAGTTGGGCGCCTTCCTCGACCCCGCTGCGTACCAGTGCGTGGACGTGGTCACGGTGTTCGCCGGTCACCAGGGGGCCGAGCTCGGTGTCGGGCGCGCTGCCCGCGCCGAGCCGCATCGCGGTGACCGCCTTGGCGCAGCGCTCGGCGAACTCGTCGGCGAGGGAGCGGTGGACGAGGAACCGGGTGTAGGCGGCGCACACCTGACCGCTGTTGAGGAGCGCGCCCTGAAGGCAGCCCGTCACGGCCGCCTCCAGGTCGGCACCGGGCAGCACAAGGCTCGGTGCTTTGCCGCCGAGTTCGAGCGAGACCCGCTTGAGGTTGCCCGCGGAAGCACGGACGATCTCCCTGCCCGTGTCGGTCGAACCCGTGAAGGAGACCTTGTCCACGCCTGGGTGTTCGACGAGAGCCCGGCCGGCCTCTGGACCACCGGTCAGCAGATTGACGACGCCCGACGGCACACCGGCCGCCCGGCACAGCTCGACGAGCCGCACCGTGGTCACCGGGGTCTGCTCCGCGGGTTTGACGATCACGGTGTTCCCGCAGGCGAGGGCGGGTGCGATCTTCCAGCTCGCGATCATGAGCGGGAAGTTCCACGGGGTGATCAGCGCGCACACTCCCACCGGCTCCCGCTTGGTGTACTGCAGCACGCCGGGGATGGACAGTGGCGCCGTCTCGCCGTAGATCTTGGTGACCCAGCCGGCGTAGTGGCGGAAGTGTTCGGCTGCCGCGGCGACGCTGACCGCCGTGGAGATGCCGAGCGGCTGGCCCTGGTCGCGTGTCTCCAACTCGGCCAGTTCCTCGCCGTGTTCTTCGATGAGATCACCGATGCGCCACAGGATCCGGGCGCGGGCGGCCGGGGTGAGTCCCGCCCACTCCGGGCTCTCGAAGGCCGCGCGGGCGGCCTGTACGGCCGCGTCGGCGTCCACGGCCCCCGCCAGGGACACTCGGGCGTGAGGCTGTCCCGTCGCCGGGTCCAGGGTCTCGAACTCCGCTCCGGAGGCCGCGGCCTGCCACTCGCCACCGATGAAAAGGGTATTGGTCACAGCTGTGCTCCCAGGATGAGGTCGGCGCAGCGCTCGCCGATCATGACGGCAGGTGCGTGGGTGTTACCGGAGGTGACGGAGGGCATGACGGAGGCGTCCGCGACGCGCAGCCCGGCCACGCCGTGTACGCGCAGGTGGGGGTCCACGACCGCCATCCGGTCGATGCCCATACGGCAGGTGCCCACCTGGTGGTGATAGCTGAGGAGGGTCCGCTTGATGTACGCGGCGACCTCCGCGTCCGTGCGCACGTACGGTCCGGGTGCGACCTCGCGCGCCCGCCAGTCGCCCAGCGACTTCTCCTCGCCGATCTCCCGCACCTGCTGCACGGCCCGCACCATGGCCGTGAGGTCCGACGGCTCGGAGAAGTAGGCCGGGTCCAGCGCAGGAGCCTGGGTGGGGTCGGCCGAGCGCAGCCACAAGCGGCCACGGCTGAGCGGACGGATCGTCCCGGCGAGCACCGAGAAGCCGTGCCCCTCTTCCGGGACGTGCATGTCGGGCACCGGCAGTGGCACGTGAGACATCAGAGGCTGCAGGTCCGGCACGGCCAGCGCCGGGTCGGACTTGGCGAAGTAGTGGGCCTCCAGTTTGTTGGCCGTGCCCTGCGGCACCGGTCGCGCCGATTCCCACACGACCGGGGCGAGGGTGTGGTCGTGCAGGTTCGCGCCCACGCCCGCCAGATCCGCGGTCACCTCGATGCCGAGTGTCCGCAGCTCGTCCGCCGGCCCGAGGCCGCTGAGCAGGAGTAGCTGGGCCGAACCGATGGTGCCGCCGGAAAGGATCACGTCACCTTCGCAGCGGACCTGCGTCGTGCGGCCGTCGCGGAGCAACTCGACTCCCCGAGCCAGGCCGCCGTCCACCAGGACCCGTGTGACGGCCGCGCCGGTCATCACGGTCAGCAGCGCACTGTCGAGCACCGGCTGCAGGAAGGCGGTCCACGCGCTGACCCGCTTGCCGTCGCGGATGGTGCGGTGCAGCACGTTCACGCCGAGCTGGTCCTGGCCGTTGCAGTCGTCGTTGTACGGGATCCCGTAGTCCTGGCAGGCCTCGACGAAGGCGGCGGTGACCGGGTTGGGAGAGTGGTTCCGGCTGACGGGCATCGGGCCGCCGGCCCCGTGGTAGTAGGACGCGCCGTCTTCAAAGTCCTCCGAGCGCTTGAAGTACGGCAGCACCTCGTCGTACGACCAGCCGGCCGCTCCCTGGTAGGCCCAGTTGTCGTAGTCGGCCCAGTGGCCGCGGACGTAGATCATGCCGTTGAGGGCGCTGGATCCGCCGAGGACCTTGCCGCGCGGCCAGAAGACCTTGGTTCCGGAGGCGTGCCGTTGGGACTCGGTGGTGTAGGCGTGGTCCTGCGGGGAGTTCCACAGCTCCCACAGGCGCCCGGGGTCGTGGATGGCCGGGTTGTCGTCCCGGTCGCCCACCTCGATCAGCAGGACGGTCCGGCCGGCGTCCACGAGTCTGCGTGTGAGGGCACAGCCGGCGGAGCCGGCGCCCACCACGATGTGGTCGTAAACGGTGTGTTTTGCTCGCATGACGGGAGGGTCACAGGCGGACGGGCTCCCTGCTTGTGTCGCGGTGCACGGGGTATTGCGGAGGCGGGCACGAACGGCTGCGTACGGCTGGACGGACCGGCCTTCTGGCCGCTCGCGCGTCGCCCTCACGGGACTACGGGCGAGCGGACAGCTGCGGCGGGTGACCGGCCTGACCGCGCGGACGCGCAACTCTTCCCAGGCAGCGCGGGGGGGGGGGGGGGCCCGCCGGGGGGGGGGGGGGGGGGGGGGGGGCAGGCCGGTGAACTCATTTAAACAGATGAAATCACAGCACAACCACACTTATATAGT
>NZ_JBEXPK010000172.1:0-6539 GCF_040612015.1 Streptomyces sp. NPDC006476 | reverse complement strand
GCCTTCGCCACCATCGGCGACCCGAACGTGTACTCGACGTTCACCTATCTCGCGCAGACCATCGCCGCCATCGCCCCGATAAATCTCCGTCGAAGTGCGGAATGTGATTTCCGGATAGCAGTCCTGCCGGAACACCGGAAGCGCGAAGGGGCCGGCAGCGGGAACTGCCCGTGCCGACGAGAGACCCGCAGACAGGACGTCAGACGCGGCAGAGACGCGAGCAAGTCCTTGTCCACGGCGTATCCGCCAGGGCCCGGAACACCGTCGCCGAATCCACCGCGCCGGGCTCAGGGCGAACCCGTGCACGGGCCATTCCGGAGCCGCTCGCGGTGCGGGTCGTCTCCTTCGCCAGAAGGTGCCCAGGTTCCTGGAAGGACCCTCCACCCTGGCGGCCCCCGCCATCACCGGCCAGCCCGGCCCTCACTGTCGGCCAGGCCGCCGCCCTGACCCTGGTGCGCGACGGCTGCATCCAGCGCACCATCCAGGCCCGCACCGACGCCACCCCGACGACCTGTACCGCCCGGCCACACTGCACGACATCACCACCCCGCACGGCACCACCGAGGGCGGCGCCCCTCGCCGGGCGCACGTCATGTCCAGCACGCCCCTTTGGGCGCCCGAGCGCCCCGCCTGTCCTCTGCGTGCGCTCCGGCGCTAGCAGTACGGTCAGGCGCGGCATGGGGGCGCGGGATAACCCATTGGACAGAAGTTGCGTTGTTGCATGCGGCGATATCCAGCGGGGCACGCCTGGACCCTGGATGATGGGTAACTACTCAGTGACGGTAAGTGAAGAGGGGCGATGCCGTGGGGGCCGCGATGACCGCACAGGAAACTGACCAGGCGGAGGGCCTCCCTCCGCACCGCTTCCCTGCGCACCATCCGGGTGGCGGACACCGGCGTCCGCGTTCCCGGGACGGCCGGACCCTGTCGTCCGCTCTTTTCACTGCCGCCTGTACGGCCTTCGGCCTCGCCGTGGCGACGGCGGTGTCCGTCGCCGTGCCCAGTTCTGTGCGCACGGCGGTGTTCCTCGCCGTCCAGGTGGGGGCGACCCTTCTGGGAGCACTCCTGGGGTTGCTGCGCCGACCGCGTCCTGCGACCAAGGATGCCCCGTCCGCTGTTCACTGGAGCGCGGCGGGCGGGCATCAGGGCACGACGGTCAACGGCGGCGGTGCGATCCCCGGCGCTGGCTAGAACGGCGGCCGCGCCGCCCTCCCCTTCCGCCGTTCGCCTCGGCGCGGCCGGCGCTGCGGCGCCGCATCACGGTCATCGCACCCGCACCGCCGGCCGATGACACGGTCCCGGTAGCGATCGCCCAGCCGGGGACACCGACCGCGTGAGCGACCATCACAATGCCGATCACCGAAGCCGACGGCAGCAGCACGAGGAATGAGAGCTGGAACACGGCGGGCCACGCCGTGTCGTTCTTTGCAAGAAGCCGTTCCGAAAGACGGTCCAAAAAGTCCAGAACGTTTGCAGGCGGAGTATCCGAACGGTCATTTGCCGTGCCCGTTCTCCGATTATAGATATTTGCATTACCAGCAGAAGACCTCTGGCCGGAGGGCCGCCGACCTGAAGCACGGCTCCCGTTCGGACGCGCGCCGTTCTGTGACGGGATATCGGGTACCCCGGAGCCGGACTCAGGCATGCCCGATGCCGTGGAAAAAGGATCGGGCATCTGGAACTCCTGACTGATACACACCAACATCAAGCAGCGCGCGTCACCCTTGCCACACCGACGGCTCCTCAGCCGTCGGTACCAGGCACGATGCAGACACACCAGGCACAACCTGAGTCGATCTCCCAACCGACAGTGCCTGCCCGCGCGCGGTCCCGGTCGTTGGACCCGTGGAGAGCCGCGTACAGACGGGAACACAATCTATAGCTCCAAGGCTCCCGGCATGTGTGCGCTCAGAAATGCGACACCGGTAAAGGGAACCTCTTGTGCCCCGACGCCCAACAACCATGACCCGCTACATACCTGTGTGGACTCCGCACATCAGCATCAGGTTCCTCAACAGCGCCCGTTTCACCCCCGGGGGTGACCCCACGCGCCCCCGTCAGCGTTCAAGAACGGCGACCATCCGAAGCACTGACTGCACGGGCCATGGGGACGGCCTCAAGTCTCAATCCGCGCGCTCGTAGGAATCGCCCGGAGAACCGAAATCTGACGGAACGCAGAACGCCAGACGGCGGCGGGTGCGGTCCCGCGCCGCTCGTATAGAAGAGGGGTCCGGTGCCTGTACGGCACTCTGCAGTCACCCCACCCGACCGCTATGTCACCCGGGAGGCCGTTGATCATCTCGATGGCCTGACGGGAGCCGTGCCCGAGAGAAGCGCCGAGCCGACGTGGGTCGCGGTCGGCAGGCGGATCGCCCGAACCACTCACTGACGGCTGGAGGAGGAGAGCAGCCAGCCGAGAAGCGTGGACTGGCTGCTCACCACTCGGGAGCCTTCGGCTTGGTGCGGTCGGGGCTTCAGCGGTCCTCCACGATGAAGCAGGCCCGTTCGTAGAGCTCGTCGAACGTGATGACTTCGACGTCCTGGATGGATCGCCTGTACTGCTCGAAGGAAGTGATCTTCTCCGGGTTCGTCGCGCCGCCGTCGGCGAACTCGCTGAGACTTCCGATCACCAGCACCTGTCGCGGGCGGACGGTGGACACTTCGATGCCGGTCGGGGCGCCGTCGTCCCGGTACTGCCTATGCAGTTGACCGCTGACCAGTTGTTGGGCCTTGTAGGCGGTCTTCTGGACCTGAGCCACCGCGCCAACGACGTCCTTGGAGACCTGATAGACGTCTGGCACCCGGTACGGCGCGCTGGCCAGCAGGGATGTCAGGTGGGTCTTGATCTCGCAGAACAGCAGGCTGCTGATGAAGCCCCTGGAGCGCATGACGGCGTCACTGCGCTTTCCCGCCCCCGCGAAGATGTTCGCGCCCGTCGTGATGCGCTCCAGCTTGCCGTCGTCGTAGGGGCCACACGCGACGAGGGTGAGACCGTATCCGAAGATCCAGGGATTCTCCTCGAAGAAGCCCTGCCAGACCGCTTCCGGCCCGGCCACCTGGCCGCGCTCCTGCTCGAAGAAGTCCGGGTCGTTCAACAACCTGCTGAACCTTTGGAGTTGTGCCTTGCGGTTGCTGATCAGTCGGATGTCCTCTTCCGTGAGGGCGCCGCCAACAGCGGTTCTGACGGCTTCGAGGAGCGTTGTGCGGTCCTGGTCGGCGAGGAGGCGAGCCAACTCGGCTTCGTCGCCGACGACCAGCCGCAGGCTGCTGTCAGGGATATCCAGCCCGACGCAGCTTTCGAGGAAGAGGATGACCTTCCAGAAGCTTTCGTGGGCATCGCTGGTGTCAACGAGTGCCTTGACAATCTGAGGGGCCTCAGTGCCGGGTATCGCTTCCGTGGATGCTGTCTTCGCAGCCTTGGTCTTGTCCTTCTTCCACAGCTTGATCCTGGGCGAGAGGACGCCGTCCTTGTTGATGAGGGTGACGTTGCACAACGTGGCCACCCGCGGCCGGTCGTCCAGAAGGAAATCGGTGATCAGGCGACTTCTGCGCGTGTCATAGAAGTAGGGGAGCGCTTGATCCTGGTCGCGGATCTCGAGATCTGAGAAGTCCTGCGTCGTGACATCGAACTCCGTGGTTGGGAGACCGATGCGGAAGCTGCGCAGGACGGGGAGATCGGGCTCGGCTGTCTCGCTCCTCCAGTCCGGTGAGACGGCCGGCAGGGGTCCCAGATCGCCTTCGACCACGAGGGACTGGACGTCCGCGCGCTTGAGACGGGTGAGTACGCTTTCCAGTCGCTGCCAGACCGCGTTGATGACGGTCTCCGTGAACGCCGGCAGGAGGACCGAGGGCACGGTGAGGACCGCCTCGTACGTGTCGGCCGTCCATCTGTCACCGGGCATCGGGTGGTAGTAGCCGCCGTCACGGCGCAGCGTCAGTACCGCCGGGCGGAGCAGGTCTCGGGCGATTTCCTCGCCGTCGCGATCGAGGAGGCTGTAGGTCTGTCCCAGGACGAGGTCGAGTTTGCCGGTGTCGTCGTCATCGAGCGGCAGTGAGACCAGCGGGCCAGTAGTCGGTGCGGGAGCCGGCGCGTAGACCGGCCGTCCCGATATGAACTTGAAGGAGCGGAGGGTCCAGCCGTCCGGCCCGAGGAGACGGTTCAGCTTCGCGACCCGTTGGGATGCATGGTCAACATCGGGCTGCACCTCGGGATGCACAAACCGCGCCAAGAAGGCGAGAAGAACCTCGTCAGGGCCCTCGTGGAGTTGGAACTGGGAGTATTCGAAGACCCAGTCGTCTTCCCAGTCGTAGTTGCTTACCCGGTGCTTGATGATGTCTTCTCGTGCCGTTGTGAACCGAGAGTCCGTCGACGCCAGCCTGTCGAGGTCGTACAGGGATCCGAGGAAGTCGATCTCGTCGAGCCGCCCCCACCAGGGACCACCCTCACCGGTCAGGTAGTCGACGATGTCGCGTCGCGTGAGTCTCGTGATCCTCTGCGTGCTGTTGCTGCGTGATGCCGGGGCGGCGGACTGCGTCATGGCCCCAGGATGAACGCACTCCTCCTCACGTGGCGGGTGATTGAACATCAATGCCTCTGACCTCAGCGGTGACATCGCCGATGCCGCGACATCCGCGTGCAGCGTTCCCGCCTCGCCGGCCTGGCCGCGGCCGACGTCGTACGCGCCGTCTGCGGGCGACGCTGACCATCTCATGCCCGTAGTGGCAAACACCGAGGGCCGGCACCAAGGGGTGCCGGCTGGTGTCGGCGGGCGCGGGCCAACGTGCCTGCCGGGGTCCTGAAGGGCTCGGGCTTGCGACCAACTCGCCGTCAGGGCGATACCAGCGGAGTCCTGTTGGCATCGACGTTGTGCAGCGTCCTACTGGAGGGGCTTGGACCGCAAATGCGCTGGAACGAACGTGGGGCCGAGCATCCCCCTTTGGATGGACAACTGGTGTGTTCTGGCCTGGCGCCCGGGCTCTCGGAGGCCGGAAAATTCCGTGGCGACAAGCGGAACATCTGTGAGGCCGGGAAGAGGCGAAACGGGCATAACGCTCCACCCGTGGAGCGGGGGCTCGGCGGCGCGTGGAAGGCTGACGGGTACCGCGCAGCCGACTGGAGCAGGGCCAACTGCCGTAGGGCTGCTTGCGTTTGCGACCACCAGCCATAGGTCCCGGCTGTTCGAGCCGGGCCCCGTCAGGACGGAGTCCTGCACACGATGGACGACCAGCTGCTCTCTCCGCCGCCTGCCTCGCCGGTGGAATCATCTGACGGCCGCCTGGGGCCCACGCACGCGCTGATCCTGCTGATCGCGTTCCTCGTGCTGGGGACCGTACTGTTCCTCAAGGGGACGCCGACCGGCGACATCATCACCCTGCTGGGCGGCTGCGGCGCGATCGGCGCGGCCACCCTTGCCGCGGCCGGAGGGGGGCGCCGGTTGATGGCCATCCTCGTGGAGACCGCGGTGCGCTCCGGCACGGGCAAGTAGAAGTTAGCGGTGAACTCTCCGCGCCCCCGGCCCGCCCGCCCACCGTTCTCCCACCTCGCCGAGCACCTCGTCGCCTTGCGCTCCGCCGCACGGATGTCGCAGCGCGCCCTCGCCGCGGCCGCAGTTGTCTCCCGCGGCACCGTCCAGCGCGCCGAGTCTGGCACCACGGCGCCCTCGCCTGCAGTTCTGGATGCTCTCGTGGGTGCCTGCGGGGGTGATCGGGCGGCCCGGGACCGTGCGCTTGTTCTGCGTAACCAGGGTCGCACCGAGGTCCGTGGCTCGTCCGCGGCCTCCAGGCTCCCGCACCGGCGCTCATCCGCACCGAGCCAGACCTCGGCGCCGCCCTCGCCGCCGAGTACGAACGGGCTGGCGCACCGTCCCCGGGCGACCTCGTCCGGCCGGTGGGCCACCGGGTCCCGATCCCGCGCACCACCGCCTGGCGCATCATCAGGCGCCAGGGGCTGCCCGCCAACGTGGGGCAACTGCAGACGTTCCTGGAGGTGTGCCGGGTACGGCCTCCCATCCAACAGCACTACCACGAAGCGTTCCAGCGCCTCCAGGAAGCCCGACGCAGGCGCACCGCCTGGTCCACCGGTCGAGAGGCCGGACGACAGCCAGAGGCCGTCACAGCGACGCCGTCTCAGATCGCTGAGCGTCCCGTTGAGGAGTCTCCGCATCGCCGGGGACGGCCCCTGGTGCCGATCGACGAGAAGGCCAGCGCCGCGCACCGCACCTGGCTGGAGCCGGTGCGCAGCCGGTTCGTGGCCAGCGGTCTGACCTTGGACGACCTCGTCGGGCGCTCCGGGTACTCCAAGACGCGGCTGTCGGAACTCTTGCGCGGCAAGGCGTACTACCCAGGCTGGGACATCACCTACAGCGTGGTGCGCGCGCTGGAGATCCCCGTCGGCTCGCTGCCGGAGCTATGGAAGACGGCCGCCGTCGAGGCAGGTAAGACCCCCAGGTGGATCGACCGTCAGATCCATGCGATTCAGCCTGCCGATCCCGACGAGTAGCCAGCCCTACGCGTCCAGGCACGGCAGCGAAATCGGGGCA
>NZ_JBEXPK010000171.1:0-6850 GCF_040612015.1 Streptomyces sp. NPDC006476 | reverse complement strand
CGTGGCGTCGTAGCCCTGCTCGGCGAACAACTCGAAGGCGGCACGGATGACCGCCTCGCTGCGCCTTGCCTTACCGCGCTCCCGCAGACCTTGCTTCACCATGGCGCCAAGATTACTGCAAAATTACAGCTCCTCGCAATATTGCAGCACACTGCAAATTTAGCTTAGGCTGCAGTCGTCTCGACGGATCGGCGACAAGGAACAGTCATGGCTGGAAAGTTGTACGCACTTGGCCGGTGGGCGGCGCGCCGCCGGCGCTGGGTGGTGGCGGGCTGGCTGCTGTTGCTCGCGGTGGTGGGCGGGCTCGGGATCACCCTCCACGGGAACCTCTCCACACAGTTCAGCGTGCCGGGGATCGAGGCGCAGCGGGCCACGGACCTGCTGAAGAAGGAGTTTCCGGAAGCTGCCGGCGCCGACGCACGCGTGGTGTTCGCCGCACCGCCCGGTGCCACGCTGCTCAGCGGGAAGGAGCAGGCCGCGATCGCCTCGAGCCTGCACAACGCCGCCTCGGTGCCCGGGGTGATCTCCGTGTCCGACCCGGTGACGGGCCAGACGATGTCCGCCGACCACACGATCGGCTTCGCCGACGTCCAGTTCGCCAAGGCGGCAGGAGAGGTGCCGAAGTCCGCCACCGATGCGCTGACCTCGGCGATGGGACCGGCCCGGGACGCCGGCCTCACGGTCGAGTACGACGGCTCGGCGATGGATCCGACCGTGTCGGTGAGCGGCCCCGCCGAGATCATCGGGATCGCCGTCGCGTTCCTCGTACTCGCCCTCGCCCTCGGGTCGCTGGTCGCGGCCGGACTGCCCATGGTCACCGCCTTCGTCGGAGTGGCGATCGGCGTTCTGGGCGTCGAGTTCGTGGCCGGGTTCGTCCAGATGACCGAGACCGCGACCACCCTGGCGCTGATGATCGGCCTGGCCGTCGGCATCGACTACGCCCTGTTTCTGGTGTCCCGCCACCGCGAGCAGCTGGCCGGCCAGGGTGACGACGAGCTCGACGTGCAGGACTCGATCGGTCGCGCCACCGCCACCGCGGGCAGCGCCGTGGCGTTCGCCGGCCTCACGGTGATCATCGCGCTGGCGGCCCTGTCGGCCACCGGCATCCCGTTCCTGACCGTCATGGGCCTGGCCGCGGCCTTCACCGTGCTCCTCGCCGTCCTGGTCTCGCTCACCCTCGTGCCGGCCGTGCTGGCCTTCGCCGGTGAACGGCTGCGTCCCCGCGCCAAGCAGCGCCGCTCCCGGAGCGCACGCCCCGACTCCGCCGGGGCGTGGGGCCTGGCCTGGGCACGCATGATCACCCGCCGGCCCGTCGCCGCCCTGCTCGTCTGCCTGGCGGCTCTGGGAACTGTCGCGCTGCCGGTCGGCCACCTGCGTCTCGGCCTGCCCGGCAGCGAGACCCAACCCGTCGCCAGCACCCAGCACCGCGGCTACGACCTGCTCGGCCAGGGACTCGGGCCGGGCTACAACGCCACCGTCACCGTCGCCGTCGACACCGCCCGCGTCCCGGACGCCCAGCGCACCGCGCTCCTCGACAACCTGGCCGACACGCTGCGGGGCGACACCGGCGTCGCCGCCGTCGCCCCGCCGGTGACCAACCAGGCCGGCACGGTCTCCCTCCTCAGCGTCATCCCCACAACCGGACCGGACGACCAGGCCACCACCGACCTGGTGCACCGGATGCGCGAGAGGGACAAGCAAGCCGTCACCCAGGCCGGCGGCGTCATGTACGTCACCGGCACCACCGCCACCGCCATCGACGTCTCCGCCAAACTGGCCGACGCGCTGCCCCTGTTCATCGCCATCATCACCGTCCTGGCCATCGTCCTGCTGACCATCGCCTTCCGGTCACTGCTGGTCCCCCTCAAGGCCGTACTCGGCTTCCTGCTGTCCACCGCGGCCAGCCTCGGCTTCGCCGTCTGGGTCTTCCAGGACGGCAACCTCACCGACGCCTTCGGAGTCGCCGCCGCCGCACCCGTGGTGGCCTTCCTCCCCGTCCTGCTCGTCGGAGTGCTCTTCGGCCTCGCCATGGACTACGAGGTCTTCCTGGTCAGCCGCATGCGCGAACACTTCGAGCACACCGGCGACGCCCGCGAAGCCGTCGCCCACGGCGTGGCCAGGAGCGGACGCGTGGTCGTCGCCGCCGCACTGATCATGATGGTCGTCTTCGGCGGGTTCATCTTCACCGACGACCCCGTCATCAAGTCGATCGCCTTTTCCCTCGCCTTCGGCGTGCTCTTCGACGCCTTCGTCGTCCGCCTGACCATCGTCCCCGCCGTCATGGCCCTGCTCGGACACCGTGCCTGGTGGCTCCCCCGCTGGCTCGACCGCGTACTGCCCGACGTCGACATCGAAGGCGCCCGCCTGCCCGCTCCCACACCGACCGCCAACACCCCGGCGACCAACCCGGTCCGGCAGCTCGACCACGTCTGACCCGAACACCCGCTGACGCGCAGTATGACGGTGCGTCAGCGGGTGCTCCCGGCTGCGGCCTCGCGCGGTCAGCCGCCGCGAACCTCGAATCCCCACTGGCCGAACGCCGGTCAGACAGGCACAGGGTGATGTCGTGTCAGGAGATCGTCGCCTCACTGGGGCTGGGCGCCGGTCCCGGCCAGTGTGGAGGGCGTGCAACGGCTTCTGACAGCACATACGTGAGTCGGGCCCGCGGCACCAGGCCGCAGGCCCGACGTGTCTCACGCAGAGGTGTTCGGACACAAGAGTGCCGGGGGACCCGAACTCGCGGGTCACGCCCGGCACTTGCCTCGTCCTCCTCCGTCGGAGGGTTCACATCGCCGACGCCCCCGCGTCGACCGGCAGACCGACCCCCGTCACGAAGCTCGCCTGGTCCGAGCAGAGCCACACCACCGCCGCCGCGACCTCCTCCGGCTCGCCGAGCCGCTTGATGGCCATGCGGCTGACCCACTGGGCAAGCTGATCGTCCGTCAGCGCGTCCATGAGCGGTGTGCGAATGGAGGCAGGACACACGGCGTTCACCCGGATTCCGGACTCGGCGTACTCCACGGCGGCCGTCTTGGTGAGGCCGAGCACACCGTGCTTGCTCGCCACGTACGCTCCGAGCAGCGGCGGCGACACCAGCCCGGCCAGCGAGGATGTGTTGACGATCGCGCCGGTGCCGCCCTGGGCGAGCATCTGCCGGATCTGGTGCTTCAGCCCCAGCCAGACGCCCTTGAGGTTGACGGCGATGACCCGGTCGAAGTCGGCGGCCTCCATGTCGACGAGGCTCGCCTGGTGCTCGACGCCGGCGTTGTTCAGCGCGAAGTCCAGCCGCCCGTAAGCTCGTACGGTTTCGGCGACCAGCCGTTCCTGGTCCGCTTCGCGGGTGACGTCGCAGGGAACGAAGCGGGCACGACCGCCCTCCTTCCCGATCAGCTCTACCGTCTGCTCCCCGCCGTCCCGGCAGCTCTCCAGGTCGCTGACAAGCACCGCGGCACCCGCCCGTGCGAAGGCGAGCGCGCTGGCCCGGCCGATACCGCCGGCGCCGCCCGTCACCAGTCCGGACTTCCCCTCCATGAACGGTGTGCCGGTCACAGCGTTGCTCCCTCGCGAATCTGGATCAGCTCGATCAGGTTGCCTTCAGGATCGGCGAGATAGCCGAAGCGGACATCGGGGTGGGGGGCCGGGCCCGGTGGCACGATCACTGAGGCGCCCGCGGCGAGCACTCGGTCGTAGAGGCCGTCCAAGTCGCTCACCCGAAGGCAGAAATGCCCGTAACCCTGGCGCAGTACGGCCGTGTTCGGGTCGGACGCGGGGGGCGAGGGGACCGAATCGGGGCGGGACATGAGCTCCACCGCGTAGCCGTCGGCGGCGCGCAGCACCACAGCACGCATGCGCTGGTCCTCGACCTCGAAGCGGAACTCCTCGGTGAGTCCGAGGGCTTTGGTGTAGAAGACGACGGCCGCGTCGAGATCACGGACCGACAGTCCGACATGGTCGATGGCCGTGGTTGCGGCCGAGGCCTGGGGTGCCGCTGCCGCCGTGGGGTGCATCGAGCACATCGCTGCCTCCTGTGGAGTAGTCAACAATCTAAGACATCTAAGCAGTCTGGCCATGTCGGCAACAAGACTTCTGCAGGTGGAAGGACCATCCGTGCACAGGTCTTGCGAAATTGAAACACACGACAATACTGTGAAGTCTAATCACTTCAGGGAGTGCATCGTGAGCCTTCTCGACGCGGACACATGGACTGCGAAAATCTTTGCCGACGGATGGTCCGGCGGTTCCGGCGGGACCGCCCCGGTCATCGAGCCCGCCACCGGGGACCGGCTCGGCGCCATCGGGATGGCCGACGCGGAGGACGCGCGCAAGGCCGCCACCCGAGCGGCGGCCGCGCAGGCACAGTGGGCGGCCCGGCCGCCCGGGGAGCGGGCCGCCGTCCTGCGCAGGGCCGGCGCACTGTGGGAGGCGCACGCCGAGGAGATCCAGGACTGGATCGTCCGCGAGAGCGGCGCCATCCGCGCCAAGGCGGCGCTGGAGACCCACATCGCCGCCCAGGAGTGCTACGAGGCCGCCGCGCTGCCCAGCCATCCGCACGGCACCGTGCTGCCGTCCGACGAGGCACGCTGGAGCTTCGCCCGGCGCCGCCCGGCGGGCGTGGTCAGCGTCATCGCACCCTTCAACTTCCCGGTCATCCTGTCCATCCGCTCCGTCGCCCCGGCCCTCGCGCTGGGCAACGCGGTACTCCTCAAGCCCGACCCGCGCACGGCGGTGTGCGGCGGAGTCGCCCTCGTACGGATCTTCCAGGAAGCCGGTCTGCCGGAGGGACTCCTCCAACTACTGCCAGGCGGCGCCGACGTGGGCGAGGCCGTGGTCACCGCTCCCGAGGTCCGCGTCGTCTCCTTCACCGGCTCCACGGCGGCGGGCCGCCGGGTCGGAGAGCTGGGTGCCCGCCATCTCAAGCGCACGCACCTGGAACTCGGCGGGAACAACGCCCTCATCGTGCTGCCCGGCGCGGACCTGGCGCTGGCCTCCTCCGCCGGCGCCTTCGGCTCCTTCATGCACCAGGGCCAGATATGCATGTCCACCGGCCGCCACCTGGTCCACGAAAGCCTGCACGACGCCTACGTGGAAGCCCTGTCCGCCAAGGCCACCCACCTGCCCGTCGGCGACCCGGCGTCCGGTCAGGTCGCGCTCGGCCCGCTCATCGACGACCGGCAGCTCGGGCGCGTCGACGACCTCGTGCGGCGGACCGTGGCCGCCGGCGCCCGGCTCGCCGCCGGCGGCACCTACCAGGACCTCTTCTACGCCCCGACCGTGCTGGCGGCCGTGACCCCGGCGATGCCCGCCTGGACGGACGAGGTGTTCGGCCCCGTGGCGCCCGTCGTGCCCTTCGCCACGACGGAGGAGGCCATCGCTCTCGCGTCCGAGAGCGAGTACGGACTCTCCCTCGGCATCCTCGGAGACGTCGGCGACGCCATGGCCATCGCGGACGCGGTTCCCAGCGGCATCGTCCACATCAACGAGCAGACCGTCTCCGACGAGGCCAACGCCCCCTTCGGCGGCGTCGGCGCCTCCGGTACCGGTTCGCGCTTCGGCGGCCACGAGGCCAACATCGAGGCCCTCACCGAGACCCAGTGGCTGACCGCGCGCCCCCGGATCGCCCCCTACCCGTTCTGACCGGACACCCTCAACCAGCATCACCAGAACAGGAGTCGCGCCGCCATGGGCGAGATCAACGCTGGTCAGGCCATCGTCAATGCCCTGCGAGCCGAGGGCGTCAGCCATGTCTTCGGCATGCCTGGCGGCCATGTTCTGCCCCTCTACGACGCCATCCACCGCACGCCCGGCATCAGCAGCTTCCTGGTACGCCATGAGCATCACGCGGCGGCCATGGCGGCGGCGTACGCCCAGCTCACCGGCGAGCCCGCCGTGGTCCTGGTCACCGCCGGACCGGGCGTCACCAACACCCTCACCGCGGTCGCGGAGGCATACGTCGGGGCCCTGCCCATGATCGTGCTCGGCGGCCGCGGCGCCACGGCGACCGCGCACCGGGGCGCCAGCCAGGAGGTCGCCACCGACCAGGTGTTCGCCCCCGTCACCAAGTGGTCGGTCCGGGTCGACCGGGCCGACCTCCTCACCGACGTCCTGCGGCAGGGCTTCGCCCGCGCCCGCGGCGGCAGGCCGGGCCCCGTCCTGATCGACATCCCGCGTGACCTGCTGACCCTCGACGTCCCCGACAAGCCGTACCTGCCGGTCGGCCCGCCCGCCCGGCTCGCCGCCGATCAACCGGCCGTCGACGCCGCGGCAGCGGCCCTCGCCGCTGCCCGCAGCCCGCTCCTCGTCGCGGGTGGCGGAGTCGCCTCCTCCGGCGCCTTCGACGCACTGCGCGCCCTGGCCGAACGCCTGTCGGCCCCCGTACTGACCAGCCTCGCCGGACGCGGCAGCCTCCCCGACGACCACCCCCTCGCGGCCGGCGGCCTCGGCGCCCACCGCAACCCCGTCGCCAAACGGCTGCTCGCCGAGGCGGACGTGGTCCTCGGCCTCGGCACCCGCTTCGAGGAGATGGAGACCAACTGGCAGCCCACCGCCCTCCCGTCCCCCGACGCCACCTACATCCAGGTCGACATCGACCCGGCCGAACTGGGCCGCGCCATCCCGGCCCACGTCCCCGTCAACGGCGATATCAAGAGAGTCCTGGAGCAACTGCTCACCGCCCTGCCCGAGGACACACACGCCTCCCCCGGCCGCACGGAGCGCCTCCTCCAGGACATCACCGCCCTCGACGCCGCCGTCGACCGCATGGCACTCGACGACAGGGCCCCGATCCATCCCGCCCGCGTCATCCGCACCGCCCGCTCCGTCTTCCCCCGCGACACCGTCCTCGGCGTCGACG
>NZ_JBEXPK010000170.1:0-6969 GCF_040612015.1 Streptomyces sp. NPDC006476 | reverse complement strand
CTTCTCGGGTCTTCAAAGTTGAGCGGTGCGGAGGTGTCCGCGGGCCCGGCGGGTGGTGACGCAGCGTGTCCGTAGCCGTTGGGGCCTGCCGAGAATCAACTTGCTGGTTCTGACACTTTGCATCGCAGGTCAGCGCATTGCGCGCCCACAAGTTGTTCTTCGGCAGGCCCCAGGCGGTTGATCTTGCGCCCGTGATGTCGCGTTGCGCCCGTGATGTCGCGTTGATTTCTGTTCGGGGACGGTGTCGGTCAAGGGTGCGCGTCGGCTGACGTGCCGGATGACGCCGGGTTCCACGGGCCCGGGGCCTGCTGGTTGGCCCCTCTCGGCGTTCGATGTGATCGTTCGTGCTGGTCAGGTGGTGTACGGCAGAGCGAGGATGCGCCGGAAGGCGCGGATGATGATGTCGGCCCCGGGCCAGGTGTCGGGAAGCTTCAGGCGTCGTTTTCGCTGGCCGCGGACGAGGCGGTCGGGCACGTGGAGGACTTGGTAGCGCAACATCTTGGGAATGGCCCTGGCCATCTCGCCGTCCAGGGCGAGGAGTTGGAACCAACAGCGCAGATCGGCGGCGAGGGTGGTGGCGGTGAGCCAGGCGGCGTTGACGTTCAACTCGCGCGAGGGCAACAGGCAGGTCCCGGAAGCCTTCTGATCGCGGATCTTGGGCTCGACCCTGGCGTGCTTGCGGTGCCGGCCGTCCACGTGGGCGATCGACCCCCGGCGATGGTTGGTCGCGAAGGTCTGGTAGCGCGCCTCGTGCTTGATCTCGTAGGCGCTGGCGTCCTTGACGTAGCGGGGGTGCAGGGGTTCCATGCGGGCGATCACCCGGTGGTGCGGGGGCCAGCCCGGCAGGTCGCCGAGCAGGGCGGTGATGTCGGCAACGAACGCGTTCTCGCGCACGCCGCCATCCGGGCCGCCGCCGGCTGCCACAGGCCCTGCTTGTCGCAGTGCGACAGGTCCAATGGGTGCAGTGGAAGACCTCCGCGAAGCGGAACTGAAACTCGGGTACGAGTTCAAAGACAGGGAACACGGCCTCGGTACGCGGAAGCGCTACTGGCGAGCCTCTCACCTGAAGCCCCTGGAGATCGCGATGTCCAACGCCTACTGGGAAGCTCAGGGATACAAGTCCTTCAGGGGCTCTTGGTCCCGCCAACGCCCCGCTTGAGACCAGCTGAACGAACCGCCGGATGCGGGCCTGCATGTCCGGTGGTGTGGGGGACGGGCCGGGAAAACCGGTCCGCCTACCCGACAGGCGGAGTGGGCCGCAAGCGGTGAGAAGATCATAGGCGTGCTGAACGCGACCGCTCCCGGCCACGTATGGAGAGAGGGTGCTCAACGACCAGAGGGCCCCGCGGTGTTGGCACCGCGCGTACTGGTTCGGGAGCCATGCATGACGCACGCACGACGACAGATGCTCCAGCGAGTGACACGACGGGCGACCGTCGGCGGACTCCTCCTGGGGGAGAAGCTATGGTGACGCAGGCCGCCATGGCGAGCGAGTCTCCCGGCCCCTCCGCTCTTCCGTTCAGTGCCAAGGGGGACACGCCCAGCAGGGGCGCCTCGATCATCTACAAGCTCGGCACCTCCCGTACGGCCGGCATCTGGGCCAACTCCGCCGGGCGCACCGTCGTCGCGGTGACCGACGAGAAGGCGGCGGCTGAGGTGAAGCGGGCGGGCGCCAAGGCGAAGATGGTCGGCCACAGCATGAACGAGCTCAAGGCGGCCACGGCGACGCTGCGTTCGGCGCCCCGGGTGGCCCGCACGGCCTGGGTGATGGACTCCCGGACGAACCAGGTGGTGGTGCAGGCCGACAGCACCGTCTCGGCGACCAACTGGTCGGACATGACCAAGGTGGCGTCCGGCATCGGCAGCTTCGTGCGGATGGAGCGCACCAAGGGCACGTTCACAACCCAGCTCAACGGCGCGGTGCCCATCCTGTCGACCGGCGGGCGCTGCTCGGCGGGGTTCAACGTGACCAACGGGCAGACCGACTTCATCCTCACCGCCGGGCACTGCGGGCCCACGGTGGAGGCACTGCCCAGTACCCTGGAAGAGCTCCTGGACAGCGGTCACCGGTTAGTGACCGCGGACGACCATTCCGTGACCGACGCCCGCGCGGGCGCTCACGTCCCCTACGCCGTCGCACCCGCGTTTCCCGGCCCAAAGGCTTCCGCGGCTCAGCCGGAGAGCGCCTCGTGAAGCGAACCGAGCCGTCTGACCCCTGTCCGGTCTTCGTCGACGGGTCAGGACGGCGACGTGGTGTCGTCCTGATATTCGAACTCATGATCAGCGATCTGCTGACACTGCTCCTGGCTCTACCAGCCACGGGTTGCTGAGATGCCGCCGACGATTCCTCCGGCCCTCCGACCGGGCCAACACAAGAGTCGTGGAAAGCGGCAGCTGACACGACAAAGGCAGCCTGTCCCCTGGGCCCATTGGCCGCTTCTTCTGTCTGTCCTGGCGGCGATGTTGAGCGCAATCACCCTGCACACCTGGGCCGCGCGGGGGGAGAACTTCGGGGACCAGATCCCGCTCCGGGTGGTTCAGGCCGCCCTCGGCCACCGCATACCAGTCGTCCGGGAAGAAGACCCTCGCCCCACGGGTTCGTCGGCAGGGGGACGGAGCCGTCCGGTCGCCCTGGTCATCACCGGGGGGCCGGATCCCTGCGAGACCCCGCGCCTGCTCGCCGCGATGCGGCGCCATCACGTCATCGGCACCTTTCTGGTCGTGGGCGCGAAGGTGAACGCCCATCCTGAACTGGCCCGGAAGATCCTCGCTCAGGGCAGTCGACTGGTGCCGTACACCTTCACCGGAGCCGATCCCGCTTCCCTTCCGCCTTGGCGCAGAACGGCCGAACTCTCCCTCACCCGGCACGCGGTCGAAGCGGCAACCGGCCGCGAGGCGTCACACACCGGAGCCGCATCACCGGCTGTAGGGATGGCGATGGTCCTTCGCGACGACGGCCATACGCAGGTCGGCCAGTTCCAGGAGCAGCTGTTCACGTCCCTGGCCGTGCACAGCCATCGGCTTACGACGACACCAGCCGTCCCGGAAGCCCGGGCGACCCTTCTGGACCGTACGAGTGGGACGGCCATCAAAGAGGCGCAACGTGCCGGCGCCTGGGTGTCCCGGCTCCTATCCTGGTCTGTGATCGCAGTCATCGTCCTGGAGGTCGTCCAGACGTTGGCCCTCGTGGCCGGCGCGGTGGTTTATCGGCGCTGGGTCCGCGCCCGTCAGGCCCGGCGGAACACACGGGCTCCGATCGCCACCCCAGTGACGGTGGTGGTCCCGGCATACAACGAGGCGGCGGGAATCGAAGCGACCGTTCGTTCCCTGGCCTCCTCCTCCCACCCGCAGCTGGACATCGTCGTGGTCGATGACGGTTCGACCGATGGCACCGCCGACATCGTCGAGCGCCTGGGCCTGCCAGGTGTATGTGGCATCCGCCAGCACAACACCGGCAAGCCCAGAGCCCTCAACACAGGGATCGCACATGCGTCCCACCCCCTCGTGGTGATGACCGACGGGGACACCGTTTTCGAACCCGAGACCATCACCCGGGTCGTCCAACCCTTCGCCGATCCGACAGTCGGAGCCATCAGCGGCAACGCCAAAGTTGCCAACCGGGGCGGGCTAACGGGACGTTACCAGCACATGGAGTACGTGGCCGGCTTCAACCTGGAGCGCTGGTTGTTCGACGTCGCTGAGTGCATGCCGACGGTCCCGGGGCCGATCGCAGCATTCCGCCGTGAGGCGCTCGCCGGCGTGGGAGGTGCGCCGGACGACACACTGGCCGAGGAGACCGACCTGTCCATGGCGGTGTGCCGGGCGGGTTGGCGAGTCGTCTACGCACCGGACGCCGTGGTCTGGACGGAGGCACCGTGGCAGACGGGGCAGCTGTGGCGGCAGCGGTACCGCTGGGCCTTCAGTGTCGACCCAGGCTATGTTGAAACACTGGCGAGTGTTGGTCGAGTCCGGCGCGAGCGGGCGGTTCGGGCGACGCGGCCTCATGTACCTGCTGGTATTCAGGGTGGTGTACCCGCTGCTGTCTCCCGTGGCCGACGTCGCCATGCTGCACTCCCTGCTGCTCTCCCGCCCCGGCCTGGTGATCACTTTTTGCTGTCGTACTTCGGAGGACGCGTGGCCGCCCTCACCCCGATGGAGACCAATGCAATGGAACTTCCACTCAAACCGCTGCCACTTGCTTTGCGGGTGAACGGCCTGGTGAAGGACTACCCCAGAGGCAGAGCAGTCGACGGAGTGGACATCGAGGTTCGTGCGGGGGAATGCGTAGGTCTGTTGGGTCCGAACGGGGCCGGGAAGACGACGACCCTCCTGATGTGCCTCGGGGCGGTCAGGCCCGACGCAGGACGGGTTGAGCTCTTCGGACGTCCGCTGTCCCCACGAGGGCCCGCGTTGTCTGATGTCGGCTTCTCCTCCGGCCAGTTAGGCCCGGCTCGCCTTCTGACCGTCGTCGAGTACCTCACGGTGTACGGCGACCTGTACGGCCTGCGTGACCCCGCCACGGCAGCCTGGCGCAGTCTAGACCGATTCGGGGTCCGCCACCTCGCCCGAGCAAGAGGGGATGCGCTGTCCAGCGGACAAAAGACTCTGATCCGCCTGGTCAAGGCCGTGATGCACCACCCGCGGATGCTCGTGCTCGACGAACCGACCGCCACCCTGGACCCGGACGTGGCACTGCGCGTGCGCCGGATCCTGAAGACGCTGTCCACTCAGGACGGAACCACCATCCTGATCACCAGCCACAACATGGCCGAGGTCGAGGAGCTGTGCGCACGGGTGCTGTTTCTGTCCGCCGGCCGTGTCGTGGCCGACGGGACCCCCGAGCATGTAGCCGAGCAGTTCGGCTGCGCCGATCTGGAGGGTGTCTTCCTGCGTCTCGCCGGGGGGCATCCGGCCGGGGCACCGCACGAAATGCCCCGCACCCGGGAGGAGGCCACAGCATGGTGAACGCCGGCCTCACCACCAAAAGGCCATCAGCACGACGGCCCGGACCAGCACATAAGGCGCCGCGGACCAAAGCGCGAGCAACCGGCACCTCCGCCTTCCGCGGGCCCGTCAACGCCTCCGTACACCGGGTCCTCGCGATCGCCCGGCACCAGGCCATCGTCATGTCACGCAGTCCACACCGTTTCTTCGACCTCTTCGTCCAGCCAGCCCTGACCCTGCTCCTCTACGGGGGCATCAGCATGGCCGTCGCCCGCTCCACCGGCTCCAGCGCCGACCTGGGCCTGTACCTGATCACGGGTGCGATTCTGTGGAATACCGTCCACCAGGCACAGGTCTCGCTCGCCTCCGGGGCCATGTCGGAGTTGAGCGGGCGCACCGTACTCGACCTCATGGTGAGTCCTCTGCGCATGGGGGAGTACCTGGCCGGTGTCGCGCTCTTCGGGCTGGTCCAGACACTGCTGGGCAACGTCGTCGGCGCCCTGGTCGCATGGACTGCATACGGCTTCAACGTGCTGACCATCGGCCCGCGCCTCATCCTGATCGTGACCCTGCTGGTCGTTACCGGCTGGGCCATCGCCTTGCTGGTGATCGCCACCGTGCTCCGCTTCAGTCTGGGAGCGGAGATACTCGTGTGGGCCATGATGGCCGCGCTCGTACCGCTGTCCGGTGCCTTCTATTCCATTCAGAACCTGCCGGCCTTCCTGCACCCTGTCGCGGACGTACTCCCCTTCCAGTACATCTTCGCCCTGGCACGGGATCCTGCCGAGGGACACGCCTGGGAGAGCGACCTGCTGTGGGCCCTCACAGGCACCTGCGTCATGTCCGCCCTCGCGGTCGGGGTCCTCACCTTGATGACCAAGGTCTTTCTGCGGCGCGGGTACGTGACCAGACACATCTGATACGGCCCGGTGGACAGGGTCGATCCGGTCATCTATTAGCATCCGGCCGGCACGTCGCGATCTGCTGGGCAACCTGACGGGTATTTCACCGCAGTATGTCACTGTACTTGGGAGGAGTGCGGAACTGGGTGCGGGCGGTCTCGGAGAGTTCCGTCTTCTGCCGGCTGAAAAGATTTCCGACCGAATCCATACTCGCATCTGTCTGATGTCAGGGACTGATCGAACAGAATGGAGTGATCCCTGGTGAACGAGAAGGGCCGGGCGAGGTCGGCCCCCGAACCGTTTGTTGTCCTGGCGATGCCACGAACGGGAACGCACTACCTGGAGGAACTGGCCAACGAGCACCCGAACGTGTTGTCCAACGGAGAGTTGCTCAATCCGTGGGACACCGGCTGGCCCGGCGTCGATCGTACAGGAATGTCTAACCGCGAACTGCTCGAATTAGCCTTTGTTCACTTTCCGCAGCGGAAGGACAAGTGCGCGGTCAGTCGCGTTGGATGTAAGATCAACGAGCCTCAGTTCGCGGAACGCCCGACCTTTTATGAAGAGCTGGCGGCCTGGCCACGCCTGAAAGTCGTCCTACTCCGGCGGCGGAACCTGCTCGAGTCGTTCCGGTCTCTTGTGCAGGCGCGTGAGAGCAGCTATTGGCTAGCCCCCAGGACGGACGGCCCTGTGCCGGTGCCGCCGCAGGTGGAACTGTCGCCCACAGGCTGCGAGAGCTACTTCAGAAGTGCTGACGCATTTCATGAACGCGTCTTCGCCTCCTTTTCTCCAGAGAAGATTTACGAAATCCACTACGAGCACCTGCGGGACAGACCCGGGGAGTGCCTGGCGGGATTGTGGGACTTCCTCCAGGTTTCCCCGCATCAGCTTTCCGGCCGCCATGTCCTGCAGCGGCAGGAGACGCGCCCGCTCAGCGAAGCGGTGCTGAACCACGACGAGCTGCGCGACTACTTCAAGGGCACCCCGTACGATGCCTTCTTCGAGTGAGCCCGCGGTAGAATACCCGTTAACCTCGATTCTTCAGCGGGTTTCGGTCGCTGATCAGTGCGGCTGTTCGCCCGTAATGTCCTCCGCCGTTGAAGGACGGGCCGTCGCGTGACGC
>NZ_JBEXPK010000169.1:0-6976 GCF_040612015.1 Streptomyces sp. NPDC006476 | reverse complement strand
CTGGTCGGCGGTGTTCTACTACTTCGGTCTGTGGCGCGAGGACGGGCTCGACCAGCGGATTCAGGAACTCCTGCGCTGCCAGGTGAGGGAGAGAGCCCGGCGATTAGAGGACCCGTCCCTCGTGATCATCGACACCCAGTCCGTCCGCGCGGCTGCCGGTGTCCCGAAGACCACGACGGGACTGGACGCCAACAAGAAGGTGTCGGGGCGCAAGCGGGGACTTGCCGTCGACGTGCTGGGGCTGATCATCGGCGTCGTCGTCCTGGCCGCATCCGCCCATGACAACGCCGCCGGCACCGCCCTGCTCGACCAGGCGGCCGAACGCTGCGGGATGCGGCTGGAGAAGGCCCTGGTGGACCAGGGCTTCAAGGACGAAGTCGTCATCCACGGCGCGTTGATGGACATCGACGTCGAGGTCGTCCGCCGCAACCCGGCCGACCAGGGCAAAGGCTTTGTCCCGCAGCCGAAGCGGTGGGTGGTGGAGCAGACGAACGGCACGCTGCTGCTGCACCGGCGTCTGGCCCGTGAGTACGACCACCGGCCCGACACCTCCGTCTCGCGCGTCTACTGGGCCTCCACCGCGAACATGACCCGCCGCCTCACCACACCGAGTCCCACCTGGCGCGACACCCTCGGGCTGGCCGCGTGAACGTCACCGAACTCCTCGCCGGCCTCCAGGTCCAGCACGACGAAGTCACCGCCCGAGCCGCAGAACTACGCGGTCACATCGAGCACTTGACCGCTGCCCTGGCCGAGACCCAGGCCCGACTCGCGGACCTGGACACCACCCGTCAGGTCATCGCGGAGGCCGCGCCGGCAGGAGCCGAACTCGACCCTCCCGAGACCAGCACCGCCTACCAGGCCATCGTGAACGCCTTCAACCAGCACCCCGGCCAGGTGTTCAGAGCCCGTGAGCTGCACGAACTCCTCGGCATGCCCACCGACGAAGCAACCGTCAACATCACCCGCAGCCGCCTCGGACGCCTCACCCGCCAAGGCTTCCTCACCCAACCCGGACGCGGCCGCTATCAGAAACGGACTTAACGTCCACTCAGAGGGCCCGTTGCGCACCGACAGCGGACCCTCCGCCGTGCCGGCTTTGTAAGTGGTGTCGGCTACCGGGCTCGCTGTAGGACGACGATGGCCGATGCCACCATCACAAGGCCGACGGGAGCCACTCGGCCGATCGGCAAGACCAGCCTCCTCATAGTTGACGAAGTACATATTCGAAGCCGATCTGTGGTTGGGGTGTCATCCAGTGCCGGTGGCCGCCTCCGGCGGGACAGGTGCCGTTGGAGCCGTTGCCCGTGAAGAAAAGGCCGGAGCACTGGATGCACAGGAACCACCGTCGCTGCCCGCCGGGACCGTTGATGCCGTCGGGCAGCGCCTCGATCTTGTACGTGCCCGAGCCGGACCAGTTGTGCCATCGCAACGGCTGACTGCTGTTGGGACAGTACGAGGTCGTGCGTCCAAGGTCGAACCAGCCCTTCGACCATAGGGCTGCACAGTCCCGGCACCACCTCCAGCTGCTTTCTCCGACGCCGGCGTCGGTGTCGAAGCGAAGCACGTAGTCGCCGCTGCCCGAACTTTGGTGTCCGTGGTCCCAGCCGAAGATGCCGCTACCGACGGGGCAATAGCCGCTGCCGTTGCCGGAAAACCACAGTTGGCTGCACTGGTGGCACCACGTCCACCGGTCCTGTGCGGCTTGGGCGGGGGCGGCGGCGAGGGTCGCGGTGGTGCAGGCGGCTACGGCGAGCCCGCCCCTTGCCACTGCGGTGAGCAGGGTGCGACGGGAGATCGAGGAAGTGCGGGTGGTCGACATGGGGATTCTCCCTCACTTTGGAGCTGATGTTGGGAGTCGCTGGCGGGGTCTAGCCCGCGTGTGAGGAGAGGGTGAAGTTGCTGTAGCCGCCGCTGTCGGTGACGGCGGGGGAGGGCGCGTAGACGGTGCCGGTGTCGTCTTGGCGGCTGCGCGTCGCGAGTGTGTCGTAGAAGGAGAGCGGAGCGCCGTCGACGGTGACGTAGGAGAACGGGACATTCAAGGGCCGCGGCCAGGTCGCGTGCGGGAAGTCGGGGCGTTCCACGACGATCTCGGCGCTCTCGGAGCGTGCTGCCGGCACCTTTTTCTTCAGGGTCTGGGGCGGATCCGGCCGGGTGAGGTTGTCGATGGTGAGGATGTAGGTGGTGGGGTCGGCGGAACTGCGGACAACCGAGGCTGAGATACGGTCACCAGCTTGTACCTCCATGGAAATCGGCTGCGCGCTCGTGTCGTGGCCCGCGTTGATGACCTCCCAGAAGGCATGGTGCTCGGGATACAACGAGTCGAAGGATGGGCACCAGGCGTGCGTGCCGACCTGGACCAGACTTTCCGTAGCACTGAGGCCTTGTGTCTCAGCGCTGAGGTCTAGCCCGTCGAGGCCCACCCATTCGCTGACGCGATTGTCAAGGCTGTTCCGACAGGTGAAGGCGGGCTCAGTCCATACGGCCGTCACGGCTTGCGGCGCCGCGTTTACTGGGCTGCTCGGCACCACGTACCCGGCCCAGTTGGTGTACGGCGTGGGGGCGAGATCGATGTCATCGATCCGGACCCAGGATTCCCTGCCGGGGGCTGTATAGCCTGCGTAGAGCGTGACCTTGGTGTTGTTGCCCGAGTTGAAGGCCATCTGCAGATACTGGTAGGCGCCCTCGGTGACGATCTTGCCGAAGTTCTTCTGCACCATGGTGCGGCCGTCGCTTCCTCGTGCTCCGAAGTAGCCGGCGGTGAAGTTCCCCGATGGCCTGACCCAGCCGGTCAGGTAATACACCGTCTGGCGTTTGACCGGCACTTGTTGCTTGATGGCGTTCCACTTGTGACTGGAGGCAGCAGTGTGGATGAGGGCGTTGTTCTGCCCGGTTTTCTGTTCCCCGAGGCCGATTTCAACGCCCTTGTAGTCAGGTCCCTCTCCTTGCCACGCCCCGGAGAGGGCGGACCTGCTCTGCTGTTCGAAGCCCGGGTCACGGACGATTCCGTAGGGGCGGGCGGAAGCCGGGGGGCTCAACGCAGACAGCAGGACGAAGGTAATCGCTGAGGTGACGGCCAGGACGAGGCATCGTTGATGTCGCATACGGAGTCCCTCTATCGGTGATTCGCGCGCGTGGAACGAGCCTGGCATTGGAGATCTGGCTGAGCCCGGTTTTTCTGGTTCCAGGTGGCCCCGTCAGCGGGGCGTGTGGAAGCGTTCGAGGGGTGTTCCGGCTTGATTTGGCTCCCCCCCAACCTGTCTGCATCAGGCCTGCCTGACCGGTCAGGTGCAGGTGATGTCGAATTGGTCGCCGTTGACGCCGGCGTCCGCTTGAGGGGACGTCACTTGGACGGTCATGCCGCCTTGGATGCGGTCGCCGGGCTGGGTGCCGGTGAGCTGGATGCTGTATTGGTCGTGCTGTTCGTTGGTGGCGGTGAAGGTCATGCTGCCGGTCTTGTCCTGCACGCCGCGGGCGATGAGACGGTCGTCGGGGTGCCAGGTGTACTCGATCGTGCCGGGCTTCTGGGCTGCGGCGCTGAAGGTGAACACGATCGGTTTCGAGCAGTCGGCGCTGTCTGAGCGGGGAGAAACGCTGACCGATCGGCCGCCCAGGATCGGGCCGGTGTTCTTGCTGGTGTCGGTCTGGCTGTCGGAGACGCTCGGGCTCGTCTTGCGCTGGGAGCTGCTCCCACCGCCGCCGGGTGTCGACTGCCGGCCCGCGGGGTGCGTGGGCTGGGATTCAGTGGGGTTGGCCGTGGGGGTCAGGCCGGGTGTGGTGTTGGTGCGGTCAGGGAGCGGCGAGGATGCGGTGGGCGTGTTGGAGGGGGCCGAGCCGCTGTGGTCGTCCTGCTGCCCCTTTTTCAGCAGGGGGACGAGGTAGAGGTAGGCGAGCACGAGCACGGCGACCGTCAGCAGCGTGCCGGTCGCCCAGCCAACGTGCTGGCCGCGCCGGGGCAGATCCAAGCCGTCGGGGCGGGGCGGAGGGGCCGTGCGCGGGGGCACCGGCGCGGCCGTGGTCGGCGCGGGTTCAGCGTCGTGCCGGGCGAGGTTGTGCTCGCCGGTGGCGATGGCCGTCTTGAGGGCCTGGTGGACGCCCTGCAGCGTGCCGGAGATGTCCTCCAGTACGCCTATGACACTGCTCGTTTCGATCGTCTGGGGTTCGAGCAGCTGGGCGGGCAGGGTGACGCCGGCGCGCGCCACATCGTGGACGTGCTCGACGACCTCCGTACGCAGTGCGAGCGCGGGATGGTCTGGCGCCAGTTGCTCGTCTAACTCCGTGTCGGTCTCCTGCGGGGCTGCGCCGTCCGGCACCGTGTGGTCCGGGTTGTCGGTTTGCTGGCGCTTGAGCCGTTCGTTCTCGGCAGTCAGCTGCCGGTTTTCTTCTTCCAGCCGGTACGTCTCGTGTAGTTGCGGATCGGTCTCTTCCAGCGCGCTGAGGTACACCGTGATGACGTGAGTGCGTGCCTGTTCGGTCAGGGGCACTCCCGCCGCCCGCTCCACCAGGTCCACGATCGCCTGCACGGTCGGCAGGTCGGGGACAACCTCGCCGCGGGCCATGCGCGTGAGCCTGGGAGGAGAGAAACCCGCGCCTAACTCGTCATAAATGTCCCGGTAGGTGATGCCTCGCGCCTTCAGCGGATCCAGCAACTGCTCGCGCAGCACCGTTGCGAACGCCCGCCGGCGCGCGGACGTCCGGAATGCGTCTACGGCCTTGCGTTGCCGCCCTTCTGCCTGCGCCGGTGCGGGGCTGCGGCAGTCCGCCCGGCTCGTCTTGTACGTCGTGTTCCTCGGTACCGGACACGATCCCCTCACCCCGCATCCCAGTGCCCGGTCCTTTGTTTCTTGTTTCGGCCCTGGCCTGCGGCTATTTCCTCTAGAGGTACAGATTTCCCTCCCGCACAGTCAGATGCCGTGCCCCTCGCACGACCGTCGAGGCGCTCTTGGCGGCACCCCTGCGCGGAAGGACACAGCATGGCCACAGCCACCCAGCCCCCGCATCAAAACCCTGCCAAGTCCCCTATTTGGTGACTAGTTGCCAGGATGTATGCGCCACCGCCTGCAAACGTTGCGTGGTTTTGCGTCCAGGCCACCACCAGTCTGCGGGCCACTTCCTCGGCCGCCGGGTACTGCACGTCAGCTGCACCCCGCCTCGACGCAGCCCGCCACCGGGAGAGTGCGGTGCGGGTTGCGGGGCTAAGGCACCGCCGGTGCACGAGGCGCGTATCTCCCACCGACGGACTGCGGGTTACCGGCCCTCTCCATGGTCAAGAGGGGACAGCCACCGACCCTGCGAGGCCCATGGCCCATCGAATGAAGATGGGCACGGCCCTGGCGGGGAGTCCCTACGCGGCGGGCTTGCGCCGCTAACTCCCCGCTCCAGCACAGTGCCACCGAGAGCTCCTGCCCGACACTCCGGCAGACCCAGCCTCGGCCCACCCAGGTGCAGCCTCCCCGCTGTGTTCGCCTTATCCCGCCTGTGGAGTCCCATCATGACCGCGCCCCGCATCCCCGACGCCCTCACCCTGACCGCCGCAGGCCTCACGGCACTCGGCAACGCCCCCTGGTGGGTCGCGCTCGCCCTCGTCCTGCCCAGCGCACTCCCGGCAGTGACCCAAAGCATCACTGAAGTACTCGCCGGCATCTCCCGCTGCCGCACGCACACCATGCGGTGCCGACACGAAGACCGGTTCCTCGGCGCGATCACCGACAGCCACACAGGTCTGGAACACATCGACCGCATCGGCCGCACCAGCCCACCGCCGGCGGATCCGCCCAGTGGAGATGCGGCCTTACCCCGCCCCTCGAACGACGATCCGACCTCCGGGCCACCGCCTTGAGCAGCACAGCCGAGGCACCCAGAAGCCCGCGGCCGACAACCGCGACCAGCCCGAAGCGCAGGCCGCCACCCCGACCCTGCTCCGTGGCGGCCACATCCAGCGCACGTCATCGGGAAACTTCCTGATCGTGAGTCGCATCGGCCGGATAGCGTCCGTGTGTGATCGACATGCAGGTGAGATCGGAGACCGGAGACCTTCTGGCCACGTCGGGTCCGGGGGCCCTGGCCGGCCTGGACCAGGCGGGGTGCCCCATGCCGGAGTTCCGCAGCAGAGGTAGCGGCATAGTCGGCGAAAATGGTGTTTGACCTGCGGAAACGCTTTATGGCCCAGTGGCCGGACGTGTCACTAGGCCGTGGTGTAGGTGCTGGTCAGGAGGGTGTCGTCACGCCGAGGACCTTCTTGGGCGGTTCGACCTGCAGGGCGGCGAAGAGGTCCTGGTGGGGCTTGGTGAGCTGGGTGGTCTGGCGGAAGGAGCCGGCCGGGCCGGTGAGGGTGACGGCGTGGACGCGCTGGAGTTGTTCGCGGATGCGGTTCCAAGTGGTGCCGGTGCGGGTCTCGGCGACGCGGATCAGCAGCAACGCCAGCCAGCACAGCAGGACGTGGGCGCGGATGCGGTCCTCGCGGCGGTGGTAGACCGGGCGGAGGTGGAGGAGTTGCTTCATGTCCCTCCAGCCTCGTTCCACCTCGAGAAGCTGCTTGTATCCCACGGCGATGTCCTCGGCGCTCAGGTGGGGGTCGGAAGACCGCAGCAGGTACTTGCCGTCCAGGTTCTCCTCGGCGGCGATCTTCTTCTTGTCGATCCGCAGCAGCCCTCCGGGGGTGGTCCGCAGGAACCGCTTCAGTCCTGGCTTGGTGGACAACTGCCCGGCCAGATGGGCGCGTTCGGTCTTATTGAGCTTGTCCGTGCCGTCGATGGCCTGCGCCAGTTGCTCGACGAGCTTGGCGCGGATGGCGGCGTCGCGTTGGGCTTGTTCGGGGTTGAAGCAGATCACGAACCGGTCGTCGGAGCCGATGTTGACTTCCTTGACCTGCATGTTGTCGCGTATGGCCTTGTAGCGGCCGGGGCGGGCCAGCGCGGCGGTGACCTCGGGAGAGCCGGAGCGGAGTTTCTCGCCGATGATGTAGCCGCCGCCTCCT
>NZ_JBEXPK010000168.1:0-7016 GCF_040612015.1 Streptomyces sp. NPDC006476 | reverse complement strand
ATCGCCTGGCACTTGCTGCGAAGCGCCTCCAGGGAGACACGGGAAGAAGACCAGCGGTGCCGGACATTCATCATGTCGGCCTTAATCCTGGCCTGCTCATTCCACTTGAGGTGGCCGGACACCTCGGCCCATGCGCCGACGAGGTCCATAATCTCGTCGACGTCGGCAGGCAGCCCTGAGTTACTCATGGGTGCCATTGTGCTCCCGACCGCCAGCCGGCGCGGGCTCAGTGAGGCGCCGGAAGAGACGTGCGCCCGCGGTCTCAGCACTCACGACACGTCTTCTGCGACCTTCGGAGGGCCCGCTACGTCTCGGCAGCGAGCCCTCCATCCGGAGCCCGTCAGGTGGCCCCAGTTTGATCGTTCTCAAGTTCACCGCGGTGAACTTGGCCTAGTTAACTGGTGTCGATGATCGTCCGGCCAGGACCAGCCGGTGTCGACGTACTCACGCACTCAGCACGGTCGGATCCGGTAGACCGGAGTCCACGATGCGGTGCCGGTGTCCTTGGCAGTGTTGGTCCAGCGCAGGCTGCCGTCGGAGTTGTAGAACCTGGCCACGGTGCCCGACGTCTGGTTGTTGTTGAACGTGCCGTCACCGATGCCGTTGAAGTCGTAGAGGCCGCAGTAGTAGTAGTCGTACCTGGCCCCTGTACCGTCCTGGATGCACAGGTGCCCGTTGCTGCATGCGGGTGCGGCAACGTTGCTCCCGGGGGCAGTGAGGGTCAGGCTGCCTCCGGGGATCGCGATCTTGTTCGCGGAGAATCGATGCGTGCCGGGGTGCGTGGCCAGGTAGTTGTTCACCCTCTGCTGGAGTTGGGTCGCCTGGGCCGACTCAGCTGCCGCCGATGCGGCACCTGCCAGGCTCGGGCTCGCGACCAGCGCCGCGGTGGTGACCAGCGTTGCCAGAGCCGTGCGTAACGGAATGCTCACGTTGCTCTCCTCGTGACCTCTGAGGCACCCCGCTCAGGCGAGTGCCTCGTAGCGGGGACCCATCCTGGTGTGGAGACAAGCAGCGATAAAGATCGGGAACAGGACAACTACGTACAGGAAAGCCTTGGCCTCCCCCTTGGCTCTTGCCCGTCCTGCCCAGCGCCGCGAACTCGGCCACCCCGATCACCGTGCTGCTTCGCGGGCAGGTCACGGTTGTCGGCAAGGCACTGGGGTTGCTGGCGTCAGGGTCGTGCACGGCGGCGGCGCCGTTGGCTGGCTCCGCCGCCGTTGGCCGGCTCGGCTACCGGGCGAGGATGGTGACGAGGGTGGCGGTGGTGGTGCCACCGCCCAGCAGCGCCGCCAGGACGGCGGGGGAAGGTAGAGCTTGAGCTCGAAGTGACGTCCGATGCGTACGTGGACACCGTGGGGACTGTCGTTGTCGGCGCCCTGAGCGGACGGGTCGGGAGGCGGCGCGGAGGGCAGAGCGGTCGACGCGGTTGGTCTCCTTGGTTTTGGCCCGGCGGTGCTGGGGCACCGCACGGGTGTCTGGCGAGTGGCAGATCCAGCGGTCGGCGGGCTCCGGCCAAGAAGGCCACCCTGTTGGGAGCGTCAGGATGCACGGCTGGTCAGGCGCGGGCAACTCCGCTGCGGACGCACACCGTTGGACCCGGGAACCGGGCGATTCAGGCCTTTGCGTTTATAGTGCCGAGGGAGTCCGCCAAAGAGCGGGCAAATCGGTTCACTACTGGGCTAATCGCCGGTTGATGGCTCGGGGGAAGGTCAACGCCGCCTGCGCCGGCATGGTATCGAACGAGTGACGCCGGGTGATGGGCCACGGACCATGCGTGTAGCGGAGATCACTTCACCGAGGGGAGAGGGGATCGGCCGCCGCTCCCTCCTTCTCTGGCCGGAGCGGGGAGCGGCGGCTCTCGCCAGACATGGCAGCCACGCCTGTGATCCCCCTGCCCACCGAACGGACCGCGAGCTGGTCACGGGCGCAACCGCAGGCAGAGATGTTCGAGGATATTGCCCCACCGAGTGATCATCATCCGGAGAAGCAGGGCGTACGCCAACGGCCTCGATGATGCACGTGCGCTGATCGCGGGTGTCCGCGGCGCGACGACCCCGTCAACGAAGCGGCGATGGCGGGGTGTTGGGATATTAGGCTGATCGCTTCACAGCACAGCACAGCGATCCGTGCATCGCGTGACGGCGGTGCACGGGTTTGCCACCTGGTCCCGGGTCTTGTCGAATCCGGGGCCGGAGTGCAGTGAGTGCTGAAGTGTGGGGAGTGTGGCGGAGCTGGCAGACGCGCCGGATTCAAGTCCCGGTGTCCTATCGGACGTGAGGGTTCGAGTCCCTCCACTCCTACATGAACGACAGCGCTGAGGCCCCCGTACACGGCGAGCGACGACAAGCACCGTACGCGCACGAGGATGCCCTGCAGCGTCAGGCAGTACTGTCCAAGTGGGTCCGTGCCGAACGCAGTCGGCACGGACCACCTACGTGCGGACAGGCTGCTCGGCTCCCAACTACCGCGGCCGAAGAAGGCTTTGAACAAGCCTGGCGGCCGGCGGGCGAGGTTGGTGCGGCAGTCGGGACAGTGCCGGCCATCCTCGGGCGGGACGTCGTCGTAGCGGATGCCGGGCGCGCCGGTGACGGGCTGGTGGCAGCGCTCGCAGGGAACGGGCGGCGGGTCTGCCGGGAGTGCGGTTCTGAGAGCGCGGTAGGTCTCGCGCCGCTCCGCCGGGGTGTTCTCGTCCCGGGCGGGGGTGTAGTCCACGGTGGTGGCCGCGTCCGGGGCGAGGGCGGCATAGGCCGCGTCGTCGACCGTGGAGGCCGGGGCCGGGGCGATGAAGTCCGTCCGGGTCTTGATCAGGGCGGTGACGTTGCGGCAAGAGACCAGCTTGGGGTGCGCGACCAGCAGGACCTCCCGGGGACCGGCCATCGCGCGCAGGGCGTTCATCGTTCCTGTGATCCGGGAGATCCTTGCGGCTTAGAACTCCTAATAGAATGTTCCAACTTGCCTTGGAATATGGGTGCCTGATGGTGCGTTGGCCAGCACATGAGAAGGGGTGAGCAGCTGCCGTGGATCGTGTCCGATGAGCTATGGGCGCGCATCGAGCCGTTGCTGCCGATCGTGCCGCGGCGTGCGGATCACCCGGGGCGCAAGCGCCTGGACGACCGCAAGGTGCTGTCGGGCATCCTGTTCGTGCTGTACACCGGCATTCCGTGGGAGTTCCTGCCCCAGGAACTCGGCTTCGGCTCCGGCATGACCTGCTGGCGGCGCGTGCGCGACTGGAACGACGCGGGTGTCTGGCAGTGTCTGCATCAATCGCTGCTGGCCGAGCTGCACGCCGCCGGCGCGCTGGACTGGTCGAGGGCGGTGATCGACGGCTCGCATGTGAGGGCCATGAAGGGCGGCCCAAAACCGGACCGAGCCCGGTCGACCGTGCCCGAACAGGCTCGAAGCACCATCTGATCACCGAAGCGCACGGCATCCCTCTGGCAGCGTCACGGACCGGCGGAAACCGCAATGACGTCACCCAGCTCATGCCCTTGATCGAGGCCATCCCGCCGGTGCGGGGCCGACGCGGACGGCCCCGCCGACACCCCGACAGGCTCTACGCCGACCGCGGCTACGATCACGACACGTACCGCAGGCAGGTCCGGGACGTCGGAGTCACCCCGGTCATCGCCCGACGTGGCACCGAGCATGGCACCGGCCTGGGTGTTCACCGGTGGGTCGTCGAGCAGAGCTTCGCACTTCTGCACTGGTTCCGCCGCCTGCGCATCCCCTGGGAGATCCGCGACGACATCCACGAAGCGTTCCTCAGCCTCGCCTGCAGCATCATCTGCTGGCGACGACTCAAGGTACTCACGCTTTGTTAGGAGTTCTTAGCCGTCGATGACGCGGGACAGCAGCGGGATGCCGCCGTTGCCGGTCACAGCCAGGCCGGTCTGGATCTGCTTGAGGTCGTAGCGGCGATCCTTGGGATGCCCGTGCTTGATGCGGGGATAGTCCTCGTCCTGGTCGTCGGCCGGGTAGGCGCCGTGCAGGGATATGGAGGTCATGTCCCAGTGGCAGGTGGATATATCGATGCCGAACTCGCCGATCGCGCGGGCCCCGATGCTGTCGGTGAGTTCCGTCAGGTGCGGGGCGACGGCGTCCAGGGCACGGCCCAGCCGGTCGTCGTTGAGCAGTTCCGGCTCGATACCGAAGACCTCCTCCACCGCCCACTCACGTGCCCAGTCGTCCACCCGCCACAGCGGGGCGGGCGCGGTCAGCCGGTTGGCCACCAGCGTCTCGATGACCTGGCCGTGCGTCAGGTGGGCGATGTCCCGGCCCGGGCACAACCGGTCGACGGTCCCGGCCACATCCAGCCGGCGCAGAAACTCGGCAGCGACAGGCAGAGCGCCCAGACGCTTCTCCACCACGGCGCTGACCACGCATTCCATGCGCGGACGCATCGTCCGTGGCCGCGGGGACCGGGAAGACTTCGTCACACCCCACCAACGCGGCCACGACCCCAACAGACACTCCCACAGGCCCCGAACCAGCCGATTCAGTCACCCGCGCACATGGGGTTTCAGGTGTCCGGCCAGCGTGGGCGGGTTTCGTCGATGTCGAGTAACTCGAGGAGGTGGGCTTGAACCCCGCGGTTGATCAGAATGGTTGGGGGGTCGGTGGTGGTTCCCGCGCGCATCCGCAGGCTGGCGAGGTGGTAGAGGATCATGCGTCCGGTCGGGCGGACGGCCCGGTTGTCGGGGTAGAGACCGCGCATCGTCTGATTGCCGCCGAGGGCCTGGCGGACTTGGCGTTCGATGAGGCAGAACACCAGCAGGGCCAGGCAGATCACGGTGATCAGAGCGGAGATCCTGCGGTTGTGCTGCAAGAACACCGGGGCCACGGCGAGCGGGCCCTTGAAGTCGCTGTAGCGTCGCTCGACCATCGGCTGGTCCTTGTAGCGGATGAGGACCTCCGCGGCGTCGGCCTCGGTGGGCTCAAGGGTGCTCAGCAGCGCGTACCAGCCGTCGGCTGCGGCTTGGCGGGCCAGGGTGTCCTGGTCGAAGTGCCAGGTCAGGGTGGGGCGTCCGGCTGTGTCGACGCCGATGTCGGTGACCAGGCAGGAGGCGATGCGCCGCTTCCTGACGATCACGCCGATCCGGGCGGTGACCTTCTCGGCGGTGCTGTAGTAGCGGCCGCCGCAGGCGTGCTGGAGCTTGTCCAGTTCCTCACCGGCCTGCTGAAGGCGCCGGGCCCGGGCTGCCTGCTGGGCCGCGGCGTTGGCGGTGGAATGGACCAGGATCCGGCGCACCGTGATCTGCGGGTCGCTCTTGCGCGGACCGGTCAGCGTCTGGGTGTCTTCCAGCACGCGGTAGCGTCCGCGCTGCTCATACGGTTTCTGGGCGTCCCGTTCGGCGGTGTAGTCGACCAGACGGGCGCTGTCGGGGTCGAGGCCGGCATACAGGTCATCGGGGATCTTGGCCGCGGGGGCCGGCGCGATGAACCGCACCTGTGCTTGCGCCAGGGCCAGCAGGTTGGGGTAGGAGACCAGCTTCGAGTCGCCGACCATCAGGAAGTCGCGGGGTGCGGCCAGCCTGCGCAGGGCGGTCATCGCCCCGACGACCTGGGCGACTTCGCCGGCTCCGCCGTCGTAGGCGCGGTGGAAGACGGGGATCCCGCCGTCCGCCGAGATCGCGATCCCGGCCTGGATCTGCTTGAGATCTGTCCTGCGGTCTTTCGGGTGACCGTACTTGACTTGCGGGAAGCCATCCTCGGGGTCCTCGTAGGCGCCATGCAGGGAGATGCTGGTCATGTCCCAGTGCAGGCGCGAGACATCGATGCCGAACTCGGCGATCGCGCTCGCTCCCACACTGCCGACGATGCCCTCCAGCTCGGGCGCGATCGCGTCCAGAGCACGGGCGATACGGTCGTCGTTGAGCAGATCCGCCTCGGTCCCGAAGACCTCCTCCACCGCCCATTCACGGGCCCAGTCACCCACCCGCACCAGCGGCGCGGGCGCGGACAGCCGGTTGGCCACCAGCACCTCGATGACCTGCCCATGGGTGAGATGCGCAACCTCACGGACCGGGCACAGCTCGTCGACGATCCCGGCCACGTCCAGCCGGCGCAGAAACTCGGCAGAGGCAGGCAGAGCGCCCAGACGCCTCTCCACCACCGGCGCGATCTCCACATTCATCCGTGGACGCTGCACCCGTGGCCGCTTGGCACGCGAAATCTTCGACACATCACATCAACGACTACACCGACAACCGGACACCGCCCACACCTCGATCCAACCGAACGAGGCATGTGCGGAGGACAGGTCTAGGGACGCTCGCCGAACGGGTGGGTGAGGCCAACCCCCTTGAGGTCTGGTGGCTCGCTGGCCTGGTAGGTGAGGTGTACGGGGGTCCGGAGCACTTGCCGTCGAGCGGCTGATGACCGTGCGCCGTACTGCGGACCTGGCTCGCCGTGTCCTGCACCTCGGTGCCGGGCGGCCGGTCACGGGTGAGGGCCTGGACGCCCTGGTGCACCGCCTGGACGGTGCCGAGGAGGACGCCCCGGTCGGGCAACAGGCCGCGCGGCTGCGGCTGCTCGACCTGATGGCGGCGCTGAAGATCCCGGGACGGCCGGTGACGTACGCACGGCTCGTGGCAACGTGGCAGAGGGCCGCCGCGACGGAGCAGCAGCCCGCGCCGCCCGCGGCGCCGCAGGAGGTGGAACCCTAGGCGCAGGACCCGACGGGCCCGCACGATGTGCGGGAGCCCGAGCGCGGGGCGGCCGACCCCGCTGCTACCGCAACGAGACAGTCACCATGCCGGACACGGCGCTCTCACCGACCTCACTCAACAAGAAAAGCACCCTCGCAGATGTGCGCCGAGTGCGGCCACGTCGACAAGTGAAACCGTGTCGAGCAGGGGCTTTCATCTGCCGGGGGTGCGGGGTCGTTGCCCACCCCGACCGGAGCGCTTCCCACAACATCGCCACCCGGGGCGAGAGTGTGTGGAATGCGGGGCGCCGAGGCCGTCCGGGCGAGCGCGACCGCCTACGCGTACACCATCGGTTTCGTCACCGAGGAG
>NZ_JBEXPK010000167.1:0-7096 GCF_040612015.1 Streptomyces sp. NPDC006476 | reverse complement strand
CCGCTACGAGCGCAAAGCCGAGCACTTCCTGGCCTTCACCAGCATCGCCTGCACCCTCATCTGCTACCGGAGACTCACCAAATGAGATGACGTCTAAGTACGGCGGGAGCGTGGTGACATGCGACGACATCAGGCACAGGAACGCCTGTTTCGCCCGGCTGGGTCATCCCGAGTCGTCCCCCGGGCCTGGCCGACGTCGAGGCAGGGAGCGGCGTGCCAGCTTCCGGCCCCATTTCTGGCCCGGCGCTTCGACGTAGCGGTAGGTCAGCACGCACAGCGGCAACAGCACAGCATAGAAGGCCGCTTCGAGTACGAGATTGTCCTGCCGCCACCGGCCGATCGTGCCGTCGCTCACCGCGAGCAGTACCGGATGCACCAGGTAGACGGAGTAGCTGATCGTTCCTAGCCAGGTTAGCCAGCGCGGTATCCGCCGTCGACGCAAGGCTAGTCCCACGCCGAAGGTGAGCACGGCCAGCAGGAATGCCACGATCCAGCCGCGCCGGGTGAAGGGGGCACCCTCGCTGTACTCGTACGCACTGCCCACGGCGCAGGCGACCACGACGATGGCTGTGTAGGCCGCCCATCGCCAAGTGGTCTGACCGTTTTCGGCCCGGTAGATGGTGGTGCCGAGGAACATCACGGCGAGGATGACCAGGCCCTCCCACATAGGGACCGTGCCGTTGAACGGGACAAGGGCGAGTGCCAGTATGCCGCCCAACATGCCACCGAACACGCGAAGTACAGGTGACCTGGAGCTCGCACAGCAGATGGCGGCCACCATGGCGATCGAAGCGAGCGCGATCAGCAGGCCGGTGCCGATTCTGCCGGACAGGGCGGATACCGGCAGCGTGACCCTCGCCGCCGCGCTCACGGCGGCGAAGGCCGCCAGGATGACGGCGACCGCTGCCGAGCGCTGGTGCTGGCGGACCGTGAAGAGGGCGACGACCAGAAGGTAGAAGGCCATCTCGTATGAGAGCGTCCATAAGACGAGGAGGAGATTGGGCGTTCCCAGCAGCTCCTGAAGCAGGGTGAGATGGGCGACGGCCACCGTGGCAGCACTCTGACCGTCGAAGTCACGAATCTCCGCAAAGCCCAACAGGTTGGCGGCAAGGACTGCGGCGACGACAGCTGCCCACAGCGGATACATACGGAATATCCGCCCGATCCAGAACGTCCGGATGGAGCCCCGGCGTTCGAGCGAGGCGGGGATGATGTAGCCGCTCACCAGGAAAAACACCATGATGCCGTACCGACTGGTGTTGAACTCCGGCATCAACTCCCGACGGAACTCCGCCATGAAGGCGTATGACGAGTGGTCGAAAACCACGACGAGTGCGGCGACACCGCGCAAGGCGTCCAGCCAGCCCAACCGTGACGGGCCGACCGGCGCGGGTAATCGCTCCAGCCTAGGAGGGGTGTAGGTGGGTCTAGGGGATTCCATACTCATGCTCCGGAGGCCGGTGGCCCCGCTGCGGGGCCACCAAGAGGGTGATGGGGGTCAGAGCAGGAGCTCGGGGGTGATGGGCAACTGGCGGATGCGCCGGCCCGTGGCGTTGAAGACGGCGTTGGAGATGGCCGGCGTGACACCGACGCAGACGATCTCGGCGAGTCCCTTCACACCGATCGGGTCGGCTATGCGGTCCTCGCCGCCCGCCAGGTAGATCGCCCTGATATCGGGTATGTCGGCATGCGTCGGAACGAGGTAGTCGGCGAAGTTGGCGTTGACGATTCGGCCGTCGCGATGGTCGGTGATCGTGTGTTCGAGCAGGGCCGCGCCCAATCCGCCGATCATTGCGCCGAGTGCCTGACTGTCGGCGAGCGCGGGACTGATGATACGACCGGCATCGTAGACGCCCAGCATGCGCCGGACCCGCACCAGGCCGAGCCGGGAGTGCACGGCGACCTCCGCGAACGTCGCCGCGTAGGCGTACAGGGAGTACCTCGCGGGTCCTTCCGGCGGAGCCCATGAGCCGAGTACCTCGAGGTAGGCGGAGTTGTTGCGGGCCAGCAGTCGCTGGTACGTCTCCCCCCGCCCCGGGGCGTCCTTTACGTACAGCCGGCCGCCGCGCACCTGGACATCGGCGGGGTCGGCCCCGTGCAGCGGAGAGCCCTCGTCTCCGACGGCGAGGGCGATGGCCTTTTTCCGCAGCTTGTCGCAACCGTCCTGCACGGCGGATCCGACGCTCGCCATGGTCTGCGATCCGAAGTGTCCCGGGGCCGGAGGCAGGGTCGAGTCGCCGAGCCGAAAGATCACCCGGCGCATGGTCAGGCCCAGGGCGTCAGCGGCTACCTGGGTCATGGAGGTGGCGGTGCCGGGCCCCATGTCGCTGGTCCCGGACTGGACCAGGGCGGTGCCGTCGGCATTCAGCCGCACGGAAGCCTGGGCTGCGGCGCGCTGGGTGTCATATACGCCAGCGGCCATGCCCATGCCGAGGTGCCAGTCGCCGTCGCGCCTGGAGCCAGGTTTCAAGCTCCGCCGTTTCCAGTCGAATTCGCGGGCGCCGGTGGTGTAGCACTCGCGCAGGCGGCGGGTGGAGAACTGAAGACCGTTGGACTGGTCGTCCACGGGTTCGTTGCGCAGACGCAGTTCGATCGGGTCCATGCCCAGTTCATGGGCGAGTTCGTCCATCGCCGACTCCAGCGGGTAGGCACCGCTGGCGTATCCCGGGCCACGCATCCACGTCGGTGTGTTGACGTCCAGGGGGACGGACCGGTGGACCTGCTTGACGTTCGGCGTGCTGTAGAGCATCCGCCCGGGGACGAGAGTGTCCTCCAGGTGCGTTTCATAGCTGGATGTCTCGGAGTCGACGTCGTGCACGGCAGCGGTCAGACGGCCCCGCCGGTCGCTGCCCATCCGAAGCCCATATGAGTACGCGGGCCGGTAGCCGATCCCGAAGTACAACTGCTTGCGTGTGAGTACGAGTTTGACGGGACGGTCCACCTGGCGGGCGGCCATGACCGCGATGACGGAGTGCACCCAGGTACGGAAGGCGTTGCCGAAGGCACCGCCGAGCACGGGCGAGATGACATGAATGTTCTCCGGCGGTATCCCGAATTCGCCCGCCATGTTGAACGTGGCGAACTGGACCGCCTGGGTCTTCTCCCAGAGGGTGAGCTTGTCCCCGTCCCAGCGGGCGACGATGCCGGCTGGTTCCATCGCGTTGTGGTGCTGGCGGGCCATCCGGTACGCCAGGTCGAGCTGGACGTCGGCGGATTTCAGTGCCTGGTCCGCGTCGCCCCGTGCATAGGTCTCGGGGTCGTTGGCCGGAGGCGCCGCGCTCATGTCGGTCGAGGGGCGCTCGGCGTGGTAGGTGACCCGCATCAGGCTCGCGGCGTGCTGGGCGATCTCGAGCGTCGTGGCCACCACGACCGCGACTGGCTGTCCGAAGAAGCGCACTTGGTCGTCCTGGAAGGCCCTCAGCGGCTCGCCTGGTGGGTAGCCGTTACTTTCGACGGGCGGAAGCCTGGGCGCGTTGAGGTGGCTGATGACGGTAAGGACACCGGGCTGGGCGAGGGCGGGACCTGCGTCGACGCCGGTGATGCGGCCGCGGCCGACGCTGCTGTCGACGATGACTGCGTGAACGACGCCGTCGGGGTTGTTGTCGCCGGCGTATTTCGCTTTCCCGGTGACCCGCAGCCGTGCGTCCACCCGGGCCACGGACGCGCCGACGGCGGCTTGTGGCTGGCTCATGAGGTGCCTCCGACGGTGCGCAGTTGCTGCTCGACGGTACGTTGGAGCAGCTCGACCTTGAAGCCGTTGTGCCTGAGGGGGTGCGCGCCTTCGGCCGCATGGCCGGCGGCCTTGTGCCACAGCCGGGCGGAGGGATGCTCGCCGATGAGGGCTTGTTCGACGGCCGGCAGCTTCCAGGGCACCGTGCCCACACCCCCGGCGGCGACCTTCGCATCGAGGATCATTCCGCCGCGGATGTGGAGGGCCACCGCGGCCGAGGTCAGCGCGAACTCGTAGGACTGGCGGTCGCGGACCTTCAGATACCCGGACTTCAGCGGGCGGGGCAGGGCAGGAATCTCCACCGACGTGATCAACTCACCTGGCTGAAGCGCCTGTTCGCGGTCAGGTGTGTTGCCGGGCTGAAGCAGGAAGTCCGTGATGGGGATGGTGCGCCTGCCCTTGTCCGGAGCCATCAGGTGGACGCTCGCCTCCAACGCTGCGAGCGCGACAGCCAGATCGGACGGATGTGTGGCCACGCATTGGTCGGAGGTGCCGAGGATCGCATGGCTGCGGTTGAAGCCGTTCAGTGCGGCGCAGCCGGAACCCGGTTCGCGTTTGTTGCAGTCGGCGGTCACGTCCCGGAAGTACGTGCAGCGGGTGCGCTGCATCATGTTCCCGCCGATGGTGGCCATGTTGCGCAGCTGGGCGGAGGCGCTCAGCTCCAGCGCCTGGGAGATGACCGGGTAGCTGTCACGTATGGCGGGGTGTGCTGCGGCTTCCGCCATGCGGACCAAGGCGCCGATGCGTAGGCCGCCGTCCTCGGTACGGTCCACACCGTGCAGCGGCAGAGCGGTGATGTCGACCAGGACATCAGGACGCTCCACGGTTTCGCGCATCAAGTCGACGAGGGTGGTGCCGCCGGCTATGTATCGGCCGCCGCGCCCACCGGCCTCGAGGGCTTCCGTGGTGTCGGATGCCTTGGTGATGGTGAAGGGGTGCATCGTCCACCTCAGTTCTGGCCCGCGGCCTGCTCGACCGCGCGAACGATCTTGACGTAACAGCCACAGCGGCAGAGGTTCCCGCTCATCCACTCCCGGATCTCGTCGGACGTTCCGGTGTGGCCTTCCTTGATACAGCCGACACCGGACACGATCTGACCCGAGGTGCAGAAGCCGCACTGATAGGCGTCCTGATCTATGAACGCTTGCTGCAACGGATGCAGTTGGTCGCCGTCAGCCAGTCCCTCGATGGTGGTGACCTCGACGCCGTCCAGCCGGACGGCCAGGGTCAGACATGAGTTGACGCGGTGGCCATCGACCAGGACGGTGCAGGCGCCGCAGGCTCCGGCATTGCAGCCTTTCTTTGAACCGGTGAGGTCGAGGTGTTCGCGCAGCAGGTCGAGCAGAGAGGTGCGGTTGTCGACGGTGACAGCGTGCCGGACGCCATTGATCGACAGGTGAACGGTGCCGCCAGGAGGCCCTTCGGCGGCCACTGCCTCCGGGCCGCCGAGGGCAGCCGGCGCCGTGACCAGTCCGCCGACGACGACAGCCCCTGACACGGCCGTGGCCGTCGTGATGAACGTGCGCCGAGACGGTGCCGAAGTGGCCTCGGCAGTGACAGATCTGTCAGGCTCGGGATTTTCGACGGACACGCTCACTCTCCTTCGCGTCAGGGTGAGAGCTGTGGGTTTTTCGGTAAGGGCTCGGGGAGCGGCGTGCCTGTTCCTCGGTTCGAGGGGGCTACAGGATGGTCATGGCTGGTCCATCGAGGTCGGTGGGCGGCGGTGCCGTCCTCCTGCCTCCCACCCTGCCTTGCACCGCTGCCCGGTCTTTGCGTCTTGCAGTGTTCACTCGTGCTCAGCACTGCTCACACCGATAACGCCGACGTTCTCGGCTAACTGGACAGGCGCGGCGGCGGATGGCTGGTCCCACATACGTCCTCCTGCGCTCGACTCATCAAGCATCGCGTGAACCAGAACCCGGATGAAGGCCGTACTTATCCACGGACAAGTTGTCCGTGGATAACCATGCGATGCAGGAGAGATGACCCGCCTGTCGTCACACAGCACCGGATGTTCGTTCCACGTCATCCAGAGCGCTGCGGTGCTCCGAGGCGACGCCTCGCGCTGCGAGCAGGGTGTCGGACTGGGCAGCGTCGAGCGGCCGCACGACGATTTCGGCGAAGAGCGGTGGCCGGTGAGAAGCAAGACGCTGCGCTGGGGAGGGAAGGGCTGGGACGGGTACAGCCGGTGCCGTTGTGCCAGGGGGTGCTGCCCGGCCCGAGCGCACGGTGTGGTCAGGTCTTGCGTGCGAGGGCTTCGCGGACTGCGGGTACGACTTCGGCGGCGAACGCGCGGATCTGTCGGGTGTGGTCTCGTTCGGGCCAGATGACGAAACCGTTCATGCCGACGGTGCGCACGAGCGCGACAAGGTGCTCGGTCCACTGGGCGGCGGGCCCCTGGAACGGGCCGGCCGACTCCGGCTGGATGACACCGGCGATGTTGTAGACCCGGCGGATCGTGTCCGGATCGCGGCCCGCCGCCAGGGCTGCGTCGTCGATGCGGCGGACAGCCGTGGGCAGTGCGTCGAGTCCGAGGTAGGCATGCGAGGGAAGCCAGCCGTCCGCCTTCTCACCGGTCAGCGCCAGCGTGCGGGGCCCGTACGAGCCCAGCCACAGCCCCAGACCGGGGCTCGGCGCCGGACCGGGATGGACGCCGGCGAGCGAGTAGTGCTCGCCGTGCGTCCGCACACTGCGCTCGCCGCTCCACATGGCCCGGATGACGGTGATCGCCTCCTCAAGTGCGTCGACGGCCTCTCTGGGCGTGCGACGGGAGCCGCCCATGGCCTCGATGGCTTCCCAGAAAGCGCCGGCACCCAGGCCGAGCTGGACCCGGGAGCCGGTCAGTCTGTCCAAGGTCGCCGCAGCCTTCGCCAGCACCGCCGGCGGACGCAACGGCAGGGAGCTGACCGTCGGGACGAGGGTGACGTGTCGCGTCCGCGCGGCCAGGAAGGTGAGCAGTGTCCAGGTGTCGTCGAACGCCGCCTGGTACGGATGGTCCTGGATGGTGAGAAGGTCGAGGCCGAGACTGTCGATGAGTAGTGCCTGCTCACCGGAGCGGCCGACGGGGAGGGCACTTGGCTCTACGTTTGCGCCGAACAGGACAGGGAGGGGCATGAAAGTCTCCTGAGCGACCGGCGCTTGCTCGACGTCGGCCGCGGTGGTCGGAAGCGGGAAAGGAAACGGGCCCGCCGTCGCCTCGGAGGCAGTGCCTTCGAGACCGGGCGGCAGCCAGGGGGGCGCTGTTCCGGCGCGGGCACTCGGGTCAGTGAGCGGTTCAGCGTGGCGGGCCGAGGATGACGCCGCCGTAGAGTTCGGATGCTTCCGCCAGGAGGGACTTGGGGATCTCGAAGCCGTCGGGGCGTGGGG
>NZ_JBEXPK010000166.1:0-7202 GCF_040612015.1 Streptomyces sp. NPDC006476 | reverse complement strand
ACGAGGCCTACACCGAGGGCATGGCCCAGGCCCGCCGCGCCCTCGCGAGGCCCGGACCCTGTCTGTCGGGGCAGGTGTCACCGTCGGCTGTTGCCGCCGCGCAGGGCGACCTTTCCGTTGCGGTAGGCGTCGACGCGGATCCAGAACGTGTTGGTCACGGCAGGTGTCTCGGCGGTGCCATTCAGTCCCAGGTCCATGTAGCGGACGCCGCCACCACGGCCGCCGTTGTTCCAGGTGCCGCACCAGTCGACGGTGACCTTCGTGTACCGGATGGCCTTGTGTTGGCAGTCGATCCACTGCCCCCAGACGTACTTGCCGTTGTAGGCGACTTCGCCGGCAAGGCTGGCGTAGCCGGCGCCGCACGAGGCGGTGTTCTTGGGGCCACCCCAGTAGGGCTTCTTGTTCAGCATGCACAAGGTGGCGCGAACGCTCTTGTAGTGCCACTTGCGGGCTGCGGCGGCCGCCGGGACACCGCGCGGGGCCGGCCCGAGCCGGTCGGGCCCGGTCTCGAGCGTGGCGGCGATGGTCTTGCCCGTGTTCGTAGGGACGGCCAGCGTACGAGGCACGGGTGCCGTGCCGGGTGCGCTGTGGTGCTGGGCGGGCGGGCTGGCTGCCGCGTCGGGTATGGGGCCGGAGGCGAGGGCGCCGCCGAGCGCGAGGACGGTGGTGGCGAGTACCGCTCCGCGGTGAACGCTCATCTTCGTGTGGCTCCTTCTGATCAGTTGCTTGGCCGTAGGCCGCCGAACCTGACGGACACGCGGACGATCGCGGTCCGCGACCACGGCGACTGGCGCGGTTGGATCGCTGTGTTTTGCCTTGCACCACTGAGTTCAGCGGGTCCGGAATTGAATGGGCAGCGGGTTTTGCCGCCCTGAACAATGGACTCGTTGCAGGTCACAGACACGGCGTTGCGGCGGTGGCCGAAGGAGACGCCTTCGGGTTGCCCTCCTGCTACGAGGTTGCGTACCTTTTCCGGCCTCACGCCGCGTCCACGGGGGAAGCGGGCGGTTAGAGGAGTGAGCTGTCGATGGCGGGGCGTCCTGAGAGCCCACTGGATCCCAGCACCGGGCCGGTGGCACAGTTCGCGGCCGAGTTACGCAAGCTGCGGGCGGAGGCGGGTAGTCCGACGTACCGGGTGATGGCCAAACTCACGAATCAGGGGGCAAGCACGCTGTCACAGGCCGCCGGGGGCGAGCGGTTGCCGACCCTCCCGGTCGTCCTCGCGTACGTCCAGGCTTGCGGCGGCAACCTGGAGGAATGGGAAGCACGGTGGCACGAGGCGGCCGCCGAGGAGGCGGCCGAGCCTCGTAGCGCAGATGAAGATGCCGAGCCTCCTTACCGGGGACTGGCCCGCTTCGAACCCGCCGACGCCGCCCTGTTTTTCGGCCGTGACCAGCTCATCGACGACCTGCTGTGCCTGACCCGCCGCCACCGGATCGCCGCGGTCGTCGGCGCGTCCGGCAGCGGCAAATCCTCCCTGCTTCGCGCTGGCCTCATCCCCCGCCTGCGCACCACCTCCGACCCGAGCATGCGCCCGGCAGCGCTGATCGTCCTCACCCCCGGCTCCCACCCTCTGCGGGACCACGGCCAACGCCTCACTCCGAAAGGTGATGGCGAGGGAGACACGTGGGTGGTGGTGGACCAGGTGGAGGAGCTCTACACCCTCTGCGCCGACCCGGCAGAACGCGCCGGGTTCATCGACCGTCTCCTCACAGCCCAGGCCCCCAACAGCCGGCTGCGGGTGCTGATCGCAGTACGGGCCGACTTCTTCGGACACCTGGCCAGGCACCGGCCCCTGGCCGACGCACTACGCGACGCCGCCCTCCTGGTGGCGCCCATGAACCGCAGCGAACTCCGTGACGCCATCGTCAAACCCGCCCAAGCAGTAGGGCACATCGTCGAACGCACTCTCACCGCCCGCATCATCGACGAGGTCGACGGCGAACCCGGCGCCCTACCTCTGATGTCCCACGCCCTACGGGAGACCTGGCACCGCCGTAAAGGCCGCGCTCTCACCACAACCGCCTACGAAGCCGCCGGCGGTGTGCACGGCGCCATCGTCCAAACCGCCGAAGACCTCTACACCAACCTCGCCCCCGACCAGGCCGCCAGCGTCCGCCGGATCCTGCTGCGCCTGATCACTCCAGGGGAGGGCGCACAAGACACCAAGCGGCCCGTATCCCGCGAAGAACTGGATACAGAAAGCTTCCCAGCCACCGCCGAAGTGCTGGAGCGGCTGGTCAAAGCACGGCTGGTCATCCTCGACGGCAGCACGGTGCACCTCGCACACGAAGCTCTCATCGCCGCCTGGCCCCGGCTGAAGGAATGGATCGACGAAGACCGCGAACGCCTGCGCCTGCACCGCCAACTCACCGAAGCCGCCCATACCTGGAACGACCTCGACCGCGACCCTGGTGCGCTGTACCGCGGCACCCGATTGACCACCGCCGAGGAAACTTTCACCACAACCGCCGGTAATAGCTGTCTCACTGCGGTCGAGGCGGAATTCCTCACCGCCAGCTCCACAGCCCGTCACCGCGAGGAGCTTGCGGCCACGCGCACCACTCGGCGCCTGCGTCGGTTCAGCGCCGCCCTGTCGGTGTTGCTTGTCCTGGCCGTGTCCGCCGGGCTGATCGCATGGCAGCAATACCAGGCCAGTGAGCGGCGAAGTCGCCAGGCGATCAGCGCCCAGCACGTAGCGTTATCCCGGCAACTAGCCGCACAGTCGACCAGTCTCCGCTCATCCAACCCGGATCTTGCCGCTCTGCTTGCGGTCCAGGCGTACCAGACCAGTCCCACGAGGGAAGCCAGATCCAGCTTGTTCGGCGCCGAGGCTCTCCCCCTTCGGTATCGGCTGACGGGACCTACCAGCTACGTGACGTCGGTGGCATTCAGTCCGGACGGCCGCACTGTGGCCGCCGGTAGCGATGACTCGACGGTGCGGCTGTGGGACGTAGCTACCGGCGAACTCCGTGCCACTCTCACGGGTCACTCCGACGCTGTGACGTCGGTAGCTTTCAGCCCCAACGGCCGCACCCTGGCCACCGGCAGCGATGACAAGGCAGTGAGGCTGTGGGACACGGCCACAGGCAAGCTTCACGCCTCCCTTGCCGTTATCAACTACGTGACGTCGATAGCTTTCAGCCCCAATGGCCGCACCCTCGTCAGCGGCGAAGCGACTGCGGGGGACGACGATGGAGGAATCCAGCTATGGGATGTGGAAACAGGACGGCTCCGTAACACCCTCAGGCTCGGCATCGGCGTGTCATCTGTGGCGTTCAGTCCCGATGGCCGCACCCTGGCCAGCGCCGCCTATGACTCAACAGTGCTGCTGTGGGACGCAGCAACCGGAAGGCGTCGTAGCGTTCTCACGGGCACATCGAGTGGACCCATCACCTTCAGCCCGGACGGCGACACCCTCGCGGTTGAGTCGGACAACGGGGATATCCAGTTGTGGGACATGGCGATCGGCAAACCCCGCACCACCCTCAGGGATGCGATGAATGAGTCGTTGGCGTTCAGTCCGGACGGCCGCACCCTCGCCAGTGCCAGCAACGACAAAACGGTACGGCTATGGAATCTGAGGGCTGACAGGCGGCTGCGCACCACCCTGCCCGGAACTGCCGAAGTGGAGTCCGTGGCATTCAGCCCGCGGGGCCGCACCTTGGCGAGCGGCAGCGATGACGGGAAAGTGCGACTGTGGGATGTCTCCACAGGCAGACTGCGCACCACCTTCACCACACATACCGATGCCGTGTCGTCGATGGCGTTCAGCCCCAACGGCCGCACCCTCGCCATCGGTGGAACGGATGGGAAGATCCGGTTGTGGGATATGGCGACCGGGGAATCCCGCACCACTTTGCCCGGAGAGGCCGAAGTGATGTCGGTGGCGTTCAGCCCGGATGGCCACATGGTTGTCAGTGGCGGTGATGACCAGGCAGTCAGGCTGTGGGATGCGACGACAGGCAGACTCCGCGCCACGATGGTAGGGAATGCCGCGACAGTGACGTCGGTGGCGTTCAGCCCGGATGGCCACACCGTGGCGAGCTGCGGCGACTCAGTGATCTTGTGGGACGTAGCGACCGGCCGACAACGCGCCACCCTCACCGATACGGATACGGACGGATCGGTGGCGTTCAGTCCAAACGGCCACACGCTGGCCAGCAGTGGAACGGACGGCAAGATCTGGTTGTGGGACATAGCAACCGGCAAGCCCCGCACCACCTTGGCCGAAGACACCGACGATGCGACGTGGCTGGCCTTCAGCCCCAACGGTCGCACGCTGGCCAGCGATGGGGACGGCAAGATCTGGTTGTGGGACGTAGCAACCGGCAAGCCCCGCACCACCTTGGCCGAAGACACCGACGATGTGACGTCGCTGGCCTTCAGCCATGACGGCCGCACCCTGGCCAGTAGCAGCGACAAGACAGTCCGGCTGTGGAACGTGGCCCTTCCTGACCCGGCCTGGTCGATCAGGAGCATTTGCAGAGCGGTCCATAGGTCCTTCACCCGTAGTGAACGGTCGCTCTACCTCGCAGACCAACCCTCCATACCGGCGTGCCGATCCTGAGCGGAAAGGACTCCCATCGCCGGGCCCGGAGCCACCCGAGGACAAAGGCCTCAACCAGGTCAGACGCGACGGGTCACGCATGGCCAATGGTCGGTGGAAGCAGGTCATTGCCGGGCCAGAAGGGCTGCTCTGCTGCAAGGTGGTCCAAGTAGCCGCTGATATAGGCCAGGACTGCGGTGCGCTCGGAGGAGCCATAGACGATGACGTCCCCGTGCGGACCGCGGGTCCGCACGCTGCCGTGCGGTCCGGTGCAGACCAGACAGCGGGCGATCTCGCCCAGGCCGAGGCCGAGCGCGTCGCACCGTCCCGTGCGGACGAGCTGCACCAGGCCGGCGATGACACTCTCCCAGTCGCCGATGTCGGGCCAGGAGGCGCCGCCTCCCATTTCATGGGTGAGAGTGGCCAGGGGGACCACGGCGCCTGGCTCCCGTCCGGGCCGGGTGAGCAGGGCGTGGATGCGGGCGCCGTCGGGCTGGCACACCTCGGGATGCAACAGGGAATCCGCGGCGACCACGGTGGTATTGATCTCCTGAGTCCCGGGACCGGGGTAGTACGCCTCGTGGGCGAAGAGCAGGAAGGCGTCCGCCGTACGGGCAGTTGGAGGGGATTTCAACTGGGGCATGAGAGAGGTCCGTTCAGCGGTGGCGTTTCGGGCGGGCGCCCTGGTGCGAGAGGGCTCGTGTGCTCAGGTCGGCACCGTCGGAGGCAGGGCCATCCTCGGTGCCGGAGCGTTGGACGGCCTGGGCCGCCTGGGCGGTGAGCTGGAGCATCAGCCGCTCCCGGGCTTCCAGAGCGGCCGGGACAGACCGGTTGTCCTGGGTCTGCAGCTGCAATGCGGCGTCCCACAGCACGTGATGGCCGATCTCGGCCGACCGGTGCACCTCGTAGGAGATGCTGCGGGCAGCAGCCTGGACAAGGCCGGTCTGCAGGGTGGCGAGGCGCAGCAGCCGACGGCAGCCCGCCTCACCTTCGATGGTGAGAACGTGTTCGCGTGCTCGGCCGTCCAGCCGTTCGGGCAGGTGCTCAGCCAGCAGCGGCAGGAGCGGCATCGCCGGGAGCGTGACATCGGCGGGTAGGCCGTGGGCCAGGGCGACCAGCCCGGCGGGCAGGCTGACGAGCGCCATCGCCGCGGTGGTACGCGGCACGAGAGCGGCGGTGGGAGCTAGGCGGATGGGCCGCGAACGGCGTCGGAGCAGCCAGCGCAGGCCGAGGCGTTGCCACCAGGTCGCGGCCGGGGTGAGGACCGCTATCTGGTGGGGGACTTCGGGCACGGTGCCATCCCGGGGAACGGTCCAGCCGAGCCAGCCCCACGCGGTGCGCTCGTACACGAGCACGGCCTCGCAGCCGGCCGAACGGCACCTGTTTGCCCTGTGGCGTTCGCGCAGGGCACGGCACCGTTTTGCCACCGACCGCCTCGGGGCGGCTCTGGATCTCGGATGGTTGGCAACTGCTTGGGGCGGGGCGTCGTCGGTCAACGGATGCTTCCTTCCAATGGGGCGTTCAGGGCCGACGCACAGGTCGTGCTGCGGTCGTCGTTGCGGGGGCCCGGCGGGGAGTGGGCCCCGGGGCAGGTGGGGCACAGCGGCCAGCCCAGACAGGCTGGGCAGAGGTCCTCACCGGGGGCGGTTCCGGGGTGGCCGCAGTCGGCGCATTCGGCGAGCGCTCGGTAGGCGAGGGCCTCCTGGGCGGCTGACGCCGCAGGCGCGCGTCCCCTGTGACCGGCACGGCCGGCTCGGTGACCGCGGACGTAGCCGGATCTGCGGCCAGCGCAAAGGCGGGCAGGCCTGAGCGGCCCGGAGCCGTGCGGCGACGATCGCGGTGACTGTCGTCCGTACCGGGCGGCGGCAGACTGGTCGGCCGATCAGGCAACGTCGGGTTCTCCACTGGCGGGAAACCCGACCCTGGTTGTGATCTGGTGTTTTGCAGCTCTGGCAGGTCGGTGATGCAGTACGGCGCGTCGGCGATCTGCGTGAACTGATCGACCGCCATCACCCCGCGGCGGCTCCCCGCCCCGAAGCGGCTCACCGCCGTTCCCCCGCAGTAGGCCAGCACGTAGCGCCACGAGCGGCGCACGGGTCGCGCCGGCGTGGGGCGCACGGTGATCGTGAATGCCGGTGCGTGCATGTGCTCCATACCGTCAGCTCACCGGCTGACCCCGACCAGACTGGCGGCCACGAGGCCCGACCATCGGTCACGATCCGACAACGCAGTCGTGTGACCGGCCTGTGGTCGGCCCGACCACAGCACTCATCGCCGTTGCGCAGTCCGACACCCGCCCGCCGGAGACGCTGGTGCGCAACGGGACTGCGCAAACTGGGCTGCGCATCGACAGTGCGCAATGGGGCGCGGATCCTGCGCAGTCGGATGCGCAGTGGCGATGCGCAGCCCGCTCAATGGCGCTTGCGTTTCTGTTTGCGCACGCCAGGAATCATCACCGCGCAGGCGGCCCGGATAGGGGCGCCACCCATTCCCGTTGGGCATCAGACGTCAGGCGAGTGGCCCAGTGGTGCACGTATACGAACGGCCCCCGGGGTGTCTGCCGCTGGCGATGTCCTTTGCGCCGGTCCGCATGGCCGCCCAGGCCGAGTATCGCGAGCACCGTCGTGTAGGTCGTCCGTGCCTTGATCGCGTC
>NZ_JBEXPK010000165.1:0-7324 GCF_040612015.1 Streptomyces sp. NPDC006476 | reverse complement strand
TTGTCGAGCCATGCGCCCAGCTTCACGGCCGTCTGGCCGTCCTCCCCGCCCTCACGGTGTGGAACTGGCGGGCGGCAGCGAGATTGGTCTCCCACCGGTCAGCCTGTGGCCGCACCACCGGCCGAACCAGCACACCTTGGTCCGGATTGACGCCGACACTCTCCAGCAGCCACTGCTGGGCCGGCACCCCTGACACGAGGGGACCGGTCATTCCGCCAGGATGGATTGAATATTACGTAGGCCACACGTATGTTTCCCCTATGGAAGATTTTCCGGCATGGCTGAAGGCGGCTCGTGTCTCCCGCGGGTGGTCGCAAGGTGATCTGGCGCTGCGCGTGGGGGTGGGACAGCAGACGGTCAGTAGCTGGGAGCGAGGGCGGACAGTTCCCGACCGGGATCTGCTCCTGCTTGTGCAGAGCGCTGTCGGGGCCATGCCGGGCAAGCCGTCGACGTCCCCTGCAGTGGGGTTGCCCCGTCTGTCAGGCTTGCCGTTCAAGAACCTCGATGAGTACGTCTTTGAGGCTTTTTGCGCGGAACTTGCTGGGGAGGTATTCCCCGGTGCGCAGGTGCAGCGGTTTGGTGGCCGGGGTGAGAAGCAGCACGGGATCGATGTGCGGGTGGTGACACGGGCCGGCGAGCGCATCGGTATTCAGTGCAAGCGCTACGACAAGTACCATCCCGCGACGTTCCAGGCCGCGGTCAAGGCGCTGGATATGGCCGAGGCGGGCGTGGACCGGTGCCTGTTGTGGGTGACCGCCGCTGTGACGGTACGGGTGCGCCAAGAGGTCGACAAGCATCGGGACTGGGAGCTTTGGGATGCGGAGGATTTGGCCCGCACGGTGGCCGGACTCGACAAGGACGTGGCGGTACGGCTTGTCGACCGGTACTTTCCCGGTCTCCGGGAGCCATTCCTCGGAGTGGGTGCGCCCACCCCGTGGGAGACCCCGGAAGAGGCCTTCGACCGGTTCCGGCAGGGGGACCGGTACTCGCACCGCTGGACGCTTGTGGGACGTACCCCCGAGCTTGAGGAACTTGTCGGCTTCGTCAGAGACGACACGGCGCACGCGTCAGTGCTCGGTCTGCTGGTCGGGGCGGCTGGCGCTGGCAAGAGCCGCCTGCTGAAGGAAGTATGCAGGCGTCTGGAACAGGACCCGCCGGTCACCGTCCGGGTAGCCCCTCGGGAGATACCCCCGCCGGAGGCGTTCGAGCTACTGCCTGCCACGGGCGATCTCCTCGTCATGATCGACGATGCGCAGGAGTACGGCGCGGAGCTGCGCTCCTTCATCGCGCACGTGTGGCGTCAACGGCCCGAGGCGAAAATCCTCATGGCGGCCCGCCCCTACGGACTGCTCGCAGTCCGCGATGCTCTCCGCGGTCTGGGCGTGGACCCGACGACCATGCCGACCCGGTCGCTGGCGGAACTGTCGACGACCGATGCCACCGCACTGGCCGCCGAGGCCCTGGGCCCCGGCAAGCAGCAGCTCGCTGCCCGCTTGGCCCTCGCGGCCAAGGACTGCCCGCTCCTTCTGGTAGCCGGCGCTGTGCAGATACGGGAAGGCCGCCTGATCACATCGGTGCTGCAAACCGATGAGCAGATCCGCCAGCAGCTCTCCGACGCCTTCCTGCGCGCCGCACTTCCCGAACACAGTGGGGATGGCGTCACCGCCGCCCTACGAGCCGTTTCCCTGTTCCAGCCCTTCCGCGAGAACGTCCCGGTCTACCAGCAGGCCCTGGCTGACCTCACGGGTCGGCCCTTCTACGAACTCGTGCCCCACCTCAGGACCCTTGAGGAGTCGGGTGTGCTGCTGCGCCGCGGATCCTCGCTGCGAATCGTGCCCGACCTGCTGGGCGACGTCGTCCTGGCCGAGGCCGCTCTGCTGCCAGCCTCAGGTGCATCCAGCGGCTACCTCGAGCGCGCTCACGCGAAAGTGCAGGCGCACGAGCCGCTCCTGCACGCGCTGGTCAACACCAGCCGTGTGGAATGGCAGTGGAGCCAGGACACCGCCACCCCCGTTGCGCTCGCCGAGCCGCTGTGGGCCGAGGTCGCACACCTCATCCGCGAGTCCGGACCTCAGGAGCAGGCGGCTCACCTGCCCTTTCTACGCCAGATCGGTGCCTTCCAGCCGGCCCGCACCCTCAACCTCGTACGGTGGCTGCACGAACACCAGGCCGACCCCACCGTACGCCGGGGCCTGCCACCGGTGCTCGATGCCATCGCCCACGACTTGAGGCACATCGACGACGCGTGCGATCTGCTGTGGGACCTGGGCAAGAACGATTCACGCGCGCTCAATGCACATCCCGACCACGCCTTGCGAATCCTGACCCAGCTGGCCTCCTACGAGCCGGGCAAGCCGTTCGCTTACCAACAGGCAGTCATCCGCGGGGTGCAACGATGGGCTACAGCGACCAGCCCGTCCACACATGCCCTCATGCCGCTCGCCCTACTCGACCCTGTCTTCGCCGCTGAAGCCGAAAGCATTACCCAGCAAGGGTGGACACTGACGATCCGGCGCAGCCGCATTGCGCTGGAGCAGGTCGAAGGCGTGCGCCGCGAAGCACTCGATGTCCTCTTCGCGGAATACGCCCAGCAAGACCCGCGGCGCTCGGCACGCGCAGCCATCTGCTTCAAAGCAGCCGTGAGCGGTACCCATGACGCGGGTGACACGCACGTCATCCGCCTTCTGCAGCAACTACGCGACCGCACACGTGTGGTCTCGCCGGGGCCGGTGGCCGCACTCGGTGTCCGACGCGCGGTGGACTGGCATCTCGCCTACGGCTCCAATGGCGCCCAGCAGGCCGCCACAGCAGTGCTGGAGGCCCTGCCCGTCTCTGTGGACCATGATCTGGCCGTGGCCCTGCACACCAGCTGGTGGACCCCGATGCGCAGTCTCCGCGAGGGCGAGGACCATGAGGCGGCCGCATCGGCCTGGGACGCCCAGTTGCGCAGGACAGCAGAAGCGACCAAAGCCTGGCAGCCGCAAGAGGTCTGGGACCACCTGCAGACCCTGCTCACCGACGGCTATGCCGTCTTCGGCTACACGCCCGAGCACGCCCAGCCTTTCCTGGGCCATCTTTTCACCGCCCACCCGCAGCTGGCGAAGCTGATCTGTGCCGACGCATCCTACTGTCGCGAGCAACTGCAACAGGCTGTGGTGCCTGCAGCGGTGAACGCATTGTTGCGCCAGCCAACGGATGTCGGCATTGAACAGGGCAAGGAACTCATCGCCTCCGAACAGATCTCGCTAAAACGCGCGGTGGCCATGGCGCTCGCGGACCGGCAGCAGGCACACCGGTTGCCCGCAGCAACGTTGGCCAGCTTGGGACGAGTTCTCGCCGATGACGGCGATCCCGTCGTCCGTTGCCTGGTCATCCAAGCCGCTGGTGCCCTGTTCGCGACTGACCACGGGGCAGCTCTCGAGCTCGTTTCCGCCGTCCCTCTGGCAGGGGACGCCAGCGTTGCCCAGGAGGTGGCCCGGGCTGTGACGGTCTACGAATGGCTGTCGTGGACCGATCTGTCAGCAGCGCAGAGGGCCTCACTGTTCGACCAACTCCGAGTCGTCGAAAGGCTGGAGAGCTACGAGATCCAGAAGTTGCTGTCCGCTATATCCCTGACCCACGGCGACGATGTCCTGGACCTTCTAACAGCCCGTGTCAAACACTGGGAAAACACGGCAGGTGAAAACCCCAGCTATGCCGCTCTCCCGTATCAGTGGCACGTCCCCCTGCGCTTGGCCGAAGCCCCCGAACGCATGACCTACCTACGCAGGATCCTGTCCTGGACGGCAGCCGTTGAGCCCAGCTCTCGCACCGCTTCGCGTCGGGAGAACCACGCCTCCGACCTGTTCCGGGCGACAGCCGGGCACGTCGACCAGGAGGCTCAAGCACTGCTTGCCGACGCATTGCGCGCGGGGCCGCCCCACGAACGCCGGGCGGCCGCAGTTCTGCTCGGGGCGGTTGACGGCGACCTCGTCTGGCAAGCCCCTGAGTTCGTCAGCGAAGTCCTTCAGGCGGCGGCCGCCTACTCGACGGAGTTGCTGCAGGTCGCTGGCGCCAGCCTGCACAGGGCAGTGGCCGCAGGCGACCGGGCCACCGGCGCCGGTTTGCTCCATCCCGATGACACCGCGATCAGGGACAACGCCACACGCATCATCGCCACTCTTGAGCAGGGGTCGGTCGAGGACCGCTTCTACCGCTCCCTGAAGGAATCAGCCGAACGCAGGATTGATTGGTCCGTACGGGAGGACACCGAGCCCGACCACCGGGTCTGGTGAGCGACGTACTCTGGTGCCTGTTCGACGCTCAGCGAGGTGTCCGAACTTTATCCTGCGGGTTCTCATGTGGGTGTGCGCTACCAGCGCATGCCGAGGGCATCCAGGGCAGCACGCCGCTCGGTACTCAGCTTGGCGGCCCTGCGGCGGGTGTTGTCGAGGAAGGAGCCCAGTTTGATCTCTTCGCCGTCGACCAGCTCGACGTGCTTGCGTGCGGGCCGTAGATGGCCTTCACGGGCATGGAACTGGCGGGCCGCGGCGAGGTTCATGGCCCAGCGGTCGTCCTGCGAGCGCGGAGCCGGCCGCACACCCGACGTGTCGTCCGGGTCAACGCCCAACGTCTCCAGAAGAAAGAGCTGCGCAGGTTGGAGCTCCTCCCACGTGGCTTTCTGACCGGCGATCCACACGCCCAGGTCCTCGCCCTGCACCACCACCTCCCGCGGCCCGGCAGGCAGCGTCCCGCCAGCCTTCACGTGGGCCAGGGCGAGCCGATACGCCCGCTGCCAGGAGATATCCCATCCCACAGGGCACCACCCGGGATCGATCTCCTCCAACGCCTCCATACGGCCGGCCGAGAGCTCCCCCACGCTCGAGACACCCATTTCCCCGGCCTCGCGCCGCGCGGCGTTCTCGAGCGTCTTCCGGGCCGCGGCACGCATGTTCTTGGCCCAGACCCCGATCGCCATGTCCTCCCACACCGCGGATGCCGACGGCAGGAAATGACCGTGCGCGCTGGCATAGGAGCGGGCCACCTCCAGCCCGGCATCCCACGCGGAAGCATGGACGGACCAGACCATGCCCAGCCGCTCCAACTCCGCCACCCGCGACGCCTCCAGACTCCCCGCGGCGTAGTAGCGGCGCTGATCAGCGACAAACACGCCCAGCGGATGGCTGCCGACTGCGCCCCAGTCCTCCGGGGTGACGTACGTGTAGGGCACCCGCAGCTCCGCCGCCTTGGTTTCGCGCCGCCACCGGGTGGCGGCCTCGATCCCTCGCCGCCAGTACACGCCTTCCGGGTCGATCACCCGCAGCTGCACGAACTGCGCCAACGCCGCCGGGTCGCGTTCCTCGCTGAACCGCAGCACCTCCGCCGCCCGAGCAGACACCAACGCCCGGCCGCCGTCGACGTCGCCTAGACCCTGCTCCTCACCGTCCTCAACGCCCTCCTCACCGTCGTCCGCCACGCCCGAACGGGCGTTGCGCAGACGGGGATCAGCGAGACCTTCGATCGTCTCTGTGTCGTGCGCCCGCAGAGCTCCAAGGATCTTGCTGAGGGTGCTGTAAGCATCCGAGGTGAGCAATTCATTCGCGTCCTCGCCGGGTCCGAGGAAGACAGGAACGACCAGAGTCGCGAGTTTTCCCCGCTCCGGCTTCAACCGCAGAGCACGCCCGACCATCTGCACGATGTCCACCATCGAGCCCCGCGCATCAGCGAAAAGAACAGCCTCACACTCGGCTGTATCGACGCCTTCTCCGAGCACCCGGACGGAACTCAGCACGCGCAATTCCGCACGTACATCCCGGCCCTCGGACACAGGACCACCAAGGAAGTCGGAGGCGAATTCATCCAGCACGGCACGGCGGTGCCCGGGTGCGTGCTCGCCATACAACCAGTCCGCCCACACCTGCTCCGCCGGCGGGAAGGTGTCGGGATCGTTCTGGGCGAGCCGGCCCGCCGTCACCGGCACCGCGGCCGCCATCGCCTCCGCCTCACCCACCCGACTGTGAAACGACAACACCCGCCGGAAGCCCTCCTGTTGGGCCGCATGCATCAACCCCGCCTGCATCGCCGCCAACCGCGCTCCACGCGCCGCGACCGAGCCCGGCGCCTCACTGGACAGCGCCGCGTACAAGTCCGGGTCGCGGATGTCCAGGCACAGCACCTGATAAGGAGCGACGATGCCCCGCCGGATCGCCTCCGAAAGCGTGAGCTTGTACGCCACCGAACCGAAGACCGGCGAGCCGTCCTCCATCGACGCCACCAACCGCGGCCGCTCACCCTCCGCCTCCCACACCCGCGCCGTCGCCGTCATATACAGCCGCCGCTCCGCCGGCAGCTGCGTCTGATCGTGCACGGCCGCCCACGGCTTCAGCCCATCACCACTCGTCCTGTGGGCTTCGTCCACGACCATCAGGCTCCAAACCCCCAGGCCAGCGACATGCGCCCGCTGCAAGACACCGAGCCCGACCGAGGCATACGTCGCAAAGACCGTCACGGTCTCCAACCCGGCCATCCAGGCCACCAGTTCCTCCGGGTCGGTCGTGCACGGCAGGCCCTGGCTCTCCTCCGCCCGCAGCGAGCACACCCCGATCATCGCCCCGGACCGACCCGCCCGACGCCACGCACCGGCCATCTGCGTCAGCAGATCCAGCGTCGGCACCAGAACAAGAACACGACGAGCGGAAAGACGGTGTGCGGCTTCCGCACCGATCAGGGTTTTCCCGGAACCTGTAGCGGCAATTACCTGTGTCCTCAGACCCTCGGGTGGCATACGTCCACCGGGCGGTGTGCCGAGAATACGAACCACATTGTCGACTGCCTCAGCCTGATGCAGCCGCAATTCCATATGCGTCACAATGCCTCGCCTTCCCGGGCCTCTTGAACATGTCGGGAACTGTAAATAGCTGAAGTCTCGCCCGCGCCCAAAGCCGAGCCCGGACTTTGAACGCGGATCCCCTAATAGAGGTTCTCGACTGGGGGTTGGTACTCTGACAGCATCCCAGATTCAAGCCAGATTCTGAAGTGACGCACATGGACTGACCGAATCTGGTCGAGAGTGACCCCGGAACCGGTGCGAGACGTGGAGGCCGGACGGGCACCGCGATCCGTGATCTGAAGTACGAAGCAGACAAAGGAATGTGACGCTCCGTCACGTCCCGTCCGAGCCGCCTCCTTGTTGCTGCCGCTTTCCTGGCACGCCCGGAGGGTGTGTCAGGTTCCGTACGGGACTGCGGAACAGGCCGGTACGGAACACGGTCCGTGCCGGAGGCCGGACCGCCGGATCACGGAGTGATCCGGTAGGCGGAACGGAGTTCCGCCGTTATTCCGGCGA
>NZ_JBEXPK010000164.1:0-7498 GCF_040612015.1 Streptomyces sp. NPDC006476 | reverse complement strand
AACCCACCTAGGCCACACACACCTACTCAAGGAGCTTGAAAGGTAGGCCCCAGTTTAGACTTTGTCAAGACTAAGACTCGATCGCGATCGCATGAGTAGTGCGCGATACAGTGAAGCAGCTTGACCTGACTATCAGTCAGCTTTTGCTGTCCAGAGGTACAGCGGCACGGTCCGCGTCCCCGAGCCCCGCGACCCGCGCTCCAGGGAGAGTCGCAGTTGAACGTCAGCACGGTGCGGACGGCGCCGCTCAGAGGCAGCGCCAGGAGTCGCCCTCGAGATAGGAGCCGGCTTGCGGGCCCATGCGCAGCATGCCGCCGTCCACGACTCGGCGGCCTTGCCGAGCCGGTCCCGGACCTCCGTTGCAGGAGCAAGCCTGCCGTAGCGCGCGGGCGCGGCCCGTGGTCGGGGGCCATGGATGTCAGCCACGGTGCAGAACCCGAGGCTGTTTTCCACTTCGTGACCGTGGTCGGGGCTTCGTGGTCGAGGGTCTGGTCGGCGCCCGCGGATTTCCTCTTGTGATGTTTCCTTCCGCGGCCGTGGCAGTCTCCGACGGAAACCTTCGATTGCTGCTTGAGCAGCGCCGCAGGAGCGTCGAGAGCGAACACCGCCGAAAGCTGCGAGCGTTCGTGGAAGTCGATCGCAGCACCATGAGCAGCGAGCGGTTGGCCGTGAAGCTGATCGAGTACGCCCGCCTGTTCCAGTACGAGGCCCGGCCAGTCGGCCCGCCGCAGCACCTGCCTGGCTACGGAGAGCTCCAACCCGCCCCGCCACATGATCACGACTGAACACAGGCCCCACCTGGGGTGACTCGGCATCCGCCCGGTCACCGCCGAGCAAGGCCAGCCTCACGGTTCGGCCTGGGCATCTTCCGGTTCGCCGTGGAGAGAACGACCGCCCGGCTTCAGCTGCCTGCGCATCCGCTGGGAACGACGCGTCGGCATCCGCGAAACCTTCCTCGGACTCGACCACCGACCTCATCACCCACCGCCGCGTCCAACGCCTTTTGTTAGTGTCGGACCTCTTCCCTCGGCTGAAATTACTGCGGCTGAAATTGCCGAGTTATTTGACTCTATGAGGACACCGGTCATGCGGGACAGCATTTTCCACGCCGGATCTACGCCATGCAGATGGGGGCATGCATGTCTCGCACGCTGGGGCTGGCAGTGACAGCTGGCGCCACCCCTCGACGCTCGGGGGCCTTGTCGCTCCTGACTGCTCAGCCGACGACGGCCGCGAGCACATCTGCTTGTCTCCCCGGAACGGTGAGCGCGCGAACGCTTCAAATACATCAGGATGAAAGACCAAGCGAAGGGCCGTTGTTGCATGTACCCGCTGTCGCCCCTGAACGTCCCCTCCCGGTTGGGCATCGGTCCGATGTCCGCGAACTGCGTCGACGCGGTGATCGAGGTCGCCGCCCGCAACAACCAGCGCATCATGTTGATCCCCAGCCGCAGACAGGTCGAATGGAAAGCTCTCGGCGGCGGTTACGTCGAGGGCTGGACCGCCGCCGACCTGGTGGCCTACGTACGCGAACGGGACCGTGACCGTCTGGTGCTGGTATGCAGGGACCACGGTGGACCGTGGCAGCACCCGGACGAGCGGTCGATGGATGAGGACGAGGCGATGCTCAGTTGCCTGCGCTCCTTCAAGGAGGACCTCGCGAGCGGCTTCGACCTCCTCCACATCGACACCTGTCTGGAGCGCGACGGCGTGGCCTCCACCGGTGACGCGATAGACCGATTAGTGGGCCTGTACGCGGAGATCTACGCGCACGCCTCAGCCCTGGACCGGCAGGTCATGTTCGAAATCGGCTTCGAGGATCAGAGCGTTGACACCAACGATCCCCGGGAATTCCGAGCCCAGATCTCCGAGGTCTCCCGGCGTCTTTACTCGGCCGGTCTGCCGCGCCCCACGTTCATCGTCGCGCAGACCGCGACCAAGGTGCGGGAGACCGAGAACTGCGGCGCTCTGACTCTCGCGCCGTCCGCTGTCGGCCACACGATCCGCGAACTCGCTGAGATCTGCCACACCTTCGGCTCCGCGCTCAAATCCCACAACGCCGACTACCTTCCCGCCTCGGCCCTGCACGACCTGGCGGTGAACGGTGTGTCCGCGCTCAACGTCGCTCCGGAGTTCGGCGTGGTCGAAACCCGAGCGTTGCTCGGCCTGATGAACGAGGCCGGGTTGACGCGGCAGCGTGAGGAGTTCCTCGCCCTCGCCTTCGAATCCGGGCTGTGGCGCAAGTGGATGAAGCACGACACAACCGCGACCGACGACGACCGCGCCGTTATCGCCGGGCACTACGTGTTCGGCACCGAGGAATTCAGCGAAATCAAGAAGGAGGTCGAGTACGCCTGCCGCAACGACTCCAACACGGTGGACGACCGGCTGCGAGCAGCGGTCGAAGCGGCGATCCAGCACTACCTCAGCCACTTCAAAACGCCCGTCCACGTTGGCTGACCGGAGGACACGATGACCATCTCAGCGCCCGAATACCTCAAAGACCTGCTGCAGACCGAGTTCCAGCACACTCCCGTCTCGCCGGTCAAGCCGTCCGTGACCTACGCCGCGCAAACCAAGACTGTCAACAAGAGCTGGGGCGAGGAACGCTGGCTCGTTCCCGAAGGTGCCCCGTTCGGCTTCAAATTGATCCACCTGAAGGCCGGACACCGCACGAGCCTGCAGTTCCACGAATACAAAGAAGAAGCCAATCTCATCCTCCGAGGTTCGGGAACGCTCTACTACGCTGCCTCCCGAGAAGAGCCGTTGCAGCAGCGGCCACTCGTGGTCGGGGAGATCGTCCATGTCCGGCCCGGCACGGTGCACCGAATCGAGGCTGATTCAGACATCACCCTCGTCGAGGTGTCCACCCCGGAGCTGGACGATGTGATCCGCCTGGCCGATGACTACAGTCGACCGGACGGCCGGATCGCCGCCGAACACCTGGACGGCGGAGGCCGATGACCGACTACCGCGTCCCTCGCTACGACTATCCGGCCCAGTTCGCCGACCTCGACGGCGACCTTCTGCCCCGCATCCGCGAACTGCTCACGAGCGGCAACTACATCCTGGGCGATCCACTCAGCGCCTTGGAACGGTCCCTGGCGGAATACCTGGACGTGCCCCATGTCGTGGGCGTCAACTCGGGCACCGACGCATTGGTGCTGGCGCTCGATGCGCTCGGTGTCGGCCCGGACGACGAAGTGATCACCGTCGCGAACACCTTCCACGCCACCGCCTTGGCGATCCTGCGTGTCGGCGCCCGGCCGGTCCTGGTCGACTGCCGGCCCGACAACTACCTCATCGACTTGGAACAGGCGGAGAACGCGGTTACCCAACGGACCAAGGCACTGATCGTGGTGCACATGTTCGGCCAGGCCGTCGATATGACCGCAGCGGCGGATCTGGCGGACCGCTATGGCCTCGCACTGGTCGAGGACTGTGCGCAGGCCATCGGCGCCCGATTCGACGGTCAGCCGGTCGGCAGCACGAGCAACGCCGGGTGCTGGAGTTTCGCTCCGTCCAAGAACCTGGCCGCCGCAGGCGACGCAGGAGCCGTCTCGGTGCGCGACCAGGAACTCGCCGACAAGCTCCGCCTGCTCCGGCACTTCGGTCAAACATCCCAGAACTATCACGAGGTCGTCGCCTACAATTCCCGCCTGGACAGCATCCAGGCCCTGGTGCTGTCTCACAAGCTGCCCCTTCTGGAGGACTGGAACCGGCGACGTCGCGAGATCGCATCCGACTACCGGGCCAAGCTGTCCGGCCTCCCTGTGTCGTTCCAAGAGGGAGCCGCACCGGACGAGCACGTCTACCATCTGTTCCAGCTTAGGACCCGGCGGCGTGACGAGCTCGCGGAGTCCTTGCAGGCTGCGGGGATCGACGCCGTCGTCCGTTACCCGATCCCGCTGCACCTCCAAGGGGCCTTCCGAAGCCTTGGCCACGAGGTAGGAGCGTTCCCGGTTTCGGAAGCCTTGTCGCGAGAAACCCTCTGCCTCCCCCTCCACCCCGCGCTGAACGCGGACCAGGTCGGTTACGTGACCGAGGCGGTCCACGCGTTCTTCGCCGAGAGTCCATGACCGCCCCCCTGATCCGGGCACCTCAAGACGCAGCCGACTGGCGCTCGTATGAGGATCTCGCCAGTCGCTGCTTCAACGAGCCCGAGATCGACACCCGGCCAATCCGAGACCATTGCGTGGCACGGGTCGCCGATACCAGCATCGGAATCGTCGCTGGAGCGATGGCCTTACGCTGCGACGCTTACTTCGGCGGGGCGGCCATCCCCGCCGCAGGGGTCGCCTGCGTCGCCGTGGCACCCGAGGCACGCCGCCGAGGAACGGCCGCGCGGCTGATCACGGAGATCGTCGATGAACTCCGCAACGAAGGACGCGCGATCGCGCTCCTGTGGACCCCCGCAGCCGGTGTCTACCGGCGCTGGGGGTGGGAGGTCGCCGGCCTCGGCCGACGCTGGATCCTGCCCCTGGCGGCCTTCGCGGACATGCCCCGTCCGCGCCAGATCGAACGAGGCATCGGCCCACGCGGCGTGGAGTTTCAAGACCGGCAGGCCGAGGCCTGGAACGGTGCTCTCAAGCGACCCTCATGGTGGTGGTCCTGGAAGTACCCGAAAAATGATCCCGGCCGGTTCCTCTACCACCTGCTCGGAGCGGACGGGCACGTGGTCGGTCTGGTCGGCTACGAACACCGCCGCAACGGCGCATGGGGCTACGACCTGCTCGTCACCGACATGTGGGCGGCGGATCCCCAGGCCGCCCGCGAGGTCTACGGTTTCCTCGCCGGACACGGCAGCCAGGCCCACCGGGTCATCTTCGACCAGGCGGCTGTGCCGTCCCCGCCACCCTTCCTGTGGGAGCTGCCCCACCACCACGCCAGCGAAGACGCCTGGTATCCGTGGATGATCCGGCTCCTCGACGTTCCGGCTGCGCTGGCCCAACGCAGCTGGCCGACCCCGCTGGCCGGAACCCTGGAATTCACCGTCGAACACGCCGAAGCACCCCCGACAGTGATCACCGTGCAAGTAGACGGCGGCAAGGCGCAGACCGAGCCGGGCGGTGCGGGCACGATCTGCATCCCCGAAACCGCGCTGGCAGCCTGGTACTGCGGGGCGCTGTCCTTGACACAGCTCAGGCAGACACTCCCCGGCGTTGCACCATCCACCCTCGAACTCATGATCGCTTTGACTTCCGGTGCTGGTCCCTGGCTGCCGGATGTCTTCTGAACTGGACCAAAAGGAGGTCTCCAGGTTGGCCAATATCGAGATCACATTGCCGGACGCCACGATGGAGTGCGGCGCGATACTCCTCGACATGGACGGGGTGCTGGTGGACTCACTGGACATCATCGAACGGCACCTGCGCGATTGGGCCCGCCTCCGCGGACTCGACCCTCAGCACGTGGTCGCCCTGTCGCCCGGACGGACCAACGCCGAACTCGTCGCGGAAATCGCCCCCCACCTCGACGCCACCGCTGAAGCGCGCCTCCTGACCGAACGCGAGATCGTCGACACCGACGGAATCACCGCCTGCCCAGGTGCGGCCCCGCTCGTCCAGCGGCTCACCGGCCAGGCGTGGGCCGTCGTGACCTCGGGGCATCGCCCGGTCGCCATGAGCCGGCTCACCACCGCGGGCCTCCCGATACCCAGTGTATTGATCACTGCCGATGACGTCATCATCGGCAAACCCGACCCGGAGGGCTACCTCACCGCAGCGCGACGGCTAGGCATTCCGCCCAGTGACTGCGTCGTGATCGAAGACGCCGCCGCAGGATTGCGCGCCGCGCACGCGGCCGGCATGCGAGCCATCGCGATCGAAGACGGAAAGGGCGGCCCTCAGGCCCCCTATGACCACGCACTCGAATCCCTCACCCTGCTCGACGTCCGCGTGACCGGCCGTGTCCTCTGACCCAGCCAAACCCAAGGCGGCAATTCCGCGTCCGGGGCTGATCGCAATCTTCCTGATGTTCTTCGTTCTCGGCCTCAGCACCGCGGCCCTGGGGGCGGCGCTCCCGAGCCTGCGCCGCATCTACGACCTTCCAGACCAGGACGGCGGCTGGCTGGTCAGCGCCTACAACCTCGGTGCCCTCGCCGCGATCCTGATCTGCGGGCTCGGCAGCCGCAGACTCAGCCAACGGATCGCGCTGCGCACCCTGCTGGCCCTGTTCACCTGCGGCGCAATCGCCATGGGCGTCGTCGGCACCTGGCCCGTCTTCTGTATCGCCACCGTACTCGCCGGCGCCGGGTACGGGGGCCTGACCCTGTACCTCAACTCGATCGTCGCTCGTCACTCCAGCGACGACAGCTTCTCCATACTCAGCCGCATCAACGCCGTATTCGGCGTCGGAGCCATTCTCGGACCTCTTGCGGTAAGCGCAGCGGACACCCATGCCAGAGCGGTGTTCCTGGTCGCAGGTGTGCTCGCGCCGCTCGGCATCGGCGTCGACAAACTCGAGCAGCCGTCCAAGTCTCGAGTTCCGCCGTCGAAGGCAACCACCTTCCGTACGCACCGTCGAGTGGTTGTCGTGTTCTTCGCGCTGGGATTCCTGTACGCCGGGCTTGAGACCGGAATCGGCGCGTCGGAAGCCACTCACCTCGACCGCGTCGGCCACACCGCCGTCACCGCCGCCAGGATTGCATCGCTGTTCTGGGTAGGCCTATGCATCGGGCGCTTCCTCATCCCCACACTCGCCCGCACGCAAGCACCGCGCCGAATCGTCCGGCTGTCGCTCGTCGCAGCCACTGGATCGCTACTCGCCGCAGCGCACCCCCCGATCGCCCCGATCGCTTACGCCGCGTGCGGTTTTTTCCTCGCACCGGTACTCCCGGCCGTCCTGAAGTGGATCGCCCAGACCATGGAGGACAACCAATTGGCGAACGCGCTCCTCTTCACCGCCAGCATGACCGGCAGCGTCGTGCTGCCAGCGCTCGTCGACGTCCTCACCCGTCGCTCTCCTGCGCGCTCCATCCCGCTGTCCATCGCCTGCATATCAATCACGGCGATAGCGACGACATTCCTCATCCCTCGCCTCCTGCAATCGGGGACATCGATCGCTGCGTCCAGCGCCAACGGGGTCAGCCCTGACAGCTGAATGGGGTGTGGCTGGATGTGGGCAGGGGGAATTTGCTGGTCTGCCCAGCGTTTCCACGGTTCTGCTCCGGTCGGGGCCCTGGCGGGGCCGGGTGCCCTCGATGGTGACGGCCATCGCAACGTAGATGACTTTGCTGGTCAATTCACGAAGTCGCTGTTTGCAGCAGGCTGTTGCTGGCATGGTGAGGGGTAGTAGACGTTGCGGGGGGACCGAGGTGGTGACCCGTCATGTCATTGTGGCCCAGGCCTGCGCAGGAGATTCCCGAGCTGACCGTGCGGGTTGCCCGCGCCGCGTTCCCGAGCGCCCGGCACTCCCGGCGCGGGGGAGACCAGGACGCGGTCGCGCGTGATGTCCTCGATGCGCCAGGAGCTGGTGCCCAGCGTGAAGACGTCGCCCA
>NZ_JBEXPK010000163.1:0-7596 GCF_040612015.1 Streptomyces sp. NPDC006476 | reverse complement strand
CTTCGATCTCGCCCGGCTCGATGCGGATGCCGCGGATCTTGACCTGGTCGTCCGCCCGGCCCAGGTATTCCAGCTGGCCGTCCGGGCGCCGCCGCATGAGGTCCCCGGTCCGGTACATCCGCTCCCCGCCCGGTTCGAACGGGCACGCCACGAACCGGCCGGCGGTCAGCCCCGCACGCCCCGCGTACCCGCGCGCGAGGCCCGCGCCCGCGACGTACAGCTCGCCCGTCGCTCCCGTCGGTACCAGCCGCAGTGCCGTGTCCACCACGTACAGCCGGGTGTTCGCCACCGGCCGGCCGATCGGCACGCCGTCATCGGCCTCCGCGAACACCCGGCCGCCGGTCGCGTCAACGGTGACCTCGGTCGGGCCGTACAGGTTGTAGACCTCCACCGGCAGCAACCGCGTCACGCGTTCGACGACGTCCTGGGGCAGCGCCTCACCGCCGCACAGCACCTGTCGCAGGCTCGTGCAGCGTGCCGCGGCTGGCTCGTCGACGAACACGTCCAGCATCGACGGGACGAACTGCACGCACGTCACCTGCTCGGTGGCGATCACCTCGGTGAGGTAGTGCGCGTCCTGGTGCCCACCGGGCCTGGCCAGCACCAGCCTCGCGCCCACCGTCAGCGGCCAGAACAGCTCGATCACCGAGCCGTCGAATGTCACCGGCGTCTTCAGCAGCACCCGGTCGTCCGGAGTCAGCCGGCACGTCCGCTGCAGCCAGCTCACGTAGTTGGCCAGACCGCGGTGGGGTACGACCACGCCCTTGGGCCCGCCGGTGGACCCGGAGGTGAAGATGACGTAAGCGGGGTGGGTGTCCCGCAGGGGGCTGGTGCGGTCCTCGTCGGTGGGACGCGTCGCCGGCAGCGTGGCCAGGGTGCCGGTCATCGGCGGTTCGTCGATGATGGTGACCGTGACACCGGTGACCGTGGGCAGGGCCTCGGCGGTTGCGGCGGTGACGAGCGCGAGCCGGGGACGCATGTCCTGAACCATGGAGGTGATCCGGTCGGTGGGATGGTCCGGGTCGATCGGCAGGTACGCCGCGCCGGCCTTCAGGACCGCGAGGGTCGCGACCATCATCCGCACGCCGCGCGGGACGGCGATCGCGACGATGTCCTCCGGGCCCACCGCCCGGCCGATCAGCCAGTGCGCGAGCCGGTTCGCGCGCTCGTCCAGTTCCCGGTAGGTCAGCGGCCCTTCGTCCTCGTCGGGGCCGACCAGCGCCACCGCGTCCGGGGTGCGTTCCACCTGGGCCTGGAACAGCTCCACCCAGCCGCCGGCGAGCAGGTCGTCCGCGGAGCCGGTCCCCTCCGTCAGCAGCAGCCGGCGTTCGTCCTTATCGAGCAGGTCCAGTTGTCCGGCCCGTGCATGCGGATCGGCGACGGCCTGCTCCACCAGGCGCTCCAGCCGTGCCGCCAGTTCCGCCACCGCCGGCTGGTCGAACAGGTCGGCGCGGTAGTCGAGCCGGAACAGGAGCGCGGAGTCCGGTACAACGGTGAGGGCCAGGGAGTAGTGTGGGGAGTCTCCTCCCATGGTGGCGACGGTGAGTTTCGCGGCCGAGGCGGAGTACTCCTGACCGGCGTGCGGATAGTTCTGGAAGACCATCACCGTGTCAAAGAGGTCGCCGCCGGTGTCGGTGTCGGCAAGGCGCTGGATGTGGGAGAGGCCGAGGTGCTGGTGGGGCAGGAGGGCCGCCTGTTCGCCCTGGACGCGTGCCGCGAGGTCGCCGACCGGCTCGTCGGCGCGCAGCCGGACCCTGAGGGGGAGGGTGTTGATGAACAGGCCAACCATCGTGTCGACGTCGGCGAGTTCGGCGGGCCGGCCCGAGACGGTGATGCCGAAGACCACGTCCTCACGCCCCGTCATGCCGGACAGCAGCAGCGCCCAGCACATCTGCATCACGGTGTTGACCGTGACGCCACGCGCACGCGCCCATGCCCCCAGCCGGCTGGTCAGGGCCTGAGGGAGCCGGTGGGTCACCAGGCCGCGCCGGACCGCGCTGCGGGCGACCTCGTGACCCGGAGCGAGCAGCGAAGGCGCCGACAGCCCCGCCAGCGCCTCCTGCCACGCCGCCAGCGCCGCGTCACGGTCCTGGCCCGCCAGCCACGCCACGTACGCACGGTAGGAGGCGGCGGGCGCCAGTCCCGTGTCGTCCCCGCCCCGCTCGTACAGCGCCACCAGCTCCCGCACTAGCAGGGGCAGGGACCAGCCGTCCCACAGGATGTGATGGTTGGTCAGCACCAAGCGGTGCCGGCGCTCGCCGAGGCGCAGCAGGACGAACCTGACCAGAGGCGGTCTGGCCATGTCGAAGCGGGTCCGGTACTCCTCCTCCGCCACGGCGCGCGCCCGCTTCTCGGACGTCTGAGTGCCCTCGTACGAGACGTCGACCTCACGCCATGGCACCGTGACGTCCTCGGCCACCACCTGCACGGGGCCGCTCGTGCCCATCGTCAGGAATCCGGCCCGCAGATTGGGATGGCGGCGCAGCAACGTCACAGCGGCGGCGTGCAGGGCCGCCGGGTCGACCTCCCCTTCCAGATCGATACTCATCTGCCGGTTGTAAACGTCACCTCCCTCGGCCTCGTACTCCGCGTGGAACAACAGCCCTTCCTGCAGCGGCGCGAGCGGCCAGACATCCTCGATTCCGAATTCCATGTCCAGGTTCCTTTCGTGGGAGAGGGGGGTGCGCAGGCGCCGTCAGTTCCTGGGGTTCAGCGCGCGCCAGACGTTCTCGAGATCGTCGATCTGCTGCTGGTCGAGCGAGACGAGCGGCATGTCGGACGGGGTCCGGCCGCCGGCGTCGGGGTGGCTCGCGCTGGTGACGACCGTGGTGAGCGCGGTCCGCCACAGGGCGGCCAGGCGGCCGACGTCCTCGGCTGCGAGCGTGCCGCCGGGAGCGGACAGGGTGGCCTGGAGCACGGGCCCGCCGCCGTCCTCGTAGGCGACGGTGTTGATCTCGATGCCAACGCTCGCGGTCGCCCTGGACGACTCGGCCGCGAGGCCGTGCGCCTCCGGGGCGCGGGTCCACATGACGGTCGCACCGGCGGCCTTGGTGACGCGACCCAGATAGTTGAACGTGATCTTCGGGTGGGGCAGTTCGGCGAGGCTCGCGGCGGTACGGGGGTTGAGGTAGCGCAGCAGTCCGTAGCCGAGTCCATTGTCGGGGGCCCGGCGCACCAGTTCCTTGATGTGTTTGACGGCCTGGGCGACCGCCGGGCCCGCGGTGACTTCCCGCGTGGCGTCCAGCGGGCCGAGGTCGAGCCGGACCGGGCGGCACACGGTGAACCAGCCGACCGTGCGGGAGAGGTCGATGGAGCGCGGCATGCTGCCGACGGTCTGCCGGCCGTGGCTCTCCAGCCCGACGACCAGCGGACCGCCCCCGCCCGCGCGCGGCCCGCGCCAGCGCTGGAACGCCATGGTCAGGGCGGTGAGCAGGATCTCCTCGACGGTGGCGTGGAAGGCCGTCTGTATGTCGGTGAGCAGCGGGAGCGTCTCCTCGCGCGGCAGGGTCATCGTGACGGAGGACGCCGCGCTCTTACCCGCCTCCCTTGTGCCCGGCAGGGGTTCGACGTCGCTCAGGACGGCGCGCCAGTGCGGGAGTTCGGCGGTGCGCGCGGGTCGGCCGGCCTCGGCCATGAGCGCGCGGGCCCAGGTGCGAAACGAGGTGGCGACCCGGTCGAGCGGCCGGACACCGTCGGCGTCACCGGCCAGGTCCCAGGCCCGGGCCAGGTCCGGCAGGAGAACGCCCCAGGACACGGCATCGACGGCGAGGTGGTGGATCACCAGCAGCAGCCTGCCCGGCTCACGCGAACCGGCGTCGAACCAGACGGCCTGGACGACACGGCCGGAGTACGGGTCCAGACGTCCGCGCGCGGCCTCGGCCTCGGCCCGGACGACCCTCTGCCGCTCCTCGCTCCAGGGTCCCGAGGAAGTGCCCTGGGCCCCGTCGTGCGGGCCGGTGACGTCGACGCGGGTGAGGCAGGCCGCGGGGTCGACCGAGCCTCGCGGCACGATGTCCAGTTCCCAGGGCTGCGACGGCCCGCTGGTGATCCGCAGCCGCAGGGTGTCGTGGTGGTCGAGCAGCAGACCCAGCGCCGCGGTGAGCCGGGCCTCGTCCGCACCCGGCGGGACCACCAGCAGCAGGGTCTGGTTGAACTCCTCAACGGGGCCACCGTGGTGCAGACGCTCGTGCATGACGGCGGTCAGCGGCACCGCTCCGGTCCCGTCGTCGGCGCTCCCGGCGTGCTCCTCCTCGTCCGCGACGTCCGCGGCCACGGCGGCCAGCCGGGCCGGTGTCTTGTGCTCGAAGACGTCCCGTACCGAGATCGCCAGGCGTTGTGCCCGAGCCCTGCTGACAAGCTGGATCGACAGGATGCTGTCCCCGCCGACGGTGAAGAAGTCGTCGTCGACGCTGACGCGGGGCAGTGCGAGAAGGTCGGCGAACAGTCCGCACAGCACCTCCTCGCGCGGGGTCCGGGGTTCGCGGCCGGCCGGCGTCGTGAAATCCGGCGCGGGCAGCGCCCGCCGGTCCAGCTTCCCGTTCGGCGACAGCGGTAGTTCGGCGAGCGCGACGCACACGGCGGGCACCAGGGAGTGCGGCAGCAGCCCCGCGACGTACCGCCGGACCTCCGCCACGTCCAGCGCGTCGGGCGCCCCGCCTGGAGCAGGGGCGGCGGGCACGAGGTAGCCGACCAGTCGCTTGGTGCCCACTGAGTCCACGTGCACTGTCACGGCCGCCTGGCCGACGGCCTCGTGGCGCAGCAGGGCGGCCTCGACCTCGCCCGGCTCGATGCGCACCCCGCGGATCTTGACCTGCTCGTCCGTCCGTCCCAGGTGCTCCAATTGCCCGTCGCCGCGCCGGCGCACCACGTCCCCGGTCCGGTACATGCGCTCCCCGGAGCCGAACGGGCAGGCCACGAAGCGCTCGGCGGTCAGCGCGGCGCGGCCTGCGTAGCCGCGCGCGAGCCCCTCGGCGGCGACGTACAACTCCCCCGCGATCCCCGGCGGTACCGGCCGCAGCGCCGGGTCCAGCACGTACAGGCGGGTGTTGGACACGGGCCGGCCGACGGTCACCGCATCGCCCGGCAGCGCCTGGCAGGCGGAGACGAAGACGGTGGTCTCGGTGGGCCCGTAGGTGTTGTGGACCGGCGTCCCCAGCAGTTCGGTCGCGGCGGTGACGGTCGCCGCGGGCAGTGCCTCGCCGCCGCACATCACCCACTTCAGCCCCGTGCAGCGCGCGGCGGCGGGCTCCTGCGTGAACACCTCCAGCATCGACGGCACGAAGTGCACGGCGGAGACGGCCTCGGCGGCGATGACCTGCGCGATGTACCGCGGGTCCTGCTGGCCGCCGGGCCTCGCCAGCACGACGGCGGCGCCCGTCGTCAGCGGCCACAACAGTTCGATCACCGAGGCGTCGAAGGTGACCGGCGACTTGTGGAGCATCCGGTCGTCGGGCGCCAGCCGGTACTCCCGCTGCAGCCACTGCGTGAAGTCGACTAGCCCCCGGCGGTGGATCACCACGCCCTTGGGACGGCCGGTCGAACCCGAGGTGTGGACGACATAGGCGGGGTGGGCCGGCAGTAGCGGACGACGCCGGTCCCTGGCGGTGGGATCGGCGACCGGAAGCGCGCTCAGCTCCCGGACGACGTCCGGGTCGTCGACGGCCGCGACGGTCACCCCGTCGACGCCCGGGAGCCTCCCGGCGGTGCAGGCGGTGGCGAGCACCAGCTCGGGACGTCCGTCCCGCAGCAGGTAGGCCACGCGCTCGGCGGGATGGTCGGGGTCGACCGGCAGATAGGCGGCGCCCGCCTTGAGCACGGCGAGGATCGCGACCACCATGCGCACCCCGCGCGGCACGGCGACGGCGACGACGTCCTCAGGGCCCGCGCCACGGCGCAGCAGCCAGTGGGCGAGCCGGTTGGCCTCCTCGTTCAGCGCCCGGTACGACACCGGGGCGCCGCCTTCGTCAGGGCTCACCAGGGCCACCGCGTCCGGGGTCCCGGCCGCCCGCTCCTCGAAGAGCCGGGTCCAGTCAGCGTCCGGTATCGGATACGCGGAGTCGTTCCAGCCGTCCAGGAGGCGCAGTTCGTCGGCGCCGAGAAGCTCGGCTGCCGCGAGACGGGTGCCGGGATCGGCCACGACCTGGCCCAGGAAGCGCTCCAGGCGGTCGGCGAACGCCCTCGCCGTGGACTCCTCGAACAGGTCCGTACGGTAGTGCAGCGTTCCCCGGATCCCGGCGGGCGCGCCGCGGCCGTCGCCGTCACGGGTCTCGGCGAAGTTGAAGGACAGGTCGAACTTGGCCTCGGTGGGGAAGACGTTCTCGTACCGGGCCTCGACTCCGGGGAAGGACAGCGGCGGGCGGGAGGTGTTGTCGACGGCCAGCATCACCTGGAAGACCGGGTGGTGGGCAAGGCTGCGGGTGGGACTGAGCAGGTCGACGAGGCGCTCGAAGGGCAGGTCCTGGTGGGCGTAGGCGTCGAGGTCGGCTTCGCGGACGCGGCGCAGCAGATCGCGGAAGGCGGGGTTGCCGCTGGTGTCGGTGCGCAGGGCGAGCGTGTTGACGAAGAACCCGATGAGCCCGTCGAGAGCGTCCTGACCCCGCCCGGCGACGGGCGCGCCCAGCACGATGTCCTCACCCGCGCCGAGCCGGGTCAGGACGGCTGCGAGCGCGGCCTGCAACACCATGAAGACGCTGGCGCCGCTCTCGTGGGCGAGCGCCGTGATCCCCTGGTGCAGCGCGGGCGGCCAGTGCAGCTCCAGCACCGCCCCCTCCCGTCCGGCCGTGGCGGGACGTGCCCGGTCGCAGGGCAGGTCGATGCACTCGGGGGCCCCGGCCAGGGCACGCCGCCAGAAGTTCGCCTGTTCCTGTCCGGGCCCGGCGACGTCCGCGCCTTCCTCCGCCCGCGAGCCGAGAAGCCCGTGCTGCCACAGGGTGTAGTCCGCGTACTGGACCGGCAGCGGCTGCCACCGCGGCGCGCTTCCCTCAAGGCGTGCCCGGTAGGCCGTGTCGAGTTCACGGATCAGGACGCCCATGGACCAGCCGTCCGCGGCGATGTGGTGCAGCAGGATCAGCAGGACGTGCTCGTCGGCGGCGGTCCGCAGCAGGCGCGCCCGCAAGGGGATTTCCCGAGCGAGGTCGAAGGGCCGCGCGACCTCGTGGGCCAGGAGCTGCCCGACGGCATCGGCGTCTACGTCCGAGACCGTCAGTCGTGGACGTGCCCGGTCCGCCGGAAGGATCCGCTGCCAGGGATTGCCGCCGTCGTCGGGGAACACCGTCCGCAGGAGCTCGTGCCGGTCCGTCACGTCGGCGAGTGCGGCCTCCAGGGCCGCCGAGCTCAGCTCGCCTTTCAGCCGCACGGCGAGCGGGATGTGGTACGCGTTGCCGGAGCCGTCCAGGTTGTCCATGAACCACAGGCGGTTCTGCGCGAACGACAGCGGCAGCCGCGCCGGCCGTGCCGCCTTCACCAGCGGCGGGCGCGGCGGAAGACCGCGCCTGGTCAGCCCGGCCAGGCCGGCGGGGGTGGGGGTGTGGAAGACGTCGCGGAGGGTGATGTGGGTGCCGAGTTGGGTCTGGGCGCGGGCGGCGAGGCGGACGGCGA
>NZ_JBEXPK010000162.1:0-7647 GCF_040612015.1 Streptomyces sp. NPDC006476 | reverse complement strand
CTCCGCTCGGACCGCGTGATGGCCCGGGACCCGGCCCCACACAACGCCCGGCCCCGGCCGGGCCGCCCGCGCATGCACGGTGCCCCGTTCGCCCTGGCCAGGCCCACCACCTGGGGAGATCCGCAGGCCGAGACCCGGACCGACACCACTCGCTACGGCACCGCGACCGCCCAGGCATGGGACCGGCTCCATCCCCGGCTCACCCGCCGCTCAGCCTGGATCACCGACCAGAATGCCGAACTCCCCATCCTGCACGGCCTCGTGGTCCGCCTGAGTGTCGAGCGCCTGCCCGGCGGACGGGAACCCGACCCGGTGTGGCTGTGGTCCTCACGCCCCGGGGCCAACCCTGGCCACGTCGACCAGCTATGGCGCGCCTACCTGCGCAGATTCGACCTGGAACACACCTTCCGCTTGTTGAAACAGACACTGGGCTGGACCGTGCCCAAGCTCCGGGACCCGGCCGGCGCGGACCTGTGGACGACCCTGATCATCGCCGCACACACCCAGCTGTGGCTCGCCCGGCCAGCCGCGGAGGATCTGCGCCGTCCATGGGAACGCCCGCTTCCCTCGCACAAGTTGACACCCGCACGGGTCCGGCGAGGGTTTCGCAACATCCGCGCGAAGGCGGCCCGTCCAGCGGCTGCACCGAAACCCTCCCGCCCCGGCCCAGGACGCCCCCGCGGATCGAGCAACCATACGAGAGCACCCCGCCACACACCGGGAAAGACCGTCAAACGCGCCGAGACACTCGACCAGCACTACGGCCGCACAGGTTAAAGATCAAGGTTAGGCGGTGGAGACCTTTTCCACCGCGTTGAGAGGTACATCGATGCGCGTGTCGTCTCCGAAGACCTGCACAACCAGCTGCACTCGATTCCGCTCCCGGTCAATGGCACGGACCGGGCCAGTGGACTGTGAGAAAGGGCCATCAGTCACCAGGCCGGTGTCCCCTGGCTGTAGCTCGGACGCACTCGGCATGGTGACTCCCTGGTGCAGTTGATCGGCTTGCACGTGGTGGTAGTTGCTCAGGACCCTACGGTGCTGACGCCAGGGACCGTCTCAGTTTCCGTCTCATTCAGCACCGTTCACGGACGTTCATGCAGGACCTAGAGCTGCCTCCGCTCGGGCGGCCAGCCGCCCATGAACCCGGGCGAACGCCCCCGAACGCATCCCGTCATCCCACCACCACAGTTGGAAAGCGTGTTGGCAGAGATCGGTTTGCTGTGTGCTACCCAGCCAGCAAGCCAACGTGGTGGGCTGGTGGAGTGGAAGCCATCATCGCCAGTGCCATAGCCGTCCTTGGGACTCTGCTTGGCTCCGGCATCACCCTCCTGTTTCAGCAACGCGCAGTAGACAAGAGCCACGACTTCACACAGAAGGAAAGGCTGAGGCAGGAGCGTCTGGACGCATATTCTGCCTATGCCGGTGCACTGATCAACTATCGCCGCTGCCTGGTGCACTTATGGTTCTGCCTACACGACCAGACGCCTCCAGGGGACGCCGAGGAAGTGCGGGCCCGATCCTACGATCTTCGCACTCGCGCTCAGGAGGCCATGCTGCGCGTCGTGCTGCTCACTGATGACGAGTCGCTCAGCGAAGCAGCAAGAGCCATCCTTGACGACGTCGCAAGCCTGTACAAGGCGGATACCCGAGAGGAGTTCGACCACCGGAGGAGTCACACAGGGAACAGTATTGGCCGCTTGATCGGCATCTCCAAGCGACACCTCTAAGATCCGAATCAGAGCAGTGGCACGGTCGCCGCGGCCATGCCCCCTTCGCGCCGCACCACAAGCGCACCAGATCGAGCGGGGCACAGCGGGGAACCACGAGGAATGTGACCGATCTCGACGAGGCCGCCCTTCGCCCAGACGCCCAGGTCAGCCCCCTTACCGCCCCCAAATGCCCGCAGCTTCCCAAGCTGAGAGCTTGTCGGCCGACGATGGTGCTTCAACCGCCTTTGCTGACCCGCCGGGGCCTGCGAGACGCCCAACCAAGGCTTCCCAGCTCGCTGTCCGGGTGGCAGGACGCGCACGCGAGGTGCCGAAAACCCGAGTGGGGAACGTCCCACCGATGCCACAGTGGCAATCGGGGTGAAGTGACCAGACCCATGAAGTCACTTCACGTTGACAGTCCTCGCCGACGTATAGGGCAACTGGGGTGATCGTGACAAGTTCCGAGAGTTCCGCTTGGCAGCCCTTGTCGCGCCGCCACGTCTCGACGCGGGAGGAGGCTCTGTTCGAAGGCGTCCCGGATCGTCTGGTCCGCCCGCTAGGGGTTTGGATCACTGACTACCTGCACGGCCGTCCAGAGCTCACCGAACGGGTTGCTCTACAGCTGCGGGTTGCTCTCGACGCTCCCAATCCTGAGCAGCTTGTCGAGGCCGTGTCCATCAGTGAGCGTTTTCAGCGTGGCCACTGATCGGGTGACGCCGGTCAGGTCGAGGTGAGGGCCGCAACGCACAAAGCCCCCGTGCCGTTGAGAGAGGTGTTCGACGTCTCAACCCACCGGCACAGGAGCCCTGTTGGTTCCCCATCCTGCCGCACTCGACCTGCCCCACGCCCTGGTCGAGTGGGTCACCATGCTCATCGTCACCCGCGAGGGTGACCGACGGTGCAAACTCCCGCCGCACCAGCGTGCGCTCGTCGCTCTGGTGTACCTGCGCCGCCACGACACCCTCGCCCGGATCGCGGCCGGGTTCGGGATATCCGTCGGCACCGTCCACGCGTACGTCACCAGCGTGACCGACCTGCTCGCCGAACGAGCCCCTGGCCTACTCAAGACGCTGCGCGAGCACGATCCGGACTTCGTCCTCCTGGACGGCACTCTCGCTGAGTGCGACCGCGTCGGTGACAGCCGGGCTGACTACTCCGCCAAGCACCGCCGGCACAGCGTGAACGTCCAGGTCCTCACCGATCCGGCCGGCGAGCTGCTGTGGATCTCGCCCGCCCTGCCGGGTCGCACCCACGATCTGACGGCAGCCCGCACCCATCGCATCATCCGGATCTGCGAACGCCAGGGTGTCCCTGTCCTCGCCGACCGTGCCTACACCGGCGCCGGTCCCTGGGCCACCACTGGACTCAAACGGCCACCGGGCGGCGAGCTCACCCTCACCCAGCGCACCGTCAACCGGGCCCTGGCCGCAGCAGCACGATTCGACAGAACGCCACCTCACACCACCTCGCTTGCAATGCGCTCCATCTCTTGCTTATATTCCCAGGCCATCCTATGACGCTTATAGCCGTTGGTCGGCTCTGGCATATCTGGGTCACCGCGCCGCCACGCGAACACGCAGGAAATCAAATGGTCGACGGTTTCCAGCAAGAAAACCGGCCCTACGCCGTAGTAAGCAAGGTCGAGAAACCGCCAACCATGTATCTCGGTCAGACTGTCAACGATCAGCGTTCGCAGCTTCTCGTCACGCACCCCTAGGGCGGCAATGTGGGCCGTCTCAAGGTATTCGGGCAGCTCTTCCTACCAGATCTCTTGCCGCGCTACAAGCTGCTGGTACTCGGCTGCTGAAACCTCGAACGATGCGTAATTAGGGGGCATCCTGCGCATGTGCCCCCGAAGGGCGGTAAGAGCCTGTTCATTCGCTACAACGACAGCCGCACGCTCGGCTTCGTCCCGCGCACGAGCATCAGCGAGTTGCCGCTTCTGCGCGTGGTGGGTCGAGACATGGGAAGCCGCCGCGCCCACAACCACGCCAACGAGCCCCGTGAGAGGCGTGAGCCAGTCCATGAACATAGTGTGACTGGCGCCCCGGCACGGAGAGGTAGAAACCATGCACTTCCCACAGCAGCCCTGCTGTGAGAGATACGTCTGGGGACTACGCACGGCATCTGTCCGGTCTGAGCCTGAGGCTGCCCCCGGGGTGTTGCAGCGCCTGACGTCGTCACCCCTTGCCGAGCCACAGCAGCCGACAGTAATCTCCAGCGGCTCCCCGGCGTTCGTGTGAGGAGCGTGTGAGCGAGACAAGATCACGCGGCCCACGCGACTCTCTTGCAGGTCAGGGCCATAACCATGCAAGTCATGGGCATGCCCTCCGGAGTCGTGTGCGCAGGTTCGAATCCTGCGGGGGGCACCTTCGATGAGGTGCCTAAAGACCCCGCCATCAGCGCGTTTGCTGAGTGCGGGGTCTTGTTGTTTGTGCAGGCGGATGCGGCTCGATGCAACCCAGGACAGTGATCACGTTGTAATAGCGTGTTGATCTTGGTGGCCTTCATGGCAGGTCAGAAGGCGTCCCGCGGGCCGCCCGACACATCCCCAATCGGCGTGAGGCTCCATCACGGCGGCTGTAGCCAATACCGCCACTGCACAGAGGTTTATTAACGACTGCACCACCACCCCAATCATGCTGATTGGAGCGGCACGCATAGAGGGGGGCGGGTGGCTCAGTCAGAGATACCGGTGGCCTTGATCGGTTTGGGCGGTGCAGTTGCTGGAGCAGCAGCCACTGTCACGGTAGGCCGGCTCGCAGGGCGTCACAGCGTCCGCACAGCGCTGATCGCCAAGGTGGATGGCCTTCAGGACGAGCTGACAAGGTTCTGTGCCCCGTTCGTCGAGGCGAGAGTCCAGTTGTCCCCGGCCCTTACCGGTCGGACGCCCGTCGAGCCGTGGCGGGACTTGGCTCCCCAGATGTCCCGGGCCGCGCCACGCTGGACGTCCATGGTCACAGATCCGCTCCGGCTGTGGGAGATGCCCGGGACCGTGCGCCGCAAGGCCGACTACGTAGACGACGAAATACGACTTCACCAGTCCCGCGCGGCTGACCTGCTCCTCCCCGACGTACACGCGGCCATACGGGAGCTGTATCAGGCCACCAAGGAACTCATCGAAACCTACACACGGGAATTTCAGCGCCTTGCCAAGCGCGGGTTGGGAGTTATGTAGCGTCGTTCGTGGAAGGGGAGACAGACCAGAACCCCGGGCCAGAGGCGGCCAGGGGGCTCTCGTTCGTCAGTCATGTGGTTGTGTCAGCCGTCCCCTCCCCCAGACCCTGCATGATCCGGTCGTTCATCTCCTGCTCCTGGCCGTCGATGCACTTGGCGTAGATCTTCAGAAGGACGTCGACCGAGTGGCCCGCGCGAGCAGCGACCTCCGGTGCCGGGACTCCTGAGTTGAGCCAGTGGGAGACACCCGCGTGGCGAAGGTCGTACGGCCGGAAGGCCAGGACCGAAGAGACCTGATCGGGGACGAACGCCAGTTCCCGAGCCTGCTTCCAGGCGCGGGAGTACGACGAGGCAGCGATGACGTTCCCCCGCTCGCTGGAAAACAGCCGGCCGTCCTTCGCCGTGCCGAACTCCTTCAGGTGATCCCGGAGCAGCCGAACCAGCGGAGGCGGAACCGGAACGATGCGCACCTCACCCTGTGCTCGCTGCGGCCGAATTCTTTTTTCGGCGACAACCTTTTCGCGGCCTGCAGCAACCAGCGGGTGCGCGACCGAGCGTGATGATCACCATCCGGACGGAAGGCCTCCCAGAGACATGCACCGCAAATCCCGTCGCCGCGTCATGGTGGCAGCCGGCGTACCTACCGTGCTGGCACTGACCGTCGGCGGCTTCCTCGCCGCCCAGGGCGCGGATGCGAGCAACACGACCGCGGTCGACGTCAACGCGACCCAGAGCCTCGGCACCGTCTCCAACGTCGCCACCGGCATGAACACGGCGACCTTCGACGGCCACCTCAACGACAGCGCGGTCATCCCCGCGCTCACCGGAGCGGGCGTCAACGCGCTGCGCTACCCCGGCGGATCCACCGCCGACGTCTACCACTGGCAGACCAACACGACCGAGTCTGGGCAGGGCTACGCCAACCCGGCCAACGGCTTCGACGACTTCATGGGCATCGCGCAGAAGACCGGCGCGAGCCCGATCATCACCGTCAACTACGGATCCGGCACCGCAGCCGAGGCGGCGGCGTGGGTCAAGTACGCCAACGTCACCAAGCACTACGGGGTCAAGTACTGGGAGCTCGGCAACGAAGTCTCGGGCGACGGCACCTACGGCTCCAAGTGGGAGTACAACACCAAGCCCAAGGGCGCCACCACGTACGCGAACAACATCGCGGACTACATCACCCAGATGAAGGCCGTCGACCCGAGCATCAAGGTCGGCGCCGTGCTGAACACCTACAACAGCTGGCCTGACGGCCTGGTCGCCTCCAAGTACGGCGACACCGCCGACTGGAACACCACAGTCCTGAAGAAGGACGGCCCCAAGCTCGACTTCGTGATCATCCACTACTACCCGACCTCGAGTTCCGAGGCGGACCTGCTCGGCCAGAACAAGAACATCGCCTCGCTCATCTCGCACACCCGCGCCGAGATCAACCAGTACGCGGGCAGCAACGCGGCGAACATCAAGATCATGATCACCGAGACCAACGCGACCTACGAGCCCGACTCCGTCCCGGCCGCCCTCTACGCCGCCGACACCTACATGACGTTCCTGCAGAACGGCGTCGACAACATCGACTGGTGGGACTTGCACAACGGACCCACCTCGACCACCAGCAAGCTGCCTGACGGCCTCACCGATTACGGCGACGGCGGCGCGCTCTCCAGCGGCGGCTGCGCAGGCTCCGTCTGCGAACCCACGGCCAACACCCCCTTCCCCTCCTACTACGGCCTACAGGCCGTGGGCGGATTCGCCACGCCGGGCGCCGAGATGGTCGGCACCACCAGCTCGAACTCCGCGGTCACCTCGTACGCCGTGAAGACCGCGACTGGCCTGAAGCTCATGCTCGTCAACCACAGCGCCCAGGCCAGCGAGCCCGTCAGCATCTCCTACTCGGGCTTCAACGCCGCCGGCGTCACCTCCGCGCAGCAGTTCAGCGATGCCACCAAGAAGCTCCAGCAGATCAGCGGCGTCAACGCGAGCGCCCTGACCCTGCCCCCTTACTCCATCACCATCCTCAAGCTCTCCGGCTCCAACGTCGCGCCCGGCCCCTCGTGCACCGTGACCGCGGGCGCGGTGACCTGGCAAGGCGGCTACACCGAGAACGTCAAGATCACCAACAACGGCCCCGCGACCACCAACTGGAAGATCACCTTCGGCCTTCCGGCGCACGAGCGCGTGACCGCCAGCTGGAACCTGACCCACAGCCAGAGCGGTAGCACGGTCACCTCCCAGGCCGTGAGCTACGACAAGACCATCGCCTCCGGCGCCACCCTGCCCTTCGGCTTCGTCGCCGCCGGCTCTGGCAAGAACGCGGCCCAGCCCAGCTGGTACGCCCTCAACGGCGTGCGCTGCACCAACCGATGAACTGATCCCCGCAAGCACCTGCACGGCAGAGCCGGTCAGTCATCGAGACTTACCGGCTCTGCCGTTTGCGCGTTGCTGCCGTCTCCGGCGGGGGGCCGCCGGCAACGGCACCGCCATGGCGCGTCGGCCGTGGTGAGGACGATCTGATGGATGAGGGACTGGCGGCCCTGATCGCCGGGGGGCTGTGGGTTGATCGGCGCGCTGGCCACGACTGGCGGCGCCATGTGGGGCGCTCGAAAAGGTGCTGCAAGCACCCTCGAAACCGCCCGTGCCCAGGTAGCGGACAAGAACTAGTGCCGCATCAGGCAATATTCGCCTCGTTGGGTGCCTGACAAGGGCGGCTGTGCGGGGATGTGGGAGGCCGTTTCGTCGTGGTGCGGAAGCC
>NZ_JBEXPK010000161.1:0-7681 GCF_040612015.1 Streptomyces sp. NPDC006476 | reverse complement strand
GCCAGGTCGTGCAGCGCCTGGGCAACGCCCTGGCCGTGCACCGGCAAAGGGTGCTCCAGCAGCGGGTCGACAACGAGGTCGCCCACGCGGTCGACGGCCGGAGGAGCGGGTGGTGGTCCTGCCGGACGGGCGCCGCGGAGCTTGAGCTGGTGCAGGTGTTCGGCGTCGAGGTTGGACGGCACGGTCTTCACCACCTCGCCGTTCACCAGGACGTGGACGGTGTTCTCATCGGCCCAGATGCGGGCTCGCAGGCCCGCCCGCCCGGCGCCGAGGCGGATGCGCTGGACGGAGGGGATGATGCTGACCTGTCCGCTGGCGGGGAGCACGGTGTCGAACTCGACCGCGCCAGCCGACGGCTCCAGGATCAGTGCCGGCGGTGCCGGCTCGGCGGGGCCGGAAACAGCCTCGGACCGCTGGGCGGGCACGACCTTGACCGGTTCTGGCTGCGGGTTGGGGCGGAACAGGCTGGCCGGTGTGGCCATGTCGAGGGCTTGATGCGGGCGGAGGTGGTTGTAGGTGTGAACCCATTCGTTGATGGCGGCCTGGGCTGCGGCAAGTGATGCGAACGGCCCGCAGTCGTCGAGCAGTTCTCTGCGCAGGGTCCGGTGCCAGCGTTCGATCTTGCCGGTGGTGGTCGGTGAGTACGGCTTGGTGAGCTTCGCGCCGATCCCGTTCTCCCGGCAGACCCGCTCGAACAGCACCTCTGCGGGTCTTGGCCGGGTGTAGCGGCCGGTGAACTGTTTTCCGTTGTCCGTGAGCACCTCGGCCGGGACTCCGTGGACCTGCATGGCTCGCACGAACGCGTCGGCCACCGCCCTCCCGGAGGGCACCGCGAGCACCTCGGCGACCACGATGAAACGCGAATGGTCGTCGATCCCGGTGAGCATCTTGCACTCACGCCCGTCGGCGAGGTAGATCCCGCCGACCAGGTCAAGCTGCCACAGGTGCATCGGCGTCTCGCGCTGCCACCGCTTGTACTTGCGCCGGTGCTGTTGATCCTGCGCTCGCACCAGACCGTTGCGGGTCAGGACCCGGTGAACGGTGGCCCGGGACGGAGCGGGCTCAGTTCCAGTCCGCTTGATCTCGTAGGCGATCCGCCGCGCTCCCCAGCGCGGATGGGACCGGCGCATCTCGCAGACCAGGGCCTCCACCTCGGCCGGCAGCCTGTTCGGACTCGTCCGCGGCCGACGGGATGACTCCCTCAGACCTTCGAAGCCACCCGCGGCGTACTTCGCCTTCCACGTGTAGACCGACTGCCGGGAGACCCCGTACCGCTGGGCGACCTCGGTGATCGGCGAACCGTCGAGTACCTCCAGCACCGCCCGGTACCTCTGCTCGACCAACCAGTCGCCCTGCTGCGGGCTTTCCGCCTCCTGAGTCACACCCGAAGCATCTGAAGTGCCATCAGAAAATGTCAAGAGTGTCCTGAGAACATCACGTCAACTATGTCCTGAGCCCTCATACGACACACCAACATCGGCTTCGCGGCATGACGTTCGCAAGTGGCAAGCCAGAGTCTGTTGCCGGGGCATGCGCCGGGCCAGCCGGGCTCGTCGCCGTCATCGCAGGATCACCAAAGTCGCGATCATCCGGTCTGTGCGACCCGCTGATGGCTGGACCCGCCGCCTTCGGCCCGCAGACACTCACGCCCCCGGCGCTTGCGCAACCGGGACTCCTCCCGCGCCATCCACTGCCCCGCCAACTCGGCGATGAGCCGCCCGGGTTGATGCCGCGAGTGCCCGTGTAGATACGATGCGAAAGAGCCGTACGGGCCAAAGATCGCTTCACAACCATCCCAACCCGTACGGCTCTCTTCAGGTTCCAGACCAGCCGAAACCGTTGTCGCACACCCGCCCGTTAGGGAACCTGCCATAGCTGTCGGCTGGTCAGTGGTGACAGGCCGACGACGACGAGCGTGGCGCCCAGCACGATCAGGGATAGGGCTGGGCTGGCGACGTAGGCGACGAGGCCGGAGATGACCGGTCCGAGTGGCATGGCCAGGGCGACGAGGGCTCCGAGCAGGGCGAAGATCCGGCCGCGCATGTTCTCCTCGATGCGTGTCTGGATGTAGGCGTTGACGCATACGGAGGCGCAGCCCGAGGGGGTGCCGACGATGAGGAAGCAGAGCATCATCCAGGGCGGGGAGGGCCACAGTCCGGCGGCGAGGATGGCGCTGCCCTGGATGGTGGCGTTGAGTGCGAGGAGGATCCCCTTGCGGGCGTGCACGATGAACCTGCGGGCGAAGGCCAGCCCCAGCAGCCGGCCGGTGAACCATGCGCCGATGAGCATGCCGTACCAGACGCCGCCGTGTGCGCTGTGGTCTATGAGGAGCGCGGGCAATATGAGCAGGATCCCCGTCTCGACGAGGTCGATCAGTGGCAGGGTCGGTGCGAGCCGGGTCATCGCGGGGTCCTGCCGTGCGGCCGCGAGTCCCTGGCGTGCGGCTGTCATCCACCCGTTGGCGGCGGCGCGCAGTGAGCGCGACCGGCCGGGTGTGCTGTCGCGCAGGATGCGCCATGCGCCGAGGAGCGAGAGTGCCGAGATGAGGAAGGTGAGGCTGTTCAGCAGTAGCGCGATCTGGATCCCTGCCGCGACCGCGATCCCGGCGAGGACGGGACCGAGCATGCCTGAGATCATGTCCGAGGCAAGGAGCCACGCGTCGAGCCGCAGCAACTCGCCCTCGTCACGGGCGATCGTGCCGATGTGGGACTGGAGCGCCGGCTCGAACATGACCCCGGTGACCCGCAGTACGACGATGCCGATGACCAGCAGCGGTGTCGACACGCCGCCGGTCCAGAAGGCGAGGCACAGTGCCAGGGACACGGCGAAGCGGACGGCATCGGTGCCGGCCAGCAGCCAGTGCCGCGGAAGCCGGTCAACGAGGACGCCTGTGAAGGGGGCCATGACTGCTATCGGCAGGAACTGGGCGAGGCCGACAGCGACGACGCCGACGGTCGCACCGAGATGGACGATCGCGTACCACGCCACCGCGGCGGCAAAAAGCCTGTCTCCCGCTGCCGAGAGCGTCAGGGCGGACCAGACCGACAGGAAGCTGGGGGAACGCAGCAGGCCGCCGGGCGCGGCCTGTGGGCGTGCACTCGTCGTCACAGGCGGGACTCCGTGGTTCCCGTGCGTTGGCGGGGTTTGGACGGCACAGGCGGCTTTGCGGAACGTGCGTTGTGCTGGGTGGCAGGTGCACCGGCGAGGCCGGATGGGCCGTCGATGCCGGGTTCGAGCTGGCGGCAGCAGTCGGCCCAGTGCTGCGCGCGCTGCGTCTCACCATGGATCTGGGCCGCTATGGAGGCGAAATAGTAGGCTTTCGCCCGATGTGGCAGTTCGCATTGACTTGCCCGAACGAATGCGTCTTCGGCGTCTTCCGCGCGCTCGGCGCCCATGAGGGCCTTCCCCAGGGCGAACCATGTCTTCGCGTCGTACGGGTCGAGGGCGGTGAGCCGTCGGGCGTAGTCGATTGCCAGGTCGTGGTCTCCGAGCGCCCGATGCGTCGTGCTGAGGGTTTCGAGGGCCGGGAAGCGGTAATCGGCGAGGAGCAGTTCCTGGCCGAGGCCGTCGGGTGTGTGGCCTTCGAGGAGGTGTTCGGCGAGTTCCAGGTGCGCGAGCGTTCCCGACCTGTCCTTATTGAGGAAGGGGCCGAAGGCAAGCGTCCGGTTCAGCGCACTTCGGCAGAGCGCGTCCTCCAGGCTGCCGTCCCTGCCGTGCGCGAGCGCCTGGTCCAGACGAACACCGATGCGGTAGGCGTCCGCGGCGAGATCTCCGTGCGGGTCGCCGGCCTTGCCCCGCTCGGTTAAGGCGAAACGCACCAGGCGCACGCGCTGGTCGAGGGGCAGGGTTTCGTCCTCGGCCCGGCGCACTGCGAGGGCTTCGATGTCGATCGGCCGGCCGTGGAACCACAGAAGGACGCCGAGGGCGGCTACCGGGGATTCACTGGCTTTCAGGCGGTCCTGCAGGTCATCGCGCTCGGAGGGTTCCAGGCCGAACACCCGTGCATAGGACCTGATCGCCCCGAGCCGGCCCGTGAGCTGTGCCCTGCTTGCGATGTCGCCACAACGGGCGTCCAGCGCCGCGCACACCTGGCCGAGGAACGCCGAGCCCGACGCCGCGTTCGCTGTCAGATCGAACCCGGCGGCTGAGGCGTCGCCGTAGCTCGCCGCGACCATGAGCCGCCAAGCGGGCGGGACGACGAGGTCGAACGGAGCGCGCAGCGCGGATACGTCGCCGACGACGGCACGTGCCAGGTAGGACGTCGTACGGGCGTGCAGCGGAGCGTTCTCGCCGGGTTCACGCAGGTCGTAGTACGTACCGTTGGAGGTGTCCGGCCCGGCCGAGGTGTAGCACAGCAGCCGCTGCCGCATGGCTCGCGCCCCCCGGCCGGGCCGGTATGCCCTCAGAGCCGCGAAGCCTTCCTTTATGTCCATGTCACTCCTCGATACAGCTGGCAATGGTGTCCAGGACACGCCGCACGGACCGGATATGCCGCGGTATGTGGCCCTCTCCGGCGAGACGGACGACGGCGTCAGGCCGGTCTCTGCGTGCCGCGGCCTCCACGAGCGAGGGAGGCACGATCGGGTCCTGGTCTCCATGGATGACGGCCCACCGGACGTGCGCGGGCGGCCTTTGAACCTCGCGCGCTGCGTCCGGGGCGAACGCACGGGTCACGAATTCCTCCAGCGAGCCGGGGACCGGCTCATCCGCTCCCTCGGCGAGCTGGTACATGTCGGCGGGAGACCACGGACCGTTCATGGTGACCAGGCACAGGTCCGGTGCCTGTACCCGGTGCGCGGTCCGCGCAGCGAGGAACGCGCCGTAGCTGTGGCCGACCAGCACGAGTGGGCCGGGAAGCGTCTCGCTTGCGCCGACCCCCGCGAGGTGATGAATCGCGGCGGCGACGAGGTCGGCATCGCGAGTGCCGAACTCGCCTCGCCGAAACGAAGGCGACAGCCGCTGCTGGACGGCCGCGGTGTAGGGGGACTCGAGCTGATGGACACTGAACCCCATACGCAGGAGCAGCTCGACCATGGGATCCCACACGGGAGCCCACTCACCGTACGGTCCCCCGCGCAGCAGAACGGCCAGGTCCCGCCCGCTCCCCCCCATGCCGTAGCTGAGGGACCTTACTTCCCCGCCGGGAAGCGGCACGGTGCGCGCCGCGTATGGCAGCGCGGCGTCCTGCGCGGGCGGCCGGCCCGCCTCCCGGCACCAGATCCCGTGCAGGGGAATGCCGGGGCACGTCGCGACAGTGCGGGCGCCGACGGCGCTGGGCACCGGCCGGCCGAGCGTCCAGGGGCCCGTAAACTGGACATGGCCGCCGCCGGCGCTCCAGCGGCTCACCACAGTGTGCGGCCAGTCCAGGCCAATCCACGTGCATCCGTCCGCGTCCCACGCCGCCGGGCACCGCACACCGGAAACCTCCAGCAGCACCTGCGCCGTCGCGACGGCGCTGATACACAAGGTGCCACGGCGCCAGACGGCGACGTACGCGCCGTCTGGGGACAGGGCGACCTCGGAGTCGGGCCCAGCTCCCGGCGCGGAATGCGAGGTCAGCGCCCCGGTCGCGACATCGAGACGGACGAAGGCCTGCCTCTCACCGCCTAGCGGCCAAATCAGCCCTGCGCTGGGAGCGGCCGCCACCCGCGCGACGGGAAGTGGCAGCCCTGCCGCCGGTTTGAGGGCACGCCACTCCCGTACGGCCCGGCAGTCCTGCCCGGCAGCGACATAAACGACGTCCTCGCGCAGGACACACACATATGGGCCGAGCACCAGAACACGGCCCGGGGCCGGCGCCACGGGTAACTTGTCGCCGCAACGAAGGCAGGCGAGCCGGTGCCTATCGGCCGCGACAGCCAGGACGCACCCAGAGGGAAGACGCCCGGCGACGGTAAGGCCGTCCGGGACATCGAAGTCCGTCCCGCTGTACGGATCGTGGACGGCACGGGTGTGGCCGTGGCCTCTGAGATCGAGCGGGGTGCTGTCGGGTGTGCTGACGATGTCTTCCGTCGGCTCGGTCGCCAGGATCTCGTCGATCAGGGCGCGCGCGGTCGGTCGCGGGGCCATGGGGCCGTTCCTCGAAGTGGTCTGGGCGGTGTAGCGTTTGGGAACGGGGCGGCTGATGGGTGCAGCCGCCCCGTATGCCGATACGCCTATCGTTTACAGGCGGGGGCCGTACTCGCCCAGCATGAGGACGTCGTAGGCCTCAACGACCTCCTCCGTCACCACGGCCTCTTCCTGCTGCTCCTGGTTCTCCATCGTCACTTCACCTCCTTCCCGCTTCTCGTCGGGCTCTTGTGCCCGCCGCAGGAGATCACACAGTCCTTCTGCGGCGGGAGTTCGTGGACGACACCATCGAGTAGGCCAGCCCCCTTCTGGAGGTAGGCGTCAAGCGTTACCGGCGCGGTACACCCGGTAAGAAACCGAACAGCTTCCAGGGCGACCATCGCTGAGTCGGCCGCGGGCTGAGGGCACAGCGTGCCGACCTGCGGCATCGGGAAGTGGTCGGTCTGCGCGCCCCGGGCTGCGGCACCGGACGAGCGCAGCAGGGCAGCGTGCAGGCAGCCGGCGCAGCTAGTGCGGCCGGGAACGAACAAGGGACCGACCCGCCCGCCCCCGGTCTGCAGGGACGGCACACCGGTCTTGAGACTGGCGCCTGAGACCCAGAGCCGGATCGACAAGTAGGGCTGGTCCGCGGCACCGATGATCAGGTCGTGGCCTGCGGCCATGTCCGCGAGGTCTTCCACGGATGTGACCACACGTCGGGAGAAGTTAAGCGCGGCATCCGGGAAGCGCTCAGCGAAATGCCGGTGAAGCACCTCAGTCTTGGGATTCCCGACATCATCCGGAGAGATCAGCGCCGTACGGTTGAGGTTACTCATCTCCACGACATCGCCGTCGCACCCCGATACCGTCCCCACACCGGACATGAGCAGCTGATAGGCGATCCAGCTGCCGACACCCCCAAGGCCGACGACAAAGACCTTCGCATTCAGGAGCCGCTCAAGGTACGAGAAACGGTCGACGCCAGGACTTTCGTGTGTGCCGAAGAACCGCAGCGTCCGCCGGTGACGCTCGAGAATGGCCCCGCTAAGCCTGGTCTCCCGCGGCGGCGCCTCCAACGCACCAATGTTATGCAATGCGCCGACGAGAGACTCCAGGGTCGAGGACGCATCCGATCCTTCCCCAGCCAGCAACCGGACACGGTCCGAGCGCGTGCCCTCGATCAGCGCCTGAGCGACCGCCTCCCACGTAGGTGACGTCGTGATACGGACGGCCCGCCGGGCACGCACGAACGCGATTTGGTCGTCAATCAGGACGACCATGGCGTCCTGTTTCAGGCGCAATAACTCGTCGCCTGTCGTCAGGGCTACTACCGGAGGGCCCGACGCCCCCATGCCCGCAAGCAACATGATGGATGCCTTACAAATATCGAGGAAAAACCACCGTGGCGCGCCGCAATTCTGATTGCCGCGTGTCTCGAATGGTCACCGTATTGGCCGAGAGGGGAAACTTGTAGAGTCAAATGCCTCTCCTGTCTCACATACCCCTCTCATCACACGGTTCGGTGCGGGCATGCTGACGGGGTGAGCAACGACGAGTTCCGCGCCGCCATGTCCCGGCTGGCCGCGGGCGTGGTCCTGGTGACCGCCCAGGAGCCGCCGCTGGACCCCGACGA
>NZ_JBEXPK010000160.1:0-7820 GCF_040612015.1 Streptomyces sp. NPDC006476 | reverse complement strand
GCCATGTGATCGCGCTCTGCCCGATGGCCGATGACCTCGCCATGAGTGCCGTGCACCTTCGCCCGCCGCAGCGGCACCCAGGCCGCGAAAGCGGCGTTCAACTCCTCGACGGACGAAGACGCCCGTCCGGCCAGCACGTGATCGCGGACGATGCCCACCTGCCGCTCGACGCGGCCCTTGGACAGGGCCGTCAAGTGCTCCTGATCCGCATGGTGCGGAGCGAGTTGTGCGGGTGACGCACCCGTTCCATCCGTGGCACGGCCGGTCGTACGAGTTCGTCGTCCGGCGCAAGAACTGGGGTGAGGACCGCGTCTACTTCCGCGACGAGGCGGGCGAAGTGGTGTCCGTGCCGACGGCATGGACCGATGCGGGTGGGGAGGATCCATTCGTCGTCCTCGCCGCGGGTCGCAGCCCGTTTCGCACCGAGGACCTGCTGGCCCTGGCCGGTCTGATCGGGCACCTGGACGGCCGCGGCGGCAGCGTCCAGGAGCTGACGCCGTGACCGCCTTGGGGATCACGCCGCAGCGGTGGGGGCGTATCCGGCGCACGGTGATCGAGACAGCGCACGCCATGCCGACTGGCCTGCACAGATCCTTGATCGGTTGCGTCCGCGCGCTCTTGGCCGCGATCAGCGGCGACGTAATTCTTGAGGCAGCGATCGGACGTGGGAGGTGGCATGGTCGGCACGGCGGTGAGCGATCCGAAAGAGGAGGCACTGCGGGCCACGCGGACGCTGAACTTGCAGCCGGAGGCCGTCATCGACGCGGTGTTCACCGCCTCCGAGTTCTGCGATCCGCGGGATCTGGTGCAGGTGAAGTACGAGATGGTGCGCCGGGTGCGGGTGGACAAGGTGCCCGCGGCACGGGCGGCGCGGGAGTTCGGGTTCTCCCGGCAGGTCTACTACGACGCGGCCGCTGCGCTGGACGCGGGCGGACCGGCCGCGCTGGTGCCGGGCAAGCCCGGGCCGAAGGGTCCGCGCAAGCTCACCGACGCGGTCATGGAGTACGTCGAGACGCGGCTGGCCGCCGAGCCGTCCCTGCGCTCCAAGGACCTGGCCGACGCGGTCGCCGAGAAGTACGGGCTGAGTGTCCATCCGCGCTCGATCGAGCGGGCACTGGCCCGCCGCGAGGCGGCACGCACCCAGGAGTTGCCCAAAAGCCGCAGCTGACAGCCCCGCGCGGGCGGTGGCGGCCCGCTATGAGGAATTCCGGACAGCGATCACTGACGGCACGGGCGAGGGCTGGCGGCTGGGCCGGGGCGTGCTCGCCGCCAAGGGCATGGCCGCCTGGGTGTCGACCTGGCGGTCCCTGCCCGCCCCGACAGTCCGGCCCGCCCCCGGCCAGGTGCCGCCCGGCCTGCCGAGTGACAGCGCTGAACTCGTACGGGTTCTGGCCGCAATGGCCCTGGCCCACCTTCACCCACCCGACGAACCAGCAGACCCAACCATCCACAATGCAAAGGGAGTTGACGTCGGCCATGGACGCGACCGGGGCGGCGGGCAAGGTGACCCGCGAGCATCTGCAGCGTGACGCCTACCTCTATATCCGCCAGTCCACCCTGAAACAGGTGATCAACAACACCGAGTCGACCGCCCGGCAGTACGCTCTGCGCAACCGCGCCATCGCCCTGGGCTGGGACCACTCCCAGATCATCGTGATCGACACCGACCAGGGCCAGTCCGGCGCCTTTACCGAGGGCCGCGACGGCTTCCAGCGGCTGGTCGCCGAGGTCGGCATGGGACACGCCGGGATCGTCCTCGGCCTCGAGGTGTCACGACTGGCCCGCAACAACACCGACTGGCACCGGTTGCTGGAGATCTGCGCGCTGACCGGCACCCTGATCCTGGACGAGGACGGCCTCTACGACCCCGGGAACTTCAACGACAGATTGCTCCTCGGCCTCAAAGGCACCATGTCAGAGGCCTTATACCGAGATCGGCATAAGGCCTCTTATGCGGCCCCTGCCGTTATGCCGAGGTGACGGCCAGGAGCCGTCGTGGTGACGGAGCCCGGCCGTAGGTGAGCGGCATAATCTACAGACCGTCGAGGAACGCCAAGGTGGTGTCGGCGGGTCGGTAGCGGCCCGGGGTGGCATCCTGCGGGGCGGTCCTGGCCAACGCCTGCTCCTTGAGCGCGAGGTCAGCATGGATGTAAATCTGCGTAGTCGCGACGTTTTCGTGCGCCAACCACAAGGCGATCACGGCGGTGTCGACGCCAGCGTGCAGCAGCCGCATCGCGGCGGAATGACGCATGACGTGCGGTGAGACCTTCTTGCCGAGCAGAGTCGGGCAGGAGCGTGTGGCGGTGGCCGCGTGCTTGGTGATGCGTCGCTCCAGCCCGTCGCGGCTCAGTGCCTCGCCTCGACGTGCGGGGAACAGCGGGTCGGAGGGAAGGCCGCCACGTTCGTTCATCCAGTTCTTCAACCTGGCGACAGTGCTCACAGTCAGCGGGGTAATGCGCTGCTTGCGCCCCTTGCCCAGGCAGCTGACGTGCGGGCCGACGCCCAAATGCACGTCGCCCACGGTCAATCCGGTCAGCTCGCTGGCGCGGAGCCCGGTCTGGCAGGCCAGCATCAGTAGTGCATGGTTGCGTCGGCCGGTCCAGGTTGCCTGATCGCAGGCTTCGAGCAACGCGTTGATCTCCTCCTCGGTCAGGTAGGTGACCTGAGAGCGGTCGAAGCGCTTGGGCGGGATCGCCAGTACCCGCGCGATGACCGCGGCGTCCTCGGGACGCTGCAGAGCCGCGTGGCGAAACGGCGAATGGATCGCGGGCAGGCGGGCGTTGCGGGTCCGGACGCCGTTGTCGCGGTCGGCCTCCAGGTGGTGGAGGAACGCACCGATCAACGATCCGTGCAGGTCGGCGACATCCAGACGGGAGGGTGGCTTCCCGGTCTGGTCGGCGGCGAAGACCAGCAGCAGCTTGATCGTGTCGCGGTAGGCGGCGATCGTGCGGTCGCTGGCGTGGCGCTGCCGAACGAGACGGTCGGTGAAGAACGACTGCAGGAGCGGCGCAAGGGTGTTCATGGGTGACCTGCCAGGTGAGAGTCCAGGCGTTGTCCGGCCAGAGCCATCAACTCCGGGGCGGCCGACAGATACCAGTAGGTATGTTTCGGATCGGTATGCCCCAGATACGTCGACAGCCGGGGCATCATGGCCGCCACGTCCACGTCCTCGCGGTACCAGTCCAGCACGGTGAACACCGCGAAACGATGCCGAAGGTCGTGGATTCGCGACCGGCAGGACGCCGAGCGGCGAGTGATGCCGGCCTGGCTGGCCAGTTGGGTTAAGACGAGCCCGATGTTCGAGTGCAGCAACCGGGCCCCGGTGGAAGACACCAGCAGAGCCGGGCATGCCGGATGCCCACGCGTCCGGTCACGAAGGTCCACGTAGCGTCGCAGGGCCTTGAGCGTGCTCGGATGCAGCGGCACCAGACGGGACTTGTCGAATTTGGTGTGCCGTACCATCAGCAGCTCGTTGTCGAGGTCGAGGTCGGCGCTGTCCAATGCGATCGCCTCGCCGACGCGTAGGCCGCTGACCGCAAGCAGGCCAATCAACGTCTGGTAGGTGGCCGCTCGCAGTTGCGGACGCAGTCCGTCGGCCTCCCGCAGCAGCCTGAGGATGTCCGCCTCGGAATACAGATAGGGGGTGGCGCGGTCCGGCCCATGGCGGATCAGCCCGGCCGGGGGGACCTCGACGCTGGGGTCGATGCTGTGCAGATACGCGTCGAAGCCACGCACCGCTGACAGACGGATCGCCCGCCAGTGCTCGAAGTTTCAGCGGGCAGCGTCGCCCAGGCCAGCCCGGACTCGGTGGGGGGCGTATGAACGCCGTGCTCATCGAGGTAGTCGACGAACTGGCCCAGCAGCCGTCCGACGTTGTGGAGCTTGAACCCCAGCATGCGGCGCAGGCTCAAGTAGTGGTCCAGTTCCAGCCGTAGAGACCGCAGAGTGCTCATGCCGCGTCACCGGGCCGGGGTCGGGCCAGTTGCCGCAGCGTCCGGTGGTCGACCTTCGCGTAGATCGCGGTGGTCAGCAGGTGCTGATGACGGAGCACCTGCCCGATCTCGGTCAGCGATCCGCCCGCGCTCAGCATTGCGGTCGCCGCGGAGTGCCGCAGCCGATGGGCGCCGATCAGGCCCAGTCCGGCCCGCCGGCCCGCGATGGCCACCACGGTGGTGACGCCGTTGGAAGTCAGCGCCCGGTAGGGAGCCTGCGCGCGGGCGAAGACGGTGCGGTCCTGCGCGCGCTCCGGACGCCCGTCGCGCAGGTAGTCGACGATGACTTCTCCGACATCGGCCGGCAGCGGTAAGCGGTCACAACGGTTGCCCTTGCCCCGCACGGTGATCTCACCGTGCCGCCAGTGGATGTCGGACAAGGCCAGTGCGGCGACCTCTCCGGCCCGCAGGCCGAGGCGGATGAGCAAGGTGAGGATCGCGAAATCCAGGCGCCCGGTCGCCGAACCTCGATCGCAGGAGGCCAGTAGCGCTGCGACCTGCTCGTCCGGCAGCCCCTTGGGCAGGCGTCTGCGTCCAGCCGGGCACTGTCAGCACCGCCGTGGACAGCGGCCTCTCGATCAGGCCGCCGATATGGAGGAAACTGAGCAGGGACCGCAGCGCGGTCACTATCCGGCCCGCTGAACCCGGTCGCGTGCGGGACTGCTCCAGTACGAACGTGGTTACCTCACCCGGGTCCAACCCACCCAGGTCAAGGCGGCCCTCGGTATCCGCCAGGCCGAGCAGGAACGGTCGAACCAGGCGTACGTTCAGCTCAACGGTCCTAGTCGCCAGGCCCCGCTCGACGCTCAGGTAGTCCCGGTAGCGGGCCAACAGCACCTCCACCGGTGCCTTCGGCGCCGCCGGTGCTGCTGTCGGGGTCACCCCCAAGTTCCGCAGGTAGTCCAGCAGCGGTCGCAGGGACCGGCCGGTGACGGAGTTGACGTAGCCGAACGCACGACGCTCGGCGAAGTAGGCGTCCACCGTGGGTCTGCGTCAACTCCGAGGGCGCCAGGTGTTGCTCAAGCATCCAGCGGCTCAAGTGGGCCACCAACCGCACGTGCCCGGCCGCTGTCAGCGGCGTGTACCCAGCCGCTCGAGATCAACTCGCAAGCCCTCGGCGTACGGAGCCAGCGGACCGCTCACTCGAGCCCAACACGGAACCGTCGTCATGATCGTCTCCTCACCCGCGCCTTGGCGCCCGAAATGACGGTATCCGTAGGCGGTGACAACAGGTTGAAATGGTCTGAACAGCCACCGGCTGCGAGTGCGGGCGGGTCGTATGACTCTGTTGGGTCAGGAGCCCACGGGTGATGATGGAGGAACCACAGCGTGCGGCGACGCGCGCGAGCACTCGATGGGGAAGCCTTGTGTTGCTGTGGTGCGCATACGGCCCGGGGCCTCCCCGGTGTCCTCGGGCCGTATGCTTAACCTCAGGTATTCAGCGGAATTGGGCGAGCTGACGACCCGATAGCAGAAAGGTGCCGTTGACCTGCAAGGATGTGAGTGTCGAAGTCATATCCGCTGCAGAAGTCAGGGCACCTTTCTGGTGGTTGAGCGTACAGGCTGGGACCGTCGGCTGTCCGTGGTGGCTGACGGGAAGAGGCTGTTGGGCATGCCGGGGCGGTGCTGCTGCGCCGGTGTGCGGACCGCACGGGACTGACGGACGCGCTGGCGAAGGTGCTGCCGTCCAGCACCGTGGCCGGCTGGCGAACCGTGCGGCAGTGCTGGTCCAGCTCGCGGTCGGGATCGTGCTGGGGGCAGCGAACCTGTCGGAGGCCGAGCAACTCCAGTTACATCACCGACCGTTGTTCGGTTTGGCGGCCTCGCACTCCACCGCCCGCCGGATGCTGGCCGCACTCGACGAGGCGACCCTGGCGGGGATCGCAAAGGTTCGGGCGAGGGTGCGCCGGCACGTGTGGAGTCTGCTGCATCTGCGGCCGGGCGGCTTTCCGTGGCTGACAGTGGCGGGCAAGCGGCTGACCGGCTGAATCGGATGGCGTCTCGCTTTGTTGGGTAGCCGATCAACGTTGGGGCGTACGCCCCGGGGTGCGGCCGTGGCGAGCAGCGGCAGCGGCTGCTGCCGGCCCGGGTGGTGGTCTATTTCGTACTGGCGATGTGCCTGTTCGCGGGGCAGGGATATGAGGAGGTCGCGCGGCTGCTCACCCACGGTCTGGAGCGGATGGGCCGGTGGAAAGGGACGTGGCGGGTACCGACCACCGCGGCGATCGGCCGGGCCCGGCTGCGGCTGGGCCCGGAGCCACTGCGGGTGCTGTTCGCCCGGGTGTGCCACCCGGTGGCCACCGAGGAGACAAGCGGGTCCTGGTATCGAGGCTGGCGGCTGATCGCGGTGTCCGGCACCACCTTCGACGTGCCGGACACCGAGGCCAATGCCTCTTTCTTCGGCCGCCCGGGCACCAGCCGGGGACAGGAGAAGAGCGCCTATCCGCAGGCGAGGGTGGCCGCGCTGGTCGAGTGCGGCACCCATGCGGTTTTCGCAGCCGAGTGCGGACCGCTGGCCGTCCATGAGACCGAGCTGGCCCAGCGCCTGTTCACTGCGCTGAAGCCGGGCATGCTGGTCCTGGCCGACCGCGGCTTTCGCGGATTCGACCTGTGGCGGGCCGCCGCAGCAACCGGCGCCGACCTGCTGTGGCGGGTCAAAAACGATGCTGTGCTGCCGGTGCGGGCCCTGCTGGAGGACGGCTCCTATCTCTCCGAGATCGTCGCCGCCCGCGACAAGAACCGCCGTCAGGACCCCGCCGCCGTCCGTGTCATCGAGTACACCCTGGTTCCCGGCGGCACGGTCTACCGGCTGATCACCACTGTCCTGGACCCGAAGGCCGCATCCGCCTCCTCCCTGGCCGCGCTCTATGCCCAACGGTGGGAGATCGAGAACACCCTGGACGAGATCAAGACCCACCAGGGCGGTCCCCGTCTGGTCCTGCGCTCCCAGTACCCGGACGGCGTCGAGCAGGAGATCTTCGGTTTCCTCCTGGTGCACCACGCCCTGCGGGGCCTGATGCACCAAGCCGCCCGGCAGGCGGAACAAGACCCCGACCGGATGTCCTTCACCCGCACCCTGCGCATCGTCCGCCGCCACGTCACCGACCAAGCGGCGTTTTCCCCCCTCCCGGCTGACCCGGGCTCTGGCCACGGCCCTGCGTGAGATCTGCGAACGCCCCCTGCCACCACGCCGGTTACGCACCAACCCCCGCGTCATCAAGCGCAAGATGTCCAACTGGAAACTCAAGCGCACCCAGCACCGCAACCCACCCCGGCCGGACGCACCCCGCGCGACGCTGGTCGCGCCGACAAAGCCCAGGCCGATCCGCCGAAAAAACACCTAAATCACCGGTGTGACTCTGTTGGTGATCTTGTGGGAAGGGCTGACGGGAGGGCGGTGGGGTGCTTCGCTGAGCATGTGCGGGGTGACCTCGGGTTCTGGGGTGTGGGTGCGGTGTCGTTACGGCCGAGGAATTTTCAGCGGATTCCGGTGAGGACGGTGCGGACAGCGCGGGCGGCGTGTCCCAAGGGCACCCCGGCCATGAGCATCCGGGACCGGCTGGATGTCCTGTTCGAGGACGAGGAGTTCGCCGCTCTGTACCCGGATGACGGCAGGCCGGGATTGTCGCCGGGGCAGCTGGCGCTGGTGTCGGTGCTGCAGTTCGCGGAGAATCTGTCCGATCGGGCGGCGGCGGACGCGGTCCGCACCCGGATCGACTGGAAATACGCGATCGTGCGCCACGAGGCGCCTCCATTCCGAGCGGGGGTGAAAGGACCCCGCCGCTGGCCTGTCGCAGCAGGTTAGTGCAGCTGAGGGCAGCCTGAACG
>NZ_JBEXPK010000159.1:0-7882 GCF_040612015.1 Streptomyces sp. NPDC006476 | reverse complement strand
CACCATGATGTGCGCGCCGGGCAAGCCCATGCTCGAACTCGTCGACGAAGAGGAACTCAAGCAGCGCGCCCACCTCCGCGCCCCGCGACCCACCGTCTGACTCAGCGCTCTCCTCCCCGAGCCCCCGCCCGGGGAGGAGAGCTCGATGCGGCAGGAATCCCTGCTCGTCGAGCGCCGCGTGCCGTTCCCGCGGACACCCCGGATTGCGGGTCGCGCCGGAGGCGATGTCCAGCGGCACAGCATGATGCTGACGCGCCAACCGCCTACGACAGCACCGCCGTCGCCGAACCTGGCGACGGCGGTGCTGTCGTGGGTACGGCGAAAATGTGGTGCCGGTGAGGACCGGCCGCATCGCGCACGTGACGCACATGCTGCACCTGGTGCCCTCCACCCTGCGCACCTTGCCCGCTACGGCCTGCTCCGCCCGATACATATGGGCCGCGCCACCGGCCCGGTCGTATGCCACTGCGCACGTGACCGGCCCGGCACCTGGTGCACGTCGGCACCAGTGAACTCGACGACATCCCCGATGGCGGCGGCCCTCATGAGCGGCTCCTATTCGAGCAACTCGGCATCGGCCGAGACGTCGTACATCAGCTCGGCGATGTGAGTGGGGATGGGCGGGACGGGTTCGCGGCGCACCCCGGTCGTCGGGGACCACACCATGTTGACCTTCAGGTCCGGGTCGGCATCGGGGTAGTCGGACCGGTGGTGACAGCCCCGCGTCTCCCGCCGTTCCAGGGCGCACTCCAGTGTCGCGCGAGCGGCGAGAACGGTGGACCTGAGGTCATAGGCGTACGCGAGGTCCTGGAAGCCGCCGACGTCGACGTGCACACCCACGTCCGCCATGCGGGCCTCGATCTCGTCGAGTCCGGCGAGTCCGGCGATGAGCCCGGCCGCGTCCCGCACGACACCGGCGCGCTCCGTCATCAGGTGGCGCACCGACCGTTGCAACGCGCGGACGCCCTGGTCGCCGTCGGCGGCCAGAAGTCGGCTCACGTCCGCCTCCGCGGCGCGAATCGCTGCCGGCGACCGCTGCTGGCTGGTAAGCCTGGCCGAGTACTCCGCGGCGGCCCGGCCGGCGATCCGGCCGTAGACGAGTAGTTCGATCAGCGAGTTCTCCTCCAACCGGTTCGCGCCATGCAGACCGCTCGCCGCTTCTCCGATCACAAAGAGCCCGTCGACATCGGTGCTGTGGTCCTCGGGCCGGACCCAGACGCCGCCCAAGGAGTACTGGGCGGTCGGCGCTACCTCGATCGGGTCGCGGGTGATGTCGAGCATCTGCAGGTCCAACAGGGTCTGGTGCACCCGCGGCAGCCGTGTCAGGACCGTCTCGCGCGGCAGGTGGGACAGGTCGAGCCAGACGCCGCCGGCCTGGGTGCCGCGTCCCTCCCTGATCTCGGTATAGGACGCCAGCGCGACCCTGTCCCGGCTGGAAAGCTCCATGCGCTCGGCGTCGTAGCGCGTCATGAACCGCTCACCGAGGTTGTTGAGCAGGACACCGCCCTCGCCGCGTGCCGCCTCGCTGACGAGCATGCCGGCCGCGTTCTCCGGCGTGATCAGCCCGGCGGGGTGGAACTGCACCAGCTCCGGGTCGCGCAACCGGGCACCGGCTTCGACGGCGAGGCGGAAGGAGTCGCCGGTGTTCTCGTTGCGACGCGAGGACGTACGCCGCCAGACGCGCGTGTGCCCTCCGGTCGCGAGGATCACTGCATCGGCGTGCACGAGGTAGCGCGAGCCATCGACGACGTCGAATCCGTAGGCACCGAACACCATCCCGTCGTCGACCAGCAGCCGGGTGACGTACACGCCAGGCAAAACGGGAATGGCGAGCTGCTTGGCGCGGTCGTGGAGCGCTCGCTGCACCTCCAGGCCGGTGTACTCGCCGGTGAACGCGGCGCGGCGGTACCTGCCGTCGCCAAGCAGGCGCCGGGCGGGCCCGCCGTCGCCCTGGCGGTCGAAACGCATGCCGTAGCGCCCCATGTCATGGAATCCCTGAGCGGCGTAGTGGGCCACGACCTGGGCGGTGCGCGGGTCGGCCAACAAGTGGCCCTCACGCAACGTGTCGGCCACATGCCGCTCGCACGCGTCACTGCGCCCGGGGCTGGCACTGGGGATCGCGGATACTCCTTCGGAACCACTGAATCCAGTGACAGTGTGGATATCGTCAGCCGGGCGCTTGAGTACCGCGATGACCGCGACACCGGCCTCGGCGACCTCGATGGCCGCTCGGAGCCCTGACTTGCCCGCCCCCACCACGAGGACGGACGTGGCGAGCTGGTGACCGAGCGAAGACATGGGACCTCCTGCGACAGCGGACAGACGACATCATGGGCAGTGGTCGACCGGATAGTGGCACCGTGTGTGACAGCATCAGGGGAATTTCTTGACGTGGGGTCAATCACAGCAACCCGACACACGCGGCGGGGACCCACCCCAGGTATCGTTGCAAGGCTCGTTCCGAACAAACGTTGTGTATGACTCCCCCCTCGGATTCCTCGAAGGAGCCGCGTCGCATGATCGCCAGCCCCCTTCCCGACCTGGTCGGCCGGCATCGGGAGTGTGCGGCGCTCGACGACATGCTGGTCGGCCTGCGCGAAGGTGGCTCCCGAGTCCTCGTGGTCCGCGGCGAAGCCGGCATCGGAAAGTCGGTGCTCCTCGAGTACGTGGCCGCGCAGGCGTCACGGGTGAAGGTGACCTGGGCGCGCGGCATCGAGGCCGACATGGAACTGCCGTACGCGAGCCTGCATCAGCTGTGTGCGCCGTTCCTGGACGAACTCGAAGAGCTACCGGGACCCCAGCGAGAAGCCCTCCGCGTAGCGTTCGGGATGGCGGCCGGCGACCCGCCCGACCGCTTCCTGGTCGGCCTCGCCGTGCTTACCCTGCTCACCCGGGCCTCGGAGACCCGACCGGTGCTCGTCCTGGTCGACGACGCTCAGTGGCTGGACCAAGTGTCCCTGCAGACCCTGGAGTTCGTGGCCCGGAGACTGCTCGCCGAGGCGGTCGCGATGGCCTTCGCGGTACGGGACCCCGAGGGGCAGGCCGCACTCAGCGGACTGCCGGCGCTACGGCTCTCCGGTCTCGACACCGCCGCGGCCGGAGAGCTCCTGGAAGCCGCCGTCGGTGGGCGGCTGGAGAAGCGGATCCGGGACCGGTTCGTGGCCGAGATGCACGGCAACCCGCTCGCGTTGCTCGAATTCTCCCGCGGTCGCAGCGCTGCGGAGCTGGCCTACGGCCTGGACTCATCGAGTTCTCCGAGTGTCCAGGGGCCGGTCGTGAGCCGCGTCGAACGCGACTTCGCCAGTCGCCTCGCTTCGCTGCCCCCGGAGACCCGGACACTGCTCCTGATCGCCGCGGCGGAACCGGTGGGTGACGCGCGCCTGCTGGTCCGCGCCGCCGCCTCTCTCAAGATCACTCCCTATGCCGGACCGGCCAAGGCGGCCGGCCTGATCGAGTTCGGTGAGTCCGTCCGGTTTCGGCACCCCCTGGTCCGTTCGGCGGTCTACCACGGAGCCGGGCCCGAGGAACGCCGGGCGGTGCACCGGGCGCTGGCCGAGGCCACGGACCCGGTCCTGGACCCCGACCGACGTGCCTGGCATGCCGCGCAGGCCGCCGACGGGCCGGACGAGGAGGTCGCCGCGGGGCTGGAGCAGGCCGCCGGCCGAGCGCGGCAGCGCGGCGGCATGGCCGCCGAGGCGGTACTTCTGGAGCGCGCGGCCGAGGTGACGCCGGACCTCTGGCAGCGGGGGCGCCGAGCCCTCGCGGCCGCCGAGGCGTACTTCTCGGCCGCCGCGCCCGACCGCGCCACGGAACTGGCGACGCTGGCCGAAATGTGTCCCCTCAGCCCCTTGGACCGCGCCCGCCTGGCGCGCCTGCGTGCCAGGATCCTCTTCGCCCGCCACCGCAGCGACGAGGCGGCACCTCTGCTCCTTGACGCCGCCGCACAGTTTGCTGCCGCCGACTCGCCACTGGCACGGGAGACCTACCTCGAGGCGATCAGCGCGACCATCTTCGCAGGCAGGCTCCACGGTCCGACGGGCGCCCGCGCCGCGGCGATCGCGGCCCGCGGGTCCGGGGCACCCTCCTCGGGCTCCGAGGCCGCCGACCTGCTCCTGGACGGTGTAGCCACGCTCCTCACAGGCGATTACGAGACCGGTGGAGCGGCGCTGCGCCGCGCGCTGGAACCTCTTGTACACGAGGACGTCGGCACCCGGGAGGCGACGATGCGTTGGCTTCTCCTGGCCCCGGTCGCACTGGAGGCGTTCATTCACCACGCCTGGGACCTGACCGCGTGGGACATGCTCGCGACTCGTGCGGTGCGCCTGGCTCGTGACATCGGAGCGCTCGGCGCGCTGCCACCGGCACTGGTCTACGCAGGCGGGGTGCACATCCACACCGGCGACTTCGCCGAGGCGGCCCGGATGATGGACGAAGCCGACGCGCTCGCCGCCGCGACGGGCCACGCCCCGCACAAATACGCGACGCTTGTTCTGTCTGGGTGGCGAGGCGACGAGGACGCTGCCATCAGCCTCATCGAAGACGCCAAGGCGACCGCGTCACTGCACGGCGAGGTGGGCCTCCTGGGCGTCTCGGGCTACGTCCAAGGCGTGCTGTTCAACGGCCTGGCGCGCTACGACCAGGCTCTGGTGGCCGCTCGCTCGGGCATCGACCACGACGGGTTCAACTTCACCGGCCTGTCGCTGGTCGAACACGTCGAGGCCGCGACCCGGTGCGGCGAGCTCGGCCAGGCCCGTGCCTCGCTTGCCCGGCTGGTCGAACTCACCCGCGCCGCCGATACCGGCTGGGCCCGTGGCGTCACCGCACGCAGCCGTGCTCTCCTCACCGACGGGGACGAGGCCGATGGTCTGTACCGGATCGCGATCGAGGAGCTCGGCCGCGACCGCGTGGCCGTGAAGGTGGAGTTGGCACGCACCCACCTGCTGTACGGCGAGTGGCTGCGCCGGACACGCCGCCGTTCGCTGGCCCGAGAGCACCTTCGCACGGCGCACGAGATGTTCGACGGAATGCGGGCGAACGCGTTCGCCGAGCGGGCCCGCCGCGAGCTGATCGCCACCGGCGAGCACGTCCGGGCGCGGGAAACCAAGCCGGCGAGCGCCCTGACCCCACAGGAGTCGCAGATCGCGACTCTCGCCGCACGCGGCATGACGAACGCGAAGATCGGCGCGGAGCTGTTCATCAGCCCACACACCGTGGAGTGGCACCTGCGGAAGGTGTACACGAAGCTCGGGATCAACTCACGACGGGCGCTGCCGGCTACCATCGCGAGCGCCCCGGCCACGGACACGACAGACGTGAGCGCGGCGCAAACCGGCTGAGGTCGCGGGCCCCGGGGTTGCCCCGGGTCCTCCGGTTTCCCCAGGGGACCCCATGGGGTCCCTACGGACTCGACCACGGGCACCAAGGGCGCGGTGAGCAGTGCTGCGGACCGAGGGTGGAACCAATGCCCTCGATGGGCGCCGCCCACGAAGAGGAGTCCTCGATGTCCGCGCCCAGCCCGGAGGCGACGACGCACGCCGAACCGCCTGTCGCCCAGCCAGCCGAGGACGACCTGGACCTCGCCCTCGACGACTTTCTGGCCCAGCGGACACGGCTGTTCCGCATCGCCTACCAAATCCTCGGCGACGTTTCGGGAGCCGAGGACGTGGTCCAGGAGGTGTGGCTGCGCTGGCAGCTCACCCACCGCGCGTCGATCGAGAATCCGGCCGCGTTCCTGACCACGGCAACGACCCGTCTGGCGATCAACGTGATTCAGTCCGCGTGGCACCGCCACGAAATCCCGGCCGAGTCGCATTTGGTCGGCCTCGGCGACCGGGCCGCCCAGGATCCCGTGCTGCGTGCCGAGCAAGCCGTGGCCGTCGAGGCGGCATTGGCGCTGCTCATGGCGAGGCTGACGCCGGAAGGGCTGGCCGCCTACCTACTGCGGAAGAGCTTCGACTACGCCTATGCCGATCTTGCGAGATTGCTTCGGATCAGCGCCCCGAACGCACGGGTAATGGTCCACCGCGCGCAGATCCGCCTGGAAGCCGGCCGCGAGCGACCGGTCCCTGCTGAGTCACACCGTCGCCTCGTCGCCGCTTTCCGGACCGCGGCCGGCACCGGTGACCTGGAAGGCCTCATACGACTGCTCGCCCCCGACGGCCACGTGCACCGCCTGCTGCCGCCGACTCCTCGATCGCTTCGTCCGGGTCACCCATCGGCAAGACAAGCGGCATAAGGAACATGGCTGTCACAACGATGGCCGCTGGCCTGTCAACTCGGTACAGGCAAGCGGCGGCGGCTCAACGCCGCTTCCTCCTGCTGGGACGTCGTTCCGGCAGAAGCGGTCGGGCGCTGCGGACAGCATGGAGGCCATCCCCGATGAGTGACGACGCCACGTTGATCACGCAGTGGAACACACTGACCCTTGTCCATCGCCGGATCGAGACCCGGATCGAGCGACACCTTCATCAACATCTGGGCCTGGGGGTCAGCGAGTTCTACGCCCTTCGCGCCTTGGCGGAGGGCATGCGGGCGGGTACGGGCTTGCTGTACCTCAACGACCTGGCCAACGGGATAGGACTGAGCCAGTCCGCCACCAGCCGTCTCGTGGCGCGTCTGCGGGACCGCGGCCTGATCATCACGCACACCTCGTTGCATGACCGTCGGAGCGTCGAAACCGAACTCACCGCCGTCGCACACGACGTACTGAGGGTGGGTTCGCCGCTCCTCCACCAGGCGGTCGAGGAGGCCGTGCGGGAACTCGCCGCCGGGGACACCGACGAAGACCTGCTCCGCTATCTCCGGGGGAACACGTACGGCGCGGCCCCTCAACCGGACGAGGAACAAGTCCCCGCACTGGGATGAGCGGCGGTCCGGTCTCGAGACGCCGTCGTCCACCGACGCCGGTGCCCTTGACGCCGGCCGGGTCGACGCCGTTCTCGCCGGCGAGCTTGCGCACCGGCGGGGTCACGTAGGCGCCGTCGTCACCGGAGGTCGCGGCGGGCGCCGGGGCCGGGGTGACCGGGGGGCCGGAGCCGGGGCCGGAGCGGCGGTGCGTGACGTCGCCGTGGAAGGGGCCGGCTGGCGGTGGTCGAGCCCCGTCGCCCCTTGAAAGGTTACGACTGGCTCAACTCACCGCCCTGCGGCCGAAGTCAGGAGGGTTGGAGTTCGACCACGACGCGATAGCCGGCGGGTTCTGAGGTGATGTGAAGACCGGGATCATCGAACATGCGCCGAAGCGAGGCGAGCCACTCGGGGTTGGCGGTGGCTCTGTCGAGCGCGGTGCCCGAACTCCATTCGGCGATGTGCACGAACCGCACCTCCGGCGCGTCGACGAGCGCCCTGTGCAGGCGGGAGCGAAGAAAACCAGGTTGGGTCGACATGATCTGGGCGTTCTCCCGGTACACGTCGATGAAGTACTCGGCTTCCCCCGCTGGCACTGTGTAGTTCTTGATCAAGGTGACGGGCTCATCAATGTCGGTCTTGGACTGCAAGGATTGACTCATACTTGTGAAGACCAATCACGTCCCGAAGCTGTGACATTGAACTGGCTGTCGGGCGTCTTCCACATCCGAAGACCCAAGCGCTGCTCTGACCACAACGCCGCTGCGCGTTCTGACGTCGAGCCCGCGATCGGCTGGAGCCCGTCGGCTCCGCTGTCACAGATCTGGGCATCGCCCGGTCTGGATATACGAGCCGTTGTCGCGACTGACTGTGCGGTCACGCTTGGGGCGGACGGCATGGCGTCCGCTCGTGGACATACTGGAGGGTGTTTCTCAGTGTCGGATAATGCGCATCACGGGCATGGGCACGGTCATGGGGACGGCGGCGAGGACGGGCCGAGTTGGACCAGGGCGGCGAAGCTGCTTCAGGACGCCGCGCC
>NZ_JBEXPK010000158.1:0-8152 GCF_040612015.1 Streptomyces sp. NPDC006476 | reverse complement strand
CTGGTTTCCCGCCCGGCAGTACCCGCCATCAAGCACCGTGCCCTCTACGAACCCGGGCACGAACAAACAGCCTGACCAAGCCCACAGACCTTGACCGAACAGATAGAAGCACCCCCCGCGTCTGGTGACCAGAACGACAAGAGCCGTATGACGAGAGATCGTCACGGGCCGAGGGGTGAGAATCCCCTCGGCTACTCGGCGGGAAGGTTCAACGCGTCACGAAAGTTCGCCTTAGCACGTGCTTGAGGTGCGCTTAAGGAACAGTGCGCAATCATGAACCCGCCCCTACCTCCCGACATCTGAGTGCGGATCCGGCCGGGAGGGTTGCATTCCATTCGGTCGTAGTTGGGAAAGGATGTGGGCCAACGGACCGACTGCGCAGTCATGTCGGGCGACATCGCTAAGCACTCGCTGCCGTCCGCCGTCCCTCATCCACGATCATCTCGGGCCCGGAACCACGTGCTTCGTACGGAACACCCAGAGCCCGGCCAATGGTGCTGGCGATCTGACATGTCTCGCACCCCCCACGGCCCGTCGGCCCCTCTTCGGAAGGTATCCATGAAACTGCTTTACAAGTTCGGCATGGTGGCAGCGCTGCCGGTTGCTGTCACCACCACCGCACTGAGCGGCATCGGTACGGCTCAGGCCGCGAGCGCGTTCCCGGATCACTACGCAGCTCCATACCTGCAGATCACGGGGTCGGACAAGGGAGACATGTCCGCCGACATGAGGGCCACCGGAGTGAAGGACTACACCCTCGCGTTCCTGATCCCGCGGTCCGGATGCACGCCCAAGTGGGAGGCAGACGATTCCTCCGTGGGAGCGTTCGCCTCCCAGGTGAAGGCACTCAAGCAAGCAGGCGGTGACGTCATCGTCTCCTTCGGCGGCGAGTCGGGCGGCGAATTGGCTCAGACCTGCACCTCGGTCTCCTCGCTAACCGCGGCCTACGAGAACGTGGTGAAGGCCTACCGCATCACCCGGCTCGACTTCGACATCGAAGGCGATGTGCTGGGCGACTCCGCCGCCAACACCCGGCGCAACAAGGCGCTCGCGGCCCTGCAGTCCGAGAACCCCTCCGTCCAGGTCGACTACACGCTCGCCGTGGACCCCGACGGCCTGCCTTCCCAGGAACTGGGCGTACTGCGGGACGCAAAGAACCGGGGTGTGAACGTCAGCGTCGTCAACCTCATGACGATGGACTTCGGCGATGGTGAAAACGCCCTGAACGACGCCCAGTCCGCGGCCCGTGCCACATCGGGTCAACTGGCCAGCCTGTACGGGATCTCGAAGGCCGCCGCATACGCCAAGATGGGCCTGACGCCGATCGCCGGACGCAACGACGACAGCGAGGTGTTCTCCCAGTCCGACGCCAAGAAGCTCGAACGCTTCGCAGCCTCGAACGGCGTACAGGAACTCTCCTTCTGGGAGCTGCACGACTACGACAAGGCAACCGGATTCGCCTACTCCCGCATCTTCAACGCAATCGGCGGCTGACCGGCCCGGCTAACTCCTGTTGGAGCTGACCGGCCCGGCCAGCTCCAACAGGAGTTCGCTGTCTGATCGGAAAAGGCCCGGGAGAAGAAGAGATGACGGAGAGAGACATCGACGAGCGGGCGGCAATACCGGACGAAGAGACAGAACCGGAGGAGTCGAAGGAGTCGATCAGGGCCGCGCTTTGGGAGGCTTGGACAGCGGGCGGCGCGCAGAAGTCGCGGGCAGAAGGCGGGGTTCCGTCGCGTCCGGCGCCACGGGGCGTCGCGCGGTCTTTTCCGCGTAAGGCTTGGCCGCCCGGCGCCGATGCATGGCCACCGGTCTTCCGCCTCATGGCGGCGGAAAGAGCGGATCCCTTGGACGGATTGGGCTCAGGCGGACGCCGCCTCGATCTGCCGGCCAAGCTGCATGAAATCGGCAGGAGCGTCGCCGGCGGCGAGAGTGGCGTAGGCGATGAATGCGGCCAGAGCCGCCTCGGCCTGGGTCGTGTCCGGCGAGATCGGCTCCGTGCTCTAGGCACTGCCCGCGCGGTTGCTCGCTTAGGGGCCAGGTGGTCGCTCAGCGGATTGCGCCGGGACACAGCAACGGCCATCAGTCCCCTGGAGGTTGACGCCTCGGCCCAGATTCTGGACCACCAGCCGGGCGTGGTCCTCGGACGCGGCGGGCGGCGTCACATAGGACTGTTTGCGCCAGGTTGATTCGGCCCCACTTTCTCCATGATCGACACTCGTTTTGGCCCCACCCTGTGATGCCCGAAGCTCACGCGCTCCGTGGGCTGAGGAAGGGAAAAGACACAGCTAGAGGCGGTAGTACGTGGTCCGAGCCCGCTGCCGCCCACCCGCTGTGGGGTGGAGCCAACTCCGATGTCGGGGTGGTACCAGCGCAACCTGTCACAAACACATAGGACATTTACCAGGTCTCGCAGTGGGGAGCGGTGGCGCTTCGACGGCACCGCAGCGGCCGCTCGGGAAGCGGGCACGAGCGATCGACTCGAATGGCGAGGTCCAGGCGACGACTGAGCGGACAGCGCAGACGACGGCCGTCAGGTTTCTCCCGTTTTGCCGCCGACACCGCCGGTCTGCTACCGGGCCTCCCGACGGCTACCCGCACTCAACCCTCATCAGCTGGAGACAGCGAACCTGCGAGAAAAGACCGCTTACACGATCAGGACCTCGAATCTGCCAAGGCCGCGAAACGTACGGCCAACTGACCTGAAAGTTCTGCAGCTGTGATCAGCACCAACCCAATTCTCCGTCGTCACCGCATGAACTCAGCCGGGCGGCGGCGCCGCATCATCGTCTACTCCACGGCTCTGGCCTGCGTCGCAGGTTTGGGAGTCGGAGTGTTTACAGCGTCCGCATCGGAGAAGAGCGGCGCCACGCGGGCCGCCGTGAGCACCGACTGGCTGACATACAGCAATGGCGCTCTGCAGTACCGAAAGGACAAGCAGGGCAACCGGATTCCGGACTTCTCCCAGGTCGGCTATCACGCCGGGGACAAGGCCATCCCGAGTGTCCCGGTCGAGAAGTCCCTCGCCCCGACGCCGAGCGGCGACGACACCGGCCGAATCCAAGCGGCCCTGAACGCCGTGGCAGCGACCGGCAGGCCTGGAGCGGTTCTTCTCAAGCCCGGCACTTACCGGCTGTCAGGCACCGTACGGATCACGGCCTCCGGACTCGTACTGCGTGGCTCCGGCGCCAGTGGTGGCAACCGCACACTGCTCCAAGGCACCGGGAAGCCACACGCGCTCATCCAGATCGGCGCCGCGAGCGGCAAACCAGTCCGGGTCGGCACCGCACTGCCGGTGACCGACACCTACGTACCCGTTGGCGCCACCACCCTGCATGCCACCGGCGCCGCCACCTCCCTCAAGGTCGGCGACCGGATCGTCGTCCAGCGGCCCCAGGAGAAGAACTGGATCACGGCCATTGGCATGGACAAGATCCCCAACCGGCCCAGCGGCACGCCCAGCAAGCAGTGGACCCCCGGCTCCGGGCTTCAGTTCGAACGCACCGTCACCGGTGTGTCCGGCACCACTGTCTCCCTCGACGTTCCGCTCACCAACGCTTTGGAGAAGGCATACACCCAGGCGACCATATGGAAGTACACCTTCGCTCAACGCGTCAGCGAGTCGGGGGTGGAAGACCTTGCCGGTGATGGCCGGGCCATGGAATCCGAACCGAGCTGGCACGACTCCGGCTACTTCCAAACTACCCTGGTCGCCGTCGACGGGACCGAGAATTCCTGGGTGCGCAACGTCACGGCAACCCGCTTCGGACAGGCCTACGTACTCGGCAACGAGGCTCTGCGTGTAAGCGTGCTGAACACCAAATCCCTGCAGGAAGGGGTTCCTCAGGACATCCATGCCACCCCCGTGGCATACACCATCAGCGGGCAACAGGATCTGGTCAGCGCCTGCACGGTGACCGGTAGTAACCTCCACGCTTGGTCCACCATGGGGCGCGTCGCCGGACCCGACGTCTTCACGAACTGCACCGCCACCAACACCGGACCGCGAGGCATGGACGCCGGCCCACACATGAAATGGGCGACCGGGGTCCTCTACGACCACATGACCATGGACTCCAGCGGCTTCATCCAACTGCAGGACCGCAGTTGGATGGGCTCCGGTCAAGGCTGGGCGGGCGCCAACAGCGTCCTCTACAACGTTTCAGCCGGCCACTGGCTGGTAGAGAACCCGCCCACTGCCCACAACTGGGCCATCGGCATCACCGGAACCCCCAAACCGACTTCGCCCGGCCACGTCCTGGGCGAGATACAGTCGGCAGGCAAGCCCCTCACTGCCCCCGCCAGCCTCTACACGCAGCAGCTCGCCGAGCGGCATCCAACGGGTTGATCCTGATCGCCGGACGATACGCGTCGTCGCCGTGTTACTCATCGCCCGAGTTCGACGATTCCCGGACGGCGATGCGGCAGCTGATCCGGCTGGTGAGGAGGCAATCATGACGGGTCTTCGGGCGGGAGCCCGCCGATACATGCCGGCCTGCGTGCGCTCTTGGACGTACCGCAGGGTACGGACCTGGACAGAGCTTCGGACGCGGATGCAAAGGTGCGCGGGACGGAGGCCGTTCGGCGAAACCGTCCCGGCAGACTCGCACAGGTGCCGGGTACCGCGTCGACCGACCGTGTCGGTGCCCTCCTTTCGCTGGATTGCACCGGACTTGAGGTATTCCCTGCCGTCGCTGATTAAGGCCGAACAGATACCGATTTTCCTGTGTTTAACGTCATGCCGGGAGTGGTGACGTGAGTCGATCGACACGACGTCGGCACGCCCGTTTCCGAGAGCCCCGCGGGCACTGGTGGCTGCTGGCCCTGATCCTGCCCGTCATCTTCGCCGCGTTGCTCTTCGAGGGCTGGACCACCCACGAGGTGGACGCCGCCAAGACACGTCGTCCGTGCACCAGGCCCGTTCCGGGAGCTGTGGACGAGAGCGGTCCCGTCTTGCGTCGTATCGACGGGAATCAGGTGCTCTCCGCGGTGGCGCCCGCCCGTACCGTCGGGCTCACCTTCGACGGTGGGCCCGATCCCGAATGGACCCCGCGCCTGCTGGACCTGCTGCGCGCGCACCATGCGCACGCCACATTCTTCGTGTTCGGCGCACAGGCGGCACGGCATCCTGACCTGGTCAGACGAATACTCGCAGGTGGCAACGAGGTCGGCTCCAACACGTACACGGGAGCCGACCTCGGGTCCTCCTCTCGCGTCCGCTCCGCGATGGAACTGACACTCACCCAGAAGACCCTCGCGGGTGCGGCGGGCGTCCGCACAAACCTGCTGCGGATGCCGATGACGTCCCGGGTGGACACGCTATGCGGCGCTGAGTGGAAAGCGGCCCGAAGCGCCGTAGGCGACGGGTACGTCCTGGTCGCCGCGAACCGGCCGGACCGTGATCCGGCGCAGGGCCTGATCCGGCAGTTCAGCCAGACGGAACTCGCGTACCAGGAGACGAAGCAGTTGCTCGCCTCTCGGCACGCCGATCGGTTCACCACCGTGACGGATGCGGTCGGCCTGCCCTCTGCCGACAGACGGGTCTCCACCAGCGAACGATGGCAGGGCAGAGCGCTGATCCTGGCGACTGCCAGCGGTCACGCATTCACCCAGGCCATGAGCTGGGTGCTGGGCGCGGCGGGAGCGCTGGGCGTGCTGCGGCTGGTGATGCTGATCGTCTTTGCCCGAGCCCACGTCCGGCGCCTGACCCGCCTCCGCCCCGGCTCGCCCTGGCTGCGGGAGGTCAGCGAGCCAGTGACGGTGCTCATTCCCGCGTACAACGAAGAGGCCGGCATCGAGGCCACCGTGCGCTCACTGCTCGCCTCCACGCACCCGTACCTCGAGATCATCGTGATCGACGACGGCTCGACGGATCAGACGGCGGACCTCGCCGCCTGGATCGGCGATGCCCGGGTGCGGGTGATCCGGCAGCCCAACTCGGGCAAGGCGGCCGCCCTCAACACTGGTCTGGCCAACGCGTCGTACGACATCGTGGTGATGGCCGACGCCGACACGGTCTTCGAGGTCGACGCCATCCACCGGCTCATCCAGCCGCTCGCCCATCCGGCCGTCGGCGGCGTCAGCGGCAACACCAAGGTCGGCAACCGGCGCGGGTTACTGGGCAGATGGCAGCACCTGGAGTACGTCTTCGGATTCAACCTCGATCGGCGGATGTTCGAGGTGCTGGAGTGCATGCCGACGGTTCCGGGCGCGATCGGCGCCTTCCGCCGTGACGCGCTCATGGGCATCGGCGGGGTCAGCGAGGACACTCTCGCCGAGGACACCGACCTCACGATGGCCCTGTGGCGGGCCGGCTGGCGGGTGGTGTACGAGGAGTCGGCCGTCGCCTGGACCGAAGTGCCCACCTCACTGCGGCAGTTGTGGCGGCAGCGCTACCGCTGGTGCTACGGCACGCTGCAGGCGATGTGGAAGCACCGCAGAGCCGTCGCTGAGCTGGGCCCAGCCGGTCGCTTCGCCCGCCGCGGCCTGACCTATCTGGCCCTCTTCCAGGTGGCCCTGCCGCTGATCGCTCCGGTCGTCGACCTCTTCGCACTATACGGGGTGCTCTTTCTCGACCCCGTACGACCGGCCGGCGTGTGGCTCGGCTTCCTGTCCATCCAACTGATCTGTGCCGGTTACGCGTTGCGGCTCGACGGCGAGCGGTTGCGGTCCCTGTGGTCGATGCCGCTGCAGCTGTTCGTCTACCGGCAGCTGATGTATCTGGTCGTCATCCAGTCCGTGGTCGCCCTCCTGCTCGGCACCCGGCTGAAGTGGCACCGCATGCACCGTTCCGGCACGGCGGCCACCGAGAAACTTCGGCAACCGGTCACCATAGGACAGCTGCCATGGAAAACAACCACCGAGCCGTACGAACGCCGTACCCTCGGTCCGAACAGCGGCAGCGGCAGCGGCAGCGGCGCCGGCGGAGACGTCCGGCACGGCGGCGGCGTCCACAGCCGGAGTGTCAGACCCTCCTGGGTACGCCCCAGTCGGCGTCGGCGGATCGTTCGTCGGCTCGCCGCCCTGTTCTGCGCATTGCTTCTCACAGGTGCGGGCACCTACGCCTGGGCCGACTTTAGACTCGACAGGGCAGTTGACCTGAGCAAGATCGTGGACCGTCCGCCGCCGGGGAAGGGGACCACATACCTCATCGTGGGCTCCGACAGCCGTGACGGACTGTCCCAGCAGGCAAGGAAGGACCTGCACACCGGCACGGCCGGCGGTGGCCGGACCGACTCGATGATGCTCCTGCACACCGGCGCTCACGGCACCACGATCGTGAGTCTCCCGCGCGACTCCTGGTTGGCCCTCCCGCCGTACGTCGATCCAGAGACCGACAAGCAGTACCGGGCGTCGAAGAACAAGCTGAACGCGGCCTACTCCTTGGGCGGGCCCCGGCTACTTATCCGAACGATCGAGCTGAACACTGGCATACGAATCGACCATTACGTGGAAATCGGCTTCGCGGGGTTCGTCGGCGTCGTGGACGCAGTTGGCGGTGTCGAAATGTGCCTGAATCGGGGTATCAAAGATACGAAGTCAGGAGAGAACCTGACGAAGGGCTGTCACAGTCTGAACGGCGCCGAGGCTCTGGCGTTCGTCCGCCAGAGGCACCAGGAGGCGCAGGGCGACCTCGGGCGTTCCAGGAACCAGCGAAAGTTCCTGTCCGCCCTTGCCCGCAAGGCCGCCTCACCCGGCACCGCACTTGATCCATTCCGGACCTACCCTGCCCTGAGCGCGGCGCTGGACACCCTCGTCGTGGACAAGAACATGGATCTGCCGACCCTCATCTCGCTCTTCCGCGCGATGAACAGCCTCTCGGGCGGCAACGGCAAGCAACTCAACGTCCCCGTCTCCGACCCGGCTCTCAGCACGTCCAAGGGCAGCGCCGTGAAGTGGGACACGGCGAAGGCCAAGAAACTCTTCACCGAGATGAGGAACGAATGACCTTCGCTTTGGACAGCTGGCGCTTCCCGAAGCGGGAGTGTAAATCTAACCTCGATCTTTCGCGCGCCCAGCAGACTCGGAGGTCTTCGTGACGTAGTAGATCTTGACTTTGTCGGGGATCTTGGAGTTGCCGAGGTCAGGTGCCCAGGGTTCGCCAGGACTTCGGCCGGGGGATCTCGTGCTGATCGAGGTAGGTCTGGAAGGC
>NZ_JBEXPK010000157.1:0-8157 GCF_040612015.1 Streptomyces sp. NPDC006476 | reverse complement strand
CCTTGTAGCGGCCGGGGCGGGCCAGCGCGGCGGTGACCTCGGGAGAGCCGGAGCGGAGTTTCTCGCCGATGATGTAGCCGCCGCCTCCTTGCATGAGGGCTCGGCGGTTGGCGGCGGAGGTGAAGCCGCGGTCGGCGACCCAGACGACGCGTGAGAGGGACCACTCACGCAGGTCGCGCTTGACCTGGCGGATCAGGTCGGAGTCGGCGGTCGCTTCGGGCCATGACCAGACGCGGACCGGGATGCCGTCGCGGGTGACGGCCATGCCGACGACGACCTGGGGCAGGTCGTCGCGGGAGTCCTTGGACTTGCCGTGGGCGCGGAATCCGCGGTGGTGGACGGCCTGTTGGGGGTCGCTGTCTTCGGGGAGCAGGCGGCCGTCGGCGTCGCGCGGGGCGGGCTCGTCGGCCTCCTCGGTCTCGAAGTAGGTGCTGGTGGTGTCGAAGAACAGCAGGTCCACTTCCAGGTTGAGCAGGTCGGTGACGTGGAAGTACACGTTCTTCGCCAGGGCTGGTTCTATCTGGAGCAGCCAGTCCATCGCCCGGTAGCAGGCGTCGTCGCTGATCTCGGGGAGGCCGTCGATGAGGGTGTCGTGGGCGATCCAGTCGGTGGCGGCCAGCTTGCTGGAGGCGTCCAGTGCACGGTTGGCGGTCAGGGCGAACAGCACCCGTTCGACGCGGACGGGGATCTTTCGGCCCGTCAGTTCCTTGGCCATGAGCTTGTCGATACCCAGCTGACGCCACAGGGCGTCGAGGGCGTGCGCGGCGCCGAACGGGCGCGAGTCGGTCAGGGTCAGGCCCTCGCCGGAGGCCGGCGTGGCCCCGGCCGGGTCGAGCATCCGGCCGAGCGCGGCGATGAGGCGCTCGATGGCCGGGCGGTCGAGTTGGTCCTCGCGGCCGAAGGAGTACAGGACCTTGGTGCGCGAGGCCTTGGCGACCGGGTCCCACTCGTTGTGGGCGAGTTGGAGGTAGCGCACGGTCTTGCCGTCGCGGCCCTTGCGCGTGGATGCCTTCACGTACACGGGCAGCGACCCTAGCAGGCTGATCGCTAGCCAGTCTCATCGAGTCCGCAGGTCAGAACATAGACTTCGAAGGTCTGTGTCACTAGGACTTCTGGGACGTGCCACCACCTTCGGATGCGCTGACCAGCACGTTCGCCGGGCAGTGTCTACCAGGACGTTGATTTGCTGCGGAACCCCGGCCATGCTGGGCAGCCTGATCCCGTATGGCGACGCGGTCTTCAACCACCGCCAGGTCCCGGTGCTGATCAGCGAACTCAAACGGCTGGCCGACCGCGGAATCCTGACCGAGACCGAGCAGGGCTTGTACGCGCAGCCCCAGCCGTAGTCGACCGACGTGGCCGCGACCTTCCCGCTCGACCAACACGAAACGAAGAATCGGGCATCAGGTGTCATACCCTCTGACGGCTGGGTGCGGGACGACCCGCCGTCAGTGCGATGGGCAGACGGGGCCCGCTGATTCGTCGCGAAGGTAGGCCGCGCGTTCGTCGGCGGTGAGGTCGCGGTTGAGATCACGGCAGACTTGTTCAACGGCTTTGGCGGGATTCAGGGACGTGGTGACGCTCCACAGTTGAACCGTCGGGCCACCGACGGCCAGGGTACGGCCGTCGGGGCTGAACGCCATGGACCGCATCTCGTCGGCAGCCTTGGGGAGGGCGCGGGACTTGCTCCGATCGGTGTCCCACAGCTTCACAGTTTTATAACCGAGGGCGGCGAGAGTGTGGCTGTGGGGGGCGTATGCCAGCGCGTACTCTCCGTCGGTGTCTCCGCTGAAGGCGCGGCGCATCTTGCCGGTGGTCGCGTCCGAGAGAAGGATGATTCCGTCGTCTCCGGTCGTGGCGAGGGTATGACGACCATCACGGCTGAACGCCACACCCCACACGGTGCCAGTATGTCCGCTGATTCTTCTGCGGGCCTTGTGACGGGTGACGTCCCAGAGCCACACAGCAGAGTCGGCGCCTCCTGTGGCGAGGGTGTGGCCATCAGGGCTGAAAGCAACCGCCCACACCGATTCGCTGTGTTTGTCGAGGCGAGCACGCAGTGCACCGGAGGCCGGATCCCACAGGCGCACGATGTGGTCCTCACCGCCGGTCGCCAGGGTGCGGCCGTCGGGGCTGAACGCCACCGCCTTTACCGCACCGGTGTGTCTAGTGAGCTTGTGACGGAACTTTCCGGTGGCCGTGTCCCACAGGCGGACGGTCTGGTCGTCGCTGGCGGTGGCGAGGATGCGGCCGTTCGGACTGAACGCCACCGCGTTTACCGCACCGGTGTGTCCCTTGAGCTTGTGACGGACCCTTCCGGTCGTCGTGTCCCACAGGCGTGCTGTGTTGTCGTCGCTGGCGGTGGCGAGGATGCGGCCCTTCGGACTGAACGCCATCGCGTACACCTCGCCGGTGGGTTCCTTGAAGGTGCCGTGGTTGGTTAGCGCGGACGCGTCCCACAGACGTACCGTTCCGTCGCCGCCGGCGGTGGCGAGGGTGCGGCCCTTCGGACTGTACGCCGCGCCAAGGACGCTGCCGGAGTGTCCGGTGAGAGTCGCGCGCGTTGCGCCGGTGGCCGCGTCGCACAGCTCCACGCCACCGTCGCCAGTGGCGCAGGTGACGCCGTCCGGGCTGTAGACCAGCCAAGACGCTCCGTAGTCGAGGGTCTTGCGGAGCTTGCCGGTGGCCGGGTTCCTCAACTGAATGGTGCCGTCCTTGGTGATGGTGGCGAGCGTGTGGTTGTCAGGGCTGAACGTCAGCGACACCACCTCGTCCGGGAATCCGGTGACAGTTTTGCGGAGTTCGCCCGTGGCCGGGTCCCACAGGCGCGCTGTCCGGCCTGCGGCGCCGGTGGCGAGAGTGCGGCCGTCGATGCTGAAGGCGAGCGGGCGCCTCGCCCCTGGGAGCGTCCTTCGGGTGTCGCCCGTGGCCGGGTCGAGCAGGCGCGCGCTCTTGGCGTCGCCGACCGCCAGTGTGTCGCCTTCCGGACTGAAGGCGACCGAGAGTTCGCTGCCCGTGTATCCGTCGTGTCTGGCACGGGTCTTGCCCGTCGCCGGGTCCCACAGGCGTACGGTCTTGTCCGCACTGCCGGTCGCCAGAGTGTCGCCGGACCGATTGAAGGCCAGCGCTGTCACCGCGCCGGTGTGTCCCCGGAGGACACGCCCGGGCTTGCCCGTTGCCGGGTCCCACAGGCGTACCGTCCCGTCCGCGCCGGCGGAGGCCAGTGTGCGGCCGTCGCGGCTGAAGGCCACGGCTTTCACCTCGCCGGTGTGCCCGTACAAGCGACGGTGCCTCGGGAGGGCCGCGGCGGCCCGCAGACTCTCGACGGCCTCCGAGGTGTGATGGGTGCGGTAGGCCTGCACGGCCAGCAGCGAGGCCAGGTCGGGGTTCGTGTAGCTGAGGTCGTCGGACTGTGCCGCAAACTCGCGGGACCGTGCCGCCTGCCGCTCATCGACGACCGTACGCCACTGCCAGACGGCGCCTCCCACAGCCAGCAACGCCAGCACCAGCAAGCCGGCCAGAACCGCGACCACCCGCCTGGTGCGGCGTATCGCCGCTTGCTGCCTTGCCTGGCTGGCCTCCAGATACGCCCCGATCTCCGCCGGGAGCCGCCGCCTGCGCGACCACTCCAGCCCTTCCGCCAGCGCCGTCCTGCCCAACAGGTCCCCGGGGTCTTTCTTCTCGGCCCAGTGGGCCTGCCGCTCTCGCGTGCGGTCGAGCCACTCCTGGAAGCGGCGGTCCTGCTGGACCCATTCCCGCAGTGCGCCCCAGTCGCGGATGAGCGCCTCGTGGATCAGTTCGGCCACCGGCTCGCCGGGCGCGTCAGGGTGTTGCGGCACACGGAGCGTCTGTGTGGTGATGATGCGACACCGGGTCAGGGAGGCGATCACCGCGTCGACCGTTTTCTCCCCGCTGCGTCCGGGGTCCGCTGCGAGGATGCGGAGCTCGTCCAGCGGAACCTGGGTCCGTACGGCCGTGATGTTGCGGCTGGGGTCGGAGGGATGGACCAGGGAGGTCAGTGCCCGCCGGGCGATGAGTTGTTGATCGGGGGTCAGTTCGCGCAGGGCGCTGTCGCACCAGGTAGTCACGCTTCCGCTGACTCCTCCGATGCGCCGGTACGCCTCGTGCGTGAGGTGGCCGTCCTGTCTGCGCAGCCACAGCTGGCTGAGCGTCATTTCCAGGAGGGGCAGCACGGTGACGGGCGCCTGGCGGGTGATGGCCGCTTCCGGGGTGATGTCCAGGACGTCGCCGATGATCCGTTCGGGCAGCCCCGGCTGGAAGTGGAGTCCCACGTCTCGCGCGGGCAGCACGATGATGTCGTGCAAGTCCTCCTGGCTCAGGGTGCCCGGCACATTGAGGAGTCCGGGCATAGCAGCTTCCAGCAACTTCGGTGCCAGCGCGGCTAGTTGAGGATAGAAGTCGTCCCGCATGATCAGGATGACGGTGGTCTTCGTGTAAGCGTCGGCGGCCGTCGTCACCTCGTCGATGACCGACAGCAGCTCCCGCAGGCGGCCGTTGACCGTCTGCACCAGTAGTTCCTCGAACTGGTCGATGACCAGCAGGACGCGCTGATAATCGGGGTCGACAGCCAGCCGTCGGTTGACCGCCGCGACGATTCCCTCGTCGCTCGCCCCCGGCAACCCGGCCCGCTCGATCTCCGCGAGCATGTCCTGCCTCGGCCGGGTGAGGACGGGCAGCCATCGGTCGCTGCCCGGCAGTTCTCCCTCCGCCAGCGCCCGCAGCACACCCGCCTGGATCAGCGACGACTTGCCCGAACCGGACGGCCCCAGCAGCAGGGTCAGCTGGCGTTGCTGAGCGAGGTTCGTCACGACCTGCCGTACCGCCTCCGCCCTGCCCTGGAACCAGCGGGCGTGCTCCGCGGTGAACGGTTCCAGTCCCCGGTACGGACACACGTCCTGCTCGGTCAGTTCCGGCAGCATCTCCCGGAGGACCTGGGTCGGCGTGACGTACGCGATGCCCTGCCCCCGTTCGAACCTGTCCGGTGCGGTGATCTCCGTAAGCATGCCGATGACCAGGCCAGTCACCTCGTCCATGACAGGCCCGCCGCTGAAACCGGTGGTGAGGTCGTTCGCGGCGGTCAGTTGAAGGTGCGGGCCCGTGCCGTCCGTGCTCGGGAGCAGGTCGCCGGTCACGGCGTACCCGAAGTGCCCTTCCGGCGGGGCCTGCGCGGGGAACCCGTACGAGCGCACCTCATGGCCCCGGCCCTCCGCCGAGCCCAGCGGCACCGGCCGCGCCCCGGCCGGCATACCGCCCCTCAGCCGGATGAACGCCACGTCCCCGGCCTCGGCGGCCCGCCACAGGTCGCCCAGTACTGCACCCTCCACGCCTCCTGCGGCCTCCAGATGGGGAAAGGACAGCACGGCACCGGCCCCCGGTCCGCCGCCGGCGGCCTCGATGACGTGCGCGCAGGTGACAACGACGCCCTCGGCGACCAGGAACCCTGCCCCGGCCACCGACCCGTCCGGCCGCAGGATCTGGGCGACGGCGCTGAGCAGATCGCCTGCGATGCCGCCCCCCGGCGGACCGTCTGGCGTCTCGTTCTCCGCGCCGGTCATGAGGAGCCGTCGCTCTTCCAGGACACGGTCACCTTCAGATGGCAACCGGCCTGGCTCTTGGTGATCACAGCCCCCGCCTCCACCGCGAGGTTGACGCCAAACTCGAGGGTGATCTCGTCGGGTCGGACCTTGCGCAACTGGTCGAGGGTGGCGCGGGCAGCCTCCGTGATCGGCTCCAGCGACCTTTGCAGAGTCACCGGGAGTTCGCGCACCGTGTCGCCGACGCGGCCAGCCTTGACCGGCCCGTCCCACGCGGCGGCCGGCTGCTCGACCAGAACGGAGCCGCCGCTGTCCAGCGGAATCCGGGTCACAGGAGTCACCATGCCACCAGCCTCCTTGCTCCTGGCACATGCCGCATGCCGGGCGGGCCGTACGGAGGCCAGATCTGGCGCCTAGCCAAGGCACCTCTGTCGGTGGGTTGAGACGTCGAACACCTCCCTCAACAGCACGGGCGCCCCGCTCGTTGCGACCCCGGTCCCCATCTCACCAGCGTCACCCAATCCAGGGGGCTGGCGGACGAACCGACGTCTGCCAGCCACACCCCCAGGGGACGCCCGCCCACCACTCCCCACTCCTCAAGCAGATAGCAACTGGTGGCCCATACGCCGGGGAGCCGCCTGCGGAGCGCCGTGAGGCTCTGGATGAGTTGGGCATGCGCTGGACGTAGCAGGCAGGCGCAGCAGTGAGCCAGGCGGAGGGTTGTTCCTGTCCGCCCGTGCGATCGTTAGTCGGCCACCGTTGGCCGATTGCCATGGTGCTGCGGGCACCGCCTCGCCACTGCCGATCGTCTGGAGAGATCACGGGCCGGTCATCGGCCCTCTACACTCCCCCAGACCGCCTCTGAACAGGGAAAACGTCAAGGTGCTGCTGGAGCACTAACGGACCGGCTCTCAATTGGCGTACCCGTCTTTTCAGGCGCAAGGTGGTCTAGGGGGAACTCATCCGGATGAACAGTGCATTTGACTCTTGCCCCGTTCTCGCGCGATGGGAGAGACAGTAATGACAGGATCCTCCACCGACAGGATGGTCGTGGCGCCCGGCGGTCCACGGCCTCAGTCCACCGTCAAGAGGGTAGGCCAGGGCGAAGCGGTCAGCCACGATCCGTCCGGCAAGCACACTGTGGTGGATGTGGCATCCGTCGACGACGCCACCATGGTCGTTACACCCTGCGGTCCGCGTCCGCGCTCCTCGGTGTACCGGGTTCAGCCTGGGCACTCGCTCGTGCGAACGGACGACCAGCTGCACCTGGTCGATCAGCAGAACCGCGTCCTGCAACGGATCGAGGCGCCCCGCGAGGTCCCCGAGGCCGTCAGTCCAGCTCTGGGTGCTGGCTGGATCACCTACGCGTCATGGCTCAACAACACGGGAACGCCGGTCTCTTCCTTCACCAGTACCTGGACCGTTCCGCGGCCGCCGGTCACGAACTCGGGGCAGACGATCTTCTTCTTCAACGGGATCGAACCCGGCGACGGTAGCCATATTCTGCAGCCCGTGCTGCAGTGGGGATCGTCCGCCGCAGGCGGTGGCGACTACTGGTCCGTGGCATCGTGGTACGTCGGCGGCGGCAGCGCATTCCACACCACACTCGTCCGCGTCAACCCCGGTGATGTGCTCACCGGCGTGATGACCCTGGACAGCCGCAACGGCAACCTGTTCAACTACACGTCCTCGTTCCAGGGCTTGGCCAACACCGCACTGCCGGTTCAAAACAACCCTGAACTCACGTGGTGTGTTGAGACGTTGGAGGCCTACGGGATCATGCAGTGCCAGGACTACCCCGGTACTGACGTGACCCCGGTAACCGCGATCAACATTCGCACCGGGGGGACCACACCCAGCGTCAACTGGTCTGTCAACAACACCGTTTCTGACTGCGGACAGCGGACGGTCGTGGCCGTTGACGGCGCAGCGGACGGAGAGGTGGAGCTCAGCTGCCGCGGCGAAGCCCCGTGGGCACAGAACGATCTCACGGCTGCCGCCGGCATCCCGATCCTGGCTGGCGGGGATCCGACTGGTTACACCTGGGCCGCGGACAGCACCCAGCACGTCGTCTTCCGCGGCGGCGACAGTCACGTGCATGAGCTCTGGTTCAACGGCCAGTGGAACCACAACGATCTCACCGAAGCCTCAGGCCTCCCACCTGTGCCGGCCAGCGACCTCGCCGGCTACACCTGGGACGTGGACACCACCCAGCACGTCGTCTACCGCGGCGTCGACGGGCACATCCACGAACTGTGGTTCAACGGCCAGTGGAACCACAACGACCTCACCAACGCCTCAGGCGGCCCGCCGCTGTCTGTCGGCAAACCAGCTGGCTACACCTGGGACGTGGACCGCACCCAGCACGTCGTCTACCGAGGCATCGACGGGCACATCCACGAACTGTGGTTCAACGGCCAGTGGAACCACAACGACCTCACCAACGCCGCCGTCGCCCCCGTCCTCGCTTCCGGCGATCCAGCCGGCTACACCTGGAACGCCGACAACACCCAGCACGTCGTCTACCGAGGCATCGACGGGCACATCCACGAACTGTGGTTCAACGGCCAGTGGAACCACAACGACCTCACCAACGCCGCCG
>NZ_JBEXPK010000156.1:0-8177 GCF_040612015.1 Streptomyces sp. NPDC006476 | reverse complement strand
CCCCAAAAAGACCCCATCACACAGACACAGAGTCCCCGTCAGCAAGCTGACGGGGACTCATGAACGATCGAGGTTAGGAATCAGTGACACCCGCTACTCTGCCCGCCAGCTCGGCGGCCGGGTTTGCAGTTGGACTTCGTAGAATTTGACAAAGGGAAGAGCTGATATTATCGACTGAATCCATAGAAGTCGCAGTCGGTGCTGCTCGTTGTCCGGTCACCGTAGGCGATGTACACACTCCGGCCCTCAAGGGCAGGCTCCACGGTGCTGTAAACCGCAGAAGGCGCCTTCGCTACCACTTGTTTGCTCCACTGGACCTGACCGGTACGCAGGGCCAGGGCGGTCACTCCTCGCCAGGTGCCCACGTAGAGAGATTCCCCGTCGTATGTCACCCCGCTCGAAACGTCGGCCTCGACGTCCCGCTGCCAGAGCCGGTGTCCGTCAGATGCCTGAAACGCCTGCACGGTGCCACGATTATCCGTGACGTGCAACTGGCCGCCGGCGAGTGTCGGACCGGCTTGGATTAGTGAATCGAAGGAAGCCGACCATGCGGTCTTCCCCGTCTGCACATCAAGGGCCACGAGTTTCCCGCCGTAAGTCGATGGGCTGGTCCCGTAGCCGACCGTAAGGTACGCGAGGCCGGAGTCGACGGCTGCGCCCGGCACATTCCCCTTTGTGGGGTGGGACCACCGTGGTGCTCCCGTGGCTGGGTCAAGGGCGATGAAACCTTCGCGGAAGGTCGAGAGGTAGACGTGGTTGTTGGCGGCGACGACCCCGTTGAGTTGCCCTGCGATCTTCTCACTGTAGTCGGACTCTCCTGTGGTCCGATCTACCCGGTAGAGCCAACCGGTGTTTGTGGCTACGTAGATCTTGTCGTTGGGCCCTGCGGCCTGGTGCGAGGGCCAGCCCTCGGTGGAGAGTGTCCAGCGTTTCCTGCCGATGCTGTCCACAGCGGTGAGCGTGCCAGCGCCCTGCTCACGAGCCAGGCTGACGAGAACGGTCCCTTTGATGACAGACGACCCCGTGAGGAAGCCACGCAAGTCCAACTGCCAGCGCGCGTCTCCGTTCTCCGGCTGCAGTCCCATCACCCGGCCGTCTCCGAGGACAGCGAAGATGATGTGATCACCAGCAAGTGGCAAGCCGTACGTCGAGAAATGAACGTGCCAGCGTTGACTCCCGGGAGGAGGGGCCTGCAGGGCTTTCCGGGCGCCGACGCGGTCCAGGAGAATCCCGGCGACGCCACCTGCGGCGAGCGCCGTCCCCGCCACGAGGGCCCTCCGCCGGGTCAGGAGGGGATGTTGGCGGGGTATGAGCGCGGCGACATCGGCTGGCGAGAGGTCTGCGGCGCGGTTGACGATGAAGGAGATTTCTCCGCCCCCGCCCTTGGTTGACTGATAGGGCGTTGGAAAGGAATTTTTGCGGAGCGTCTCGTACAGCCGCCTGTACACGGTGTGCATGTCGAGGGCAGGTCCCTCATCAGGAATCCCCTCATCATGCACGCGCAACAGGGCGTCGGTGAAGGCGGTGTATTTCATGCCGGCAGGAGATACGGCCTTGGTTGTCGGCCCGGCTGCACACAGCACGTAGGTGCCCTCGATGACAGCGGACTGACCTAGGCTCGCCGCGTCACCCTGACCTGTAGCAAGGCCCGCGTAGCAACAATCGAGGATTACGACCTTGCGTTTGGCTTTGGCGGCAGACAAGGCGCGACTGATAAAGGAATAGTGAAGCGATAGGTGCGGCTTGTCCGTGGATGAATTTGGCAGCGCGAGGAGTAGTTGATCGTTGCCGCCAAGAGGGTCGATCAGCCCGTGCCCGGCATAGTAAAAGATGACCGTGTCTCGGGATCCGGCCGCGTGGTGCAACGCGTCAACAATGGCAGGGGAGTCGTTGGTATTATGAAAAACGACGCAATGCGTCGGCGGAAGCTTCCATGGCCCTCGGGTGAAGGCCACCTGCAATGCCTGGAGGTTGTTCTCGACGGCGGTCAGGTCATGCAATTTTCTGCTGGTATACCTGGAGGTGCCAACGAGTACAACCCGGGAATTCCTCGGATCCGACAGAGGGAATTTTTCCGGATTCATGAATCGGCGGCGGGCTCTCCATTCTCTTCTGCTCCCACGTTTCCTCGGAGCAGATCGATGATCTCTTGGTTGGAGAGACTGGAGTCGCGTGCGACGGTCACCACTACCCCGCGGCCCTCGATGCGAAGAGCGGCACGGTCCGCCTCGCGGCGCCTCGCATCCATGGCCACGCGAACAGCGACGAGGAGGTTGCCCAGCGCTATCCCATCAGTGACAACAGCGTTGATGGCCTCGAACGCGCCTCCCTGGGCCTCGGACCCAAGCTCCGCATCCACGAGCGACAGATCCACATCGCTCGCCAAAGCACCGTCACGCGTGAGCCAGCGATAGAGCCAGGCGACTGCAGCCTCATCCTCACTGTCCTGGATGCTGAGCCGGAATTGCATGCGATCCCCCATGCCACACCCGTCTGTAGGGGTCGAGCGACGTCCTCGCTGACAACCGAGTACCCGATTCTGGCAGCAGGCTCATCGCGCATCACATGAAGTGACGTGATCGAAACATAGAGGGTATCGCGGAGCCGCTCATCAGCCCATCGCTGCGGCCGAGACATGGGTCTGGTGCAGGTTCAGGTGAGGGTCTGCCGCACGATCAGGTGACATCTTGACCTGCACCAGACCCATAGGGATGGCAGTTGGGGCGGATCGCCCTCAAACATATGTGTCCGGGGCCGAACAGCCACATCCCAGTTTGCTACCCCATGACCGCGCGAGCCGCGTCCAGAAACGCCAGCCGGTTATCCTACAGGAAGTCCCGCACGCTCTCGCCGTCGGACAAGCCTTCCCACACCGTTCGGTTGAATCGAGGAAGTGCGCGTGTTCGGCGTCGTGCACGCGCAAGGGGGACTGTATGCCTGACGCCCCCTCGGCGCACTAACGGAGCGGGTTCGCGGGCACCGCGCTGCATGGCCGGCTCAGGGGCATTGCGGACGGCGGCCTTGCGGCTGGGGCGAGGTGGGGGAACCTCTCGTGCCATGTACCGCAAGGACCCCCGGCGTTGAAGCTCCAGCGGTGGGGGATTCCGCGGAGCCTCCTGGGCTGACCCGGCGTCGTCATCGGCGTCTGGTTTTGCCCTTCTTGTCCAGGTGTGGGCAACGCCCGTCGCAGCAATAGCGGAGGGTCCCGCCTGCAACCGATGGTCTGGGCGCCGACGCGCCCCGTCGGCGCAGACCGTGTGCTGACCGATTGACTGATGTCCTCGTTCGCGAAGCGAACCAGGCGGCGGGCAACGAACAGGCTCGAGGACCGACCCCGCATCGACCATGCCTTCAAACGCCCATGCCAACCCCTGGAACTGGGGCAGATCCACACCACCAACCCGCCCACTGCGGCGCCGATATGTGTACGCCGTTTGAGGAACCCAGCGCTAGGAAGTGCCGAGTAGAGTGGCACCATAAGGGTCCCGGTTCCGGCCCGCGAGATCACGGCGGATCCTCGCGGAGCCGCTGGAGGTCCTGCTCCGCCTCGGCGTCCCCACTGAGCCGATACAGATCCCGGATCCTCAACTCCTCCTGGTCCAGGGCTGTCTGTACGCGGTGTCGCCCCAGGCCTCAATCTCCTCGGTATGCGTGGTGAGGTCATCCCGTACCGTGCGCTCCATGATGCCGAGCCGGTTGGCGAGGCGTGCCAATGCGGACTTGGTCTCGGCGGCGCGGAAACGTCGTTCGAGGGAGTCTAGGGTGCGTTGCAGGTCCGCGCGTGCTTCCTGGAGCAGGGCCTGGAAACCCCGGCACACCCGGATGACTTCTGCCGCCTCCTTCACCCCGGTCTCCCGCGCTGCTATGTCATCGCGCAGTCGGCGAGCTCTGCTGAGGGCGTCTGCAGCCCCCGGTGGCAGTTCGGCGACAGTGTTGCTCGCCCGGGCGAAGGGCGCCACGAGGCGCCGCAGTTTCCGCTCGGACTCCGATGCTCCGGCGATTCGTCTGGTGAGTCGATTGCGTTCGAACGTGGCCGCGATGAGCAGCGCCTTCAACTCGCGTTCCATCTCGTCCAGTTAAGCGACCACTGCGCGGGCCTGCGACGGGTCGTGTTGATCACCGCGGTTTACCGCCTGAAGGAAGTGCACCAGACGCTCGGCGACTCCCAGCACGTCCTCCACCCACGCCGGGAGATCGCCTTTCTCGTCCGCCATTAGTCGTGACGAGTCCGTATGATCCGCCATCCTCAAAGGTCAAGCCCGGTCCGTCGCGGCCGGGCCGCAAGCTCGGTCCGGTCGCGGATTGCGTGGGCAGCGCCCACCGCGCGTGGCTGGAGCCGATGCGGGAGAACTATCTCAACAGCGGTCTGACGCTGAGCGATCTGAGCGTGCGGGTCTGTCTGGCGAAGTCGAAGATCTCCGAACTGCTGCGCGGTACGGGCCTCTACCCGCGCTGGGAGATCATCTTCAGTCTGTCGGTGGAGCTGAAGATGCCCTACGCGCCGCTGTACCGGCTGTGGCGCCAGGCGGCGTTCGAGGCCCACAAGAGCCGGGAGTGGGTGGAACGCTCCAGCGAGAGGGCCGCCCTGACCACCACCCACGCGGCTCCGCCACTGGACCACCGGGCTTTTCGCGAGCTGGTGGAGTACGACTACATCCACTACGCGCAGGTCTTCCTCCTGGACGCCGACCAGTGCGACACCGTCGTCTCCGACACCTTCGACATCCTGTGGCTGTGCTGGAACGAGGCCCTCGCCAGCCCCGACACCCGGCGCTACGCCTGGCACGTGCTGCGCGCCACCGTCATGTCCCGCACCCCGCACCTGGACGGCCGGCCCGAACTCGGGCGGGCGGCCTTCGACACCGTCGCCCTGAGCTCCCTGAGCGCGGACGCCGACCGGATGGAACAGGTCGCCGAGACCCTGGAGCTGTTCACCGCGATGAGCCGGCTGCCCGACCAGCAGCTCGACGTCATGGTTCTGCGCCGCCTGTGCGGGGTCACCGACGAGGACGTCGCCACCCTCCTGGGCCTGCCGCTGGCCACCGTCCGCTCCGACGAACGCCACGCCGTCCACTTCCTCGAGAGCGTCCTGTGCCCGCAGCCCGACACCGAGCAGACCGAGACAGAAGGGATTACCTCATGACCCGCATCGACGACATCCTGTCTAGGGCCCTGCTGGTCCGCGGCCGCACCGTACCCCGCGACATCGTCCCCGCCCACGACACGCCAACCGCCCGCCCCCGGCCACCGGCTGACACAGACTCACCCACCTCGACTGGGGCGGCGGAGGATCTGCGGGCCCTGTGCGAAACCCTGCTCACCCACACCCCGACCACCGAAGTCGCCGAATTCGTCACCGACCAGATCCCCGCCCCCCGCAGCGCCCTGGTCCTGGCCTGCGTCCTGCAGCTGACCGACACCGACGACGGAGCACGCTTTTGGTGGCAGTACGCGGCCGGCGCCGGACAGGCCGCCGCCGCCTACTGCCTCTACCTGCACCACCTGGCCCTGGGCGAAGACGACACCGCCGACTGGTGGCACCGCCAGACCGACGACGTCCAACCCCAGCCCGACTCGACCGAACCTGACCCCGACCCCCAGTCATCTGCGCAGGCCGCTGTCTCCCGCCGCTGGCACCCCGCCGAACACCGGATCACCAGCACGTCCACCACCACCATCCTCAGGGTGCTGCGCCACCTGGCGAAGTACACCGCCCGACCCCGCCCGGCCGCCGTCACCGCACTCATGTCCTACGTCCCGACCGCGGTCACCGCCGGCTACCTGCGCCAGCCCGAGATAGAACTCCCCATGCCCGGGCCCGGCTTCGCCAAGCGCATCAGCGTGCTGCTCGCCGCGGCCGCCGCCCGCCCCGACACCCCCAGCAGCCTGCCAGCCCGATCGGAAACCGCCTACCGTCCCTTCCCTGACGTCCCACACCCGAAGCCCCGCCCCTCGTCCCCGGAAGTGGTGCAGCCCCCGGTGGGGGAGACCGCAACCCGCTGACCACGTGCTGCCGCTCGCCCCACCGACAGGGCGAGCGGCACAAGGTCACCACGGCCGGATGAGCCCCAGGTTGTTTCGTCGACCGGCTAGCGACGGATGTGCCCCAGTCGTCGTAACACTCGCGGTCCGGACCTCGGAGTCGCTGACGAATCCGACGATGAACAACTCGCCGTCACCGGCGGGTCTGTCCAGCCAATGGCCCTGTCTCACTTGCGGTGGTAACTGAAAGCCATGGGAAAAACACCTAGTCGAACCGCGCGGGGGCCGCACGCGACCTCGCTTCCCCTGCCGGTGACGAGCTCACCGTCCAGATGTCGACAGGCGGTCGAGCTGGGTAAATCGCTACAGGTAACCATCATCACCGCCTGTCACCACCGAATGTGAGACAGGGCCGAAAGTGAGACAGGGCCGAAGACCGTACAGACCCGGCCGGGCAGGCGTGCATGGTCGAGGGCGGCGTCCATGCGGGCCACCTGGCCCTTGGTGAACATGAACATGGCCGCGTCGTCGGTGTAGTCCATGTAGTTCATGAACTGGGGAATGTTGCTCCTTCACCTTCCCGGGAACGCCCCCGCCTCCTCGGGCCGGCTCAACCGGCCTGAGGAGGCGGGGGCGAATCAGGTCCCTGACCGCCTGTTGGACTTGGTGGCGGCCGACGCGCACCGCGCTATCCGGCGGAGATGTCGAAATTGCCCGTCGCGAGGTACTCGGCCTTGACGAGCACCCAGAAGTCCTGAGCCAGTCCGTTGAGCACGTACTGGTACGGCATGTAGCCGTAGCCGGCCTCGCCCCAGTCGGCACCCCAGGAGTTGCGGATGATCATGGCGCCCCGCGTAGTACTGCCGTCGATCGGGTTGGTGATGTCCCGGTCGTCGTCGTAACCGACCACCACGATGGCGTGACCGTCGCTCGTGGACTCACCGATTGCGGGATAGGGGATCTCTCCGTTGAGAGCGGAGTAGATGCTCGCGTACACCGGGAAGCCGAACATCGCGGGCAGGCCCGCGGCGACATGGGCCTTGATGTCGGCGAGGACGTCCTGTCGGGAGGCGTTGGGCGGGTCAAGACGGTAGTACGTCAGGGCCTGGTAGTTGCTGGCGAAGGAGTAGCAGAACGAGGTGGGCTCCACATCGAACTGCGAGACGTGGTACGGCCAGAACCGCTCCGGCGGGGCTCCGAACAGGCTCAGCGCTCCCATCGTCGAGCGCAGGAACGCTCCGGAGTCCCCCGACCACTGAAGATAGTCGCGAGTGGCCTTGTAGATGAACAGCCGGGAGACGGGCATGTAGTTGCTGAACGCCTGGAGTTCGAAGTACTCCAGTACTCCTGCCGCGGCGTTGGCCGTACACGATCCGAGGTGGCCCTGGTCGACGATCGGGGAGCACTTCGAGCGCAGGTCGACCCGGGAAGGCAGCGGTCCGAGGGCTGCCTTGAGCACGCCGGTCCGCTCGAGGAGCTCGGGCATGCCGTTGCTGTTCTTCGTGTAGTCGCGGATGTCGACTCGGTCGGGAAGCCAGCCCGTTCCCTTGTCCTGGGCGACAGGCCTGGGCGCGATGACGTTCATGTGATCCACCATGGTTCTCTCTGCGTGGGTGCCTTGAGATATGCCTCCCACATATGCGTCACCGGTCTTCGAGTTTCACCCGAATACCCTTCCGTGACGCGTGCCCGTCAGGCGTTGCGGCCCCCGTTGACCCTGATCACCTGCCCGGTGACGTATTACCTGGGGCGGGAGCAAGGCGGAGCGGGACGTGCTCAAGGCAAGGCGTTGAGGGCAGCGCATGGCTTCCGGCCGGGTCCGTACGCGGTGGACCTGGCCGGAAGGCTCTACGGTGCTGCGGAATCAGGAGAAGTACAGCTCCTGGATGTGACCGTCCGCACGGCGGTAGACCACATGCTCGGTCTTGTCGACGCTCCACGTGTAGCCGGTCGGTTTGCCGACGGCCACCGGCACTCCGCCCGAGGCGCTGGTGAGGTCGTTGTAGTTCCACTGGCCGTTGAACCACAGTTCATGGATACGTCCGTCCCCGCCGCGGTAGACGACGTGCTGGGTGGTGTCCACGTCCCAGGTGTAGCCGGTCGGGTCGCTGCCCGCCAGCGGCGGGCCGCCCGAGGCGTCGGTGAGGTCGTTGTGGTTCCACTGGCCGTTGAACCACAGTTAGAGGGTGTGGCCC
>NZ_JBEXPK010000155.1:0-8198 GCF_040612015.1 Streptomyces sp. NPDC006476 | reverse complement strand
AGGACCTTCGACAAGCCCTATCGTCCCAGCTCAGAGGCACTCCTCGCTTATTTGATCAACCCTCGGACGACCCTCTTCGTGAAAGCCCGAGGCTAACGCGTACAGGAGGTGCAGCGGCAGCCCGCGCCGCAGGGTCTCCCTGGCCGCTCAGTCGGCGGCGAGGCTCTCGGGTGAACCGTCCCGTCCCACGACAACGGGTCGCCGCCCGTGAAACACCTCCCCACGTCGCGCCCGCGCGACGGCCGGCGGACTCGATGCTTCCAGCGTCCGCACGACACCCCCACCGGGGCAGGGGCTGCGTGGCCCCGCCCAAGGAGCCGAAGGCCCGGCGCGCCTGTCGGGATCCGGGCCGCGCCGAGCGCGGACGATGCGAACGTACCTCCCGTCGACCCCCGGCCGTCAGTCGGCGAAGGAGCGGACGTAGGCGAGGGCTGCGTTCATCGAGGCTCGCAGCGGTTCCGCGGTGCGCAGGGTCTGGCTGCGCAGGCTGCCGCCCTGGAGGGCGGTGAGCAGGGCCATCGACAGTTCGTCGAGATCGGCCTCGGAGCGTAGGTCGCCTCGTTCGCGCATGGCCGCAGGCCGTCGTGGAGCAGGGACTGCCAGCGCTGGAAGGCGTTGCACAGCTCTGTGCGGACCCGGACGCGATCAGCGGCGCCCCGCTGCTCTTCCAGCTGCACGCGCTCACCGCCTGCGTTCTCTTCGCGGCCTGGCCCTTCACCCGCCTCGTCCACGTCTGGAGCGCCTCGTCGGCTACCTCGCGCGGCCCTACATCGTCTACCGCAGCCGGGCCGCGACTCCCCGCCCGACGGCGACGGAGGAACCCGTACCCCGGTGGGCTCCCTGACAAGGACCGATCGGCCCATGCGATCTCTCCGTCCGTGACCGAGCCTGGTAGGAGGCGGTGTCCCCCCGTGGCGGCCGCCGCACCGGCCCGGCGCAGGAGGAGGCGCAGCCATGACCACCGCGACCACACCCCGCTCCGCCAGGAAACTCCCCGCGTACCGGGGCAGACTGATGAGTCTGGCGCACGAGGTGCGCTACCCGGCGGGCATCCGTCTGTTCAGTGAGGGCGGGCGCGCGGACCACTTCTGGATCATCGATTCCGGCACCGTCGCCCTCGACATGCGGGTGCCCGGACGCCAGGCCGCCCTGATCGAGACCCTGGGTGCCGGCGAACTCCTCGGCTGCTCCTGGTGTACCGGCCGTACACATGGCGGTTCGGCGCCCGGACGACCGGGCCCGTGTGCGCGCACGAGTTCGACGCCGAGGCCGTCCGGCGGATGTGCGAGGCCGATCCGGACATGGGGCGCTCGATCGCCCTGTGGGTCGGCGGGTCCATGGTGCGCCGGCTCGGTGCCGCCCGCACCCGGCTGCTCGATCTGTACGCCCCCTACGGCAGCGGAGCCCGGGGCTGAGCTATGCGGTCCCGGGAGCTGACCACTCGGCCAGCGATGCTGCCTGGTCGGCCCCTGCAGACCGCGCCCCGGCCGTGAGACGTTCGAGTTGAGAGGCAAGGGGGTGTCGGCATATGGCGGACACGCGGCCCACCCGAGTGAAGAAGGTGCGGTTCTGGCGCTGGCGGCACAATCCGCTGCGCCGCCCCAGCGACACCGCCGAAGCGTGGATCGTCCTGGCCACCTGGATCGTCGCGCTGGCCGGTGGCGTGTTCGCCGGCCAGTCCGCCGACGCCGCCATGCAGGACAGCCTCGCGGCACGACGGGCGACGCTGTCCACGGTGTCGGCGGTGCTCACGGAGGACGCGGACAAGACGCCGCCCGTGACGACCGGTGACGGCGGTGACGGGGTGGTCTGGGCGAAGGTGCGCTGGACGGCCGCCGACGGGTCCACCCACACCGGCCTGACTCGGGTCGAGCCGCGAAGCAAGGCGGGCTCCACGGTCAGCGTCTGGATCGACCACCGGGGTGGGCTGGTCTCCAGCCCGCCCAGCGCCACGGAGGCGCGCCTGCAGTCCGAAGTGGCCGGTGTCCTCGTCGCGTTCGGCACCGGTGGCGCCGTGGTGGGCTGCGGCTGGGTGGTGCGGCTCCGGCTCGACCGGCGGCGGCTGCGCGACTGGGAGACCGAGTGGGCACAGGTCGACCCTCTGTGGCGCAAGAAGATGAACGGCTGACACCGCCGCCGAGACCGCCTCGAGGCGGCAGATTTCGCCGCAGCCCACCGTGATGGCTCTGATCGCGCGGTCGCTGTTGCTGTCGGGGCTCCTGTCGGGCTGGTGCGTCCCTGCGGCGCGCGCACTGCTTGGTGGCTCCCTCCGCGCCCGGCAGCAGCACTCCGGAGGTGACGAGGACGGCCAGGTCGGCGGCGGCCAGGCGCGGCCAGGCGCGCCCGTTGTGCCGCTACGCCGTCCGGCGCGGCGGTGTCGCCGTGGGGGGCAGCGCGAGGTGGGCGGTGAACCACTCGCGGGCCAGGTCGGCGACCGCGGACAGGGTGCCGGGTTGCTCGAAGAGGTGGGTGGCGCCGGGGACGACGGCGATCCGGTGGTCGCAGCGCATCCAGTCGGCGGCCAGCCGGTTCAGGCTCAGCACCCGGGTGTCCAGCGAGCCCACGATGAGCAGGGTGGGGGCCCGCACGTGGTCCAGTGCGGCGGGCGTGGCGAGGTCGGGGCGGCCGCCGCGGGAGACCACCGCACGGATGTCGAAGTCCTCGGCCGCGGCCTCCAACGCGGCGGCCGCACCGGTGCTGGCCCCGAAGTAGGCCACCGGCAGTCCGGTCGCGCGGCGCAGCCACAGTGCCGCGGCGCCGAGCCGCCGGGCGAGCAGCACGATGTCGAAGACCTTGTGCCGGTCGTGTTCCTCGTGCTCGGTCAGCAGGTCCAGCAGAAGGGTGCCGAGTCCGGCGCGGTTGAGTACGTCGGCGACGTACCGGTTGCGAGGGCTGTGACGGCCGCTGCCGCTGCCGTGCGCGAACGCCACGACGGCCGGCGCCTGGTCGGGCAGCGTGAACCGTGCCGCCAGGCGAACCGGTCCTGCGGGCACGTCGACGTCTCCGTCCCGCACCGGGCGCGTCGCCTGCGCCAGCAGGTCGGCCACCTCCCGGTCGTCGACCTGGGGGAACGCGTCGTACCAGGCGCCGACCGAGCCGAAGAAGCGCGGGGAGTGCAGACAGACCACCTCGTCGGCCGACTGGCGCAGGCGGCGCAGTGTCCGCTCCGGACCGACCGGCACGGCCAGCACCACTCGGCCCGCGCCCTGATCGTGGACGACCCGGCACGCGGCCTCGGCGGTGGCGCCGGTGGCCAGACCGTCGTCCACCACCACGACCGTCCGGCCGGTCAGCGGGACGGGGGAACGCTGACGCCGGTAGAGACTCGACCGCCGTTCCAGTTCGGCCCGTTCCGCCCGCTCAACCGTCCGCTGTGCGTCGGGCCCCACCCCGGCTTGCAGGAGCACGTCGTCGTTGAGCACGCGCACGCCGTCGTCCCCGACGGCGCCGAAGGCCAGCTCGGGCTGCCAGGGCACGCCCAGCTTGCGCACCACCAGGACGTCCAGGGCGGCGCCCAGTTCTCGGGCCACCTCATGGGCCACGGGCACCCCGCCCCGCGGCAGGCCCAGCACCAGGACGTCCTGGCCACGAAGGTGTTCCAGCCGCCGGGCCAGTCGGCGCCCCGCGTCTGCGCGATCCTGGAAACGCACGGTCCACCTCCTGCTGCGCGCACCGTCCGGCAGGGCGGCGAGACGGTCCTCTCTCCGCTTCCATCTTCTCGCCGTTCCGGCTCCTCGCACGGGGGCCACGGGCTCACGCCGAGCGGGCCACCCAGGCCGTCCTCGGGGGGCCGTTCGGCCCAGGCAGGACATCGACGTCGCAGCACGCGTGCGGGACCGGAACGATGACCGCCCCGCGCGGCGGGCGTCGCAGGAGCCGGGACAAGGGCCTCTCGATACCTCGGTTCGGGACGATCGGCTCATGCGCCGTGCGCCGCAACGGAGTTGGCTGGAGATGACAGGAACGACGCCCATCCGAGAGGGGGAGAGGACAGTGGGTACGAGTCTCACCCCGGAGTTCTACGAACGGTTCGCCTTGCTGCTGGTCGCGGCGATGGGCGCGACCTTCGTCCTCACCATGCTGTTCGACGCGCTCGCGCTGAGGCGGGCGCGGCGCCACGGCCAGACCCCGCCGACGCTGCCGCCCTCGGTTCCGCCGACGCGGCTGCCCCATTCGCCCGTGGGCACGGACCACCCTACGCGCGTCGGCTGCTGAGCCTCGCGGCACGTGCCGGTGCCGAGCGGCCCCTCTTCGTCCAGCACGGCAGGTCTTTCGACGCCGCGACGCACCATGACGCGGGCGGCCTCGGTGGCCGTTGCGTGCGCGGCGCTCTCCTCCAGGTCTCAGCCTCAGCGTCCGGCCCGGGCATTCGGCGCCCCAGGGGCTGACCGGGCGGAAGCCGGGCCGAGCGGCCCTCGCCCCCTGCGCGCGGACCGCCGCATGGGGCCGAACGGCCCCGCCCGGGGCCGAACCACCCCTCGTGCGCCCCGGCCGGCGGTGCGACCGTGAGGGTGGAGCCCCGTGCCGCAGAGCCGTGCGGTCCAGGAAGGCGGTGAGGACGATGATGGAGCTGCCCCTTGTCGTAGGTGTCGACGGATCGCCCGCGAGCCTGGCCGTAGTCGACTGGGCGGTGGACGAGGCCGCCCGGCACGGTCTGCCGCTGCGGCTCGTATACGCCTCCCTGTGGGAGCGCTACGAGGGAGCGGTGCCGTCCAGGAGTTCCGACCGTCCGTCGGAGCAGGTGATGGCGGAGCACATTGTCGGTTCCGCCACCGAGCGGGCCCGGCTGCGCAATCCCGAGGTGAAGGTGTCCGCCGAGGTGGTCCCCGAGGAGGCGGCCGACGCGCTGCTGCGCGAGGGCAACAACGCCTCCGCCGTGGTGACCGGCTCGCGGGGACGCGGTGAGCTCCAGGGGCTGCTCCTCGGTTCCGTCGGCCTGACGGTGGCCTCCCGGGCGTACTGCCCGGTGATCGTGGTCCGGGGCGACAAGGCGGGGCTCGCGGGCACGCACGAGCGGATCGTCCTCGGGGCGGGAGGCCCCGCGACCGGCGCCGAGGCCGTGCGGTTCGCGTTCCGGGAGGCCGAGGCGCGCGGTGGCGTGCTCGACGTGGTGCGCGCCTGGCGCTGCCCCGCGCTGGAGGGCGCCGACCACCCCCGGCTGGCCGGGGACCCGGCGCATCAGCACGACCAGCAGGCGTCCGCCCTGATCGACGCATTGCTGCACGACGCGACGGCCGACCACCCGTCGGTCCGGGTGCGCCGCAACACGGTGGAGGGACCGCCCCGCTCGGTGCTCCTGAACCGCTCCGCCGCCGCAGACTTGGTGATCATCGGAGCGCGTCGCAGGGCCGGCCACTTCGGGTTCCAGCTCGGCCGGGTGGGCCACACCCTGCTGCACCACGCGGACTGCCCCGTGGCGATCGTGCCGCAACGGGTGTGAGCGCGAGGGCGTGGGGAGGCCCGAGGTGACCGACTGGATCTGCGAGTACGAGGGCTACGACCCCGGGGGACGAACGCCTGCGGGAGTCCCTTTGCACCCTGGGTCCGCTACCGGAGCCCGACTTGGTCCGCCGGCCGCGTCCGCTCTGGTCATCGGCAGCATCTCAAACAGGGCCCGGTCCGAGTACGGGAAGCGGCTGCTGTGTCGGTGCCACACGGCGTCGCACAGCTGCGGCTGAGCCGTGGAGCGCGCGGCGCCGACCAGTCGCACGGTGGCCAGCGGGTCCGGCTCGCCGGAGCGGGGCAGCAGGCGGTGACGGGCTCCCAACCGAAGTGGGCGACCGCGAGCCGGAGGTTGAATACCGCGCAGCCCGCGGAGACCGAGACGAGCTTCTCCGGGGTCGTGACGTCCAGGACCCTGGTGGTCATGGGGCCTCCTCCCCGCCCTGCGGCGGCCGGGCCAATGGTGACCCCACCCACGGTGGCCCCGGGCGGGCCGACGGGGGAGGGGCCGTACGGCCTCGGGACCCGCCGGACGGCCCTCGGTGCGTCAGCGGCGCACGGGATGTTCGCCGGCCTCGGGCTGCTCCAGCTGCGAGGCGAGTACGGCGGCCTGCACCCGGCGCTGCACGCCGAGCTTGGCCAGCAGCCGGGAGATGTGGTTCTTGACGGTCTTCTCCGACAGATACAGCCGCTTGCCGATCTCACGGTTGGTCAGTCCGTCCCCGATCAGCGTCAGGATCTCCCGCTCGCGCGGCGACAGGCTCGCCAGTTCGGGCGAGAGCTCCGGAGCCTCGGCGGGTTCGGTGCGCAGGCTGCGCATCAGCCGGGCCGTGGTCGCGGGGTCCAGCATCGACTGGCCCGAGGCGACCGTGCGGACGGCCGAGACCAGGTCCGAGCCCCGGATCTGCTTGAGCACATAGCCCGACGCCCCGGCCATGATCGCGTCCAGCAGCGCGTCCTCGTCGTCGAAGGACGTCAGCATCAGCACCGCCAGCTCCGGCATCCGGCTGCGCAGGTCACGGCAGACGGAGATGCCGTCGCCGTCCGGCAGCCGCACGTCCAGGACGGCTACGTCCGGACGCACCGCAGGCGCGCGCACCAGTGCGTGCTCGACGTTCTCGGCGTCGCCCACCACGGAGATGTCCGGCTCGGCGTCCAGCAGATCGGCCAGACCGCGCCGGACGACCTCGTGGTCGTCGAGCAGGAAGACGCGGATGGGGTTCTCCGCCGTGAAGGTGCGTGCCTCGGTCATATCGGCCTCTCGTTCCCCTGTGGGGCGGACTGCAGACCGCCCCTGAGGCGATCATGACGCGCCCGGCGCGGTCGCACCAGGGCCGACCGGCCCTACTGCCGAACCTACGTCGAGCAGGGCCGGAAGGGGAACGAGGGGGCCGTACCGGGATGTCAGCGCGTGGCTGGACGCTTCCGGGACAGCTCCGCGGCCGGGGTGTCCTCGCCCAGATCGAACCGCACGTCCACCACGCCCTCCACGGCCCGCACCAGCCGTGCGGCGACGGGCACCAGGGACCGGTCCCTGACCCGCCCGGCGAGCAGGACCACGCCCTCGTGGACCTCGACCCGCACCGCGGAAGCCGGGGCCGGGAAGAGGTAGGCCACCACCTCGCGTCGCACCTCCTCCGCGATGGACTCGTCCTCGCGCAGGAACACCTTCAGCAGGTCGGCCCGGCTGACGACACCCTCAAGCCGACCCGTGCCGTCCACCACCGGCAGCCGTTTCACCCTGGACCGGGCCATCGTCCGGGCGGCCTGCGCGAGGGTCGCGCCGGCCTCCACCGTGAGGGCGGGGGCGGTCATCAGCTCCTCGGCGGTGAGTGAACCCGCCTTGGCGAGGTCGGACAGGCGGCGCAGTTGCGTGTAGCGGTCGGGGTCGCTGTCGCGGAACTCCTCCTTGGGCAGCAGGTCCGCCTCGGAGACGATCCCGACGACGTGGCCGCCGTCGTCGACCACGGGCAGCGCGCTGACCCGGTGGTCCTGCATGGTCCGCACGATGTCCTTGAACGCCTCCCCGCGGCGGGCGGTGACCACGGAGCGGGTCATCACATCACTGACGATGTGGGGGGTCGCGTGCGGCGTGGTCATCGCATGCTCCCGCTGCCGTACGGGGCGTACAGGTCCAGCAGGCGGGTACGGGCCGCGCGCAGCCGGTCCGCCACGACCTCGCCCACCCAGCGGGCGACGGTCTCGCCGAACGCCGGGTCCTCCTTGCACATCTCGCGGACTGCCACGGCGTCGAACTCGAACGCCCGCACGGGCGTCGCCGCCTCCGCGCCGAGGTGCCAGGTGTGCGGGGTGAACAGCCAGGACCAGCCGACGAGGTCGTTGTGCCCGAGGGACTCGATGACGGCTGCCCGGCGGCCGGGTACGTGCATGTCCAGCTCGACCGTGCCGGTGCGGATGATCCAGAAGCGGTCGGCGTGGCCCCCCTCATGGAAGAGGCGGGTGCCCTCGGGGATCGACACCTCCCGGGCCACCCTCATCAGCCTCTCCCGGTGCTCGGCGGGCAGCGCCCGCGGCAGGCTGGTCGTGACGGGACCGTTCATGGCTGGCCTCCCGGGGACGCGGTACGGAACTGCCAGTTCCAGCGTGTGCGTCCGGAATGTCGGGGGCCATGGGCCACCCGGCCCCAGGCCGGGGCCGTCCGGCTAGGTGTTCTGTCTCGGGAGGTTGTGGACGGGTGAGCCAGGTCTCAGCTGAGGGATCTTGAACGGGTGAGGGCCTTCCCGTTCGGTGTGGAT
>NZ_JBEXPK010000154.1:0-8343 GCF_040612015.1 Streptomyces sp. NPDC006476 | reverse complement strand
TCAGCCACGTGATCATTGTGGCCGTCTGGCGCTTCCCGGCGCAGCAACTGGACGACACACCACGACAGGGCGAACGTTGCCTGATGCGGCACTAGCAGACATCAAGAATGGCCCCCTGACGCTCTCACCGGGCGGCATGGGTTGCAGAAACTGCAGGTGTGACGGACTGGCAACGGCCGTCAGGCGCGTCCGTGTGCCTCCTGTGAGCGTCGTGTTAGGGCGTCGATGAGTACGGCGGCGAACAGGACGCCGCCCGTGATGACGAACTGGATCGCGGTGGGGGTGTCCGTGATCGCCATGCCCGAGGCGATGGACTGGATGACCAGCATCCCGAGCACCGCGGACCAGGTCGTACCGCGCCCGCCGAACAGGCTCGTGCCGCCGATGACGGCCGCCGCGACGGCGTTGAGGAGCAGCACGCCGGAGCCCGAGCTCTGGCTCACCGAAGTGATACGCGAGGCCAGGAACAGGCCGCCGACCGCGGCCATGGTGCCCGACACCGCGAGCACCGCCGTCTGGACCCCGGTCACGTTGAGGCTGGCGCGCCGGGCCGCCTCGACGCCGCCGCCGAGGGCGTACACCTGCCGTCCGTAGTGTGTGCGGCGCAGCAGGATGTCGAGCCCCGTCACCACCACGAGGAAGATGAGCAGGGCCAGCGGCAGCCCCTGGAACCGGTTGAGCAGATACGCCGAGGCGAACGCGACCACCGCGAGCGCCCCCGTGCGTACGGCGATCTCGCTCAGCGAGCGGTGCGGCATGTTCGCCGCCGTGCGGCGGCGCAGGTCCAGGTACGACACCAGGAAGACCGAGCCCGCCGCGAGCGCCGCCAAGCTGTAGGCGACGGCGTCGTTGGTGAAGTAGTAGCTGGTCAGATCGGCGAGGAAGCCGTTCTCGGCGAGGTTGATCGTGCCGCTGGTGCCGAGGATGTAGAGCATCAGCCCGTTCCAGGTGAGCAGCCCCGCGAGCGAGACGACGAACGCCGGCACCCGGGTCTTGGCGCAGGAGAAGCCCTGCACGGCTCCCGCCGCCGAACCGGTGAGCACCGCGAGGATCAGGGCCAGCCATTCGGGCACACCGTTGTTCACGTTCAGCACCGCGAAGACGGCCGCCGCGAGGCCGCTGATCGAGCCGACCGACAGGTCGAGTTCACCGATCAGCAGCACGAAGACGATGCCGACCGCGATCAGCCCCGTGCCCACGATGTCCACGCTGAGGTTGGACAGGTTCCGCGGCGAGAGGAAGTTCGTGTTGAGGGACTGGAAGATGATCCACACCGTGGCGAGCACGAGGACCACGGGGAGCGAGCCCGTCTCCCCGGCCCGCAGCCTGCTCCGGAAGGAGGCCGCGCCGCCCTTCGCGGCGTGGGCGACGGCGTGGCGCAGCCGCGGCCGGCGCGTCGTGGCGGCGGGTGCGGCGGACTCCGCCGACTGGTTGTCCTCCATACGGCGCATCCCCCTCACCACCCCGCCTCGTGCGCCGGCGGCCGGCGCGGCATGTTCTCCGTGGCGCCCGTGATGGACGAGATGATCTGTTCCTGGGAGGCGGTGTGGACGTTGAAGAAGCCGTTGTTGCGGCCGAGCCGCAGCACCGCGGCCCGGTCCGCCAGCGCCTTCACGTCACCCATGTTGTGGCTGATCAGCAGCACGCCCATACCGCGGTCGCGCAGCGCGTCGACGAGGTCCAGGACCTCGGTGGTCTGCTCGAATCCCAGCGCCGCGGTCGGTTCGTCCAGCAGCAGCACCCGGGGCTCGCCGAGCAGCGAGCGGGCGATGGCGACCGTCTGCCGCTGGCCGCTGGAGAGCGACACCACCGGGGCGCGCAGATTCGGGACGGTCCTGGTCAGGCGTTTGAGAAGTTCGAGGGTACGGCTCTCCATCTCCATCTCGTTGAGGAACCCGAACCTGCGGATCTCCCGGCCGAGGAACAGATTGCCGACGACGTCGAGGTTCCCGCACAGCGCGAGGTCCTGGTAGACGGTGGCGATGCCGAGGTCCCGGGCGTCGTGCGGGCGTCTGATGTGGACCGGTCGGCCCTCCCACTCGATGACGCCCCGGTCCGCGGGGGCCACGCCGGAGATCACCTTGACGAGGGTGGACTTGCCGGCCCCGTTGTCGCCGAGCAGGGCGACCACCTGCCCGGCCTTGATCTCCAGCTCGACGTCCCGCAGGACCTCGACGACACCGAAGCGCTTGCACACCCCGCGCAGCGCCAGCAAGGGGGGAGCCGACACGGACATCATCTCCTTCCCGGGGCTTGTCAGGTCAGTCCGGCCTTGCTGCACGCGCTCGCCAGCCGGGGCACACAGATCTGCCCGACGGTGTAGACGCCGTCCTTCACCAGCGTGTCCTTGATGTTGCCGACGGTCACCGGGACGGGTGTGAGCATGACGGCCGGAACCTGTTTGCCGCCGGTCGGTCGCACGGTGTCCTTGGCGACCCGGTCGAGGGCGGCACCATGGGCCGCGGTCACGGCCATGGTGGCCCCGGCCGAGGCCTCGGGACCGAAGGGCTTGTACACGGTCATGTACTGCTCGCCGCCGACGATGCGCTGCACAGCCCCGAGTTCGGCGTCCTGCCCGGTGACCGGGGGCAGCGGGTCGACCTTGTTCGCCTTGAGCGCGGAGATGCTCCCGGCGGCCAGCCCGTCGTTGGCGGCGTACACTCCGTGGATGTTGGCGACCCCGAGGGCGGAGAGCGCGCCGGACATGTTCATGTTCGCGGTCTCCGGCCGCCACTGCAGCGTGTCGTAGGCCTTGCCGATCTTCACTCGGCCCGCGAGCACGGACAGGGCGCCCTTTTTGAACTGTGCCGCGTTGGGGTCGCTGGGATCGCCGTTCATCATGACGATCTGCCGCTTGCCCGCGCTGTCGTCATGCATCGCCCTCAGCAGGGCCCGGCCCTGGAGTCTGCCGACCTCCTGGCCGTCGAAGGAGACGAAGCCGGAGATCGGGCCCTCAGCGAGGCGGTCGTAGGCGATGACCGGGATGTCCGCCTGGGCCGCGTCCCTGACCTCGTTGGCCAGCGATCGGGCGTCCACGGCCACGAGCACGATGGCGTCGACCCCCTTGGTGATCATCGAGTCCATCTGCTCCTGCTGGATCGCCACATCGTTCTTGGCGTTGGCGTGCTCGACCACGCAGTCGGCGCACAGCTGTCTGATCTTCTTCTCCAGCAGGGGCCTGTCCTGTGCCTCCCAGCGGGCCGTGGTGGCGTCTGGCAGCAGCAGACCGATCCGCGGCGCGCTCTGGCCGTCGGGGTCGCCGCCACCCGACCCGCAGGCGGCGAGAGCCACGGCCATCGGGATCACGCCCAACATCAGCACCACGTGCCGTATGTCGGCCCTCACCCGAAAGACCTCCTTCGCCGGCGTCGTGCGCGTGGGGCGAAGGAGCGCGTGTAGAGCGGCGACCCGGATTCGTGCGTGGTCCGGTCGGCCCGTACGCACGACGACCGATGCCCTGCGACGGTACGAGCCCGTATGGGCCGGGCGGCCACGTCGGCACGGACGGCCGCCCAGGCGATGCGGGGCCTGCGCCCGGCCGGCCCGGTACCGGTGGCGATGTCGTCGAGCATGGCGATAGCCGGCCTCCTCACATTCCACGGGTACGGCCGGGCGCCGACGCTAGAGGTCCGCCAGGAACGTGCCGCGTAGACGCGGCGAGACGACCATGCCGCCAGTGTGGCACCCGGCGGGGCGATCGGCGACTCTGTGGGTTTGCCCGTATATGCAATTCTGGTGTGGGGGCCCGATCTCAGTCGCGTCTGTGGTACAGACGGGAAGTAGGTTGCGGACATGCCTCATGACGGCGCCATCCGGGCCGCAGTGTCCGGACCGGGTGTATCCGGGGCCGACACCGCGGACACCGGTGCGCCGCCTCCGGGTCCGCGGGCGGCGGGCGAGCGGGCCCTGGCCTTCGCCGGGGTGGCCCTGGCCGCGGTGTACGTACCCGGCGGCGCCGACAAGCGGGAGCTACGGCTGGCCGAGACGGCCCGGTGGGCCGCCTCCGACTACCGGCTGCCCGAGCATCTGCACCTGCCCGGAGGCTCACCGGCGGAGCACGCGCTGCGCGCCGACCGGCCGCTGTGGCTGGCTCCGGCCGCACTGGCCGCCTACCCCGAGGGCGGGCCCACGCCGCGAGCGGACGCGTCGCTCGGCGCGCTGCCCCTCAGGAGCGAGGGCGAGCGGCTCGGCTGCCTCGTCGTGGTGGGGACCGGGTCGGACGGCTTCTCCGCCGAACAACGGCACTTCCTCGAGCGGTACGCCGACGCGGTCGCCCACCTGTTGCCCTCCGTCGTCGGCCGGCCCGAGCCGTGGGCGCTGCTGGACACCGCCCTGCGCAGTCTGCGCGTCGGCTCCTTCGTGCTGCTGCCGGACACCGGCCGGATCGAGGCGGACCGGACCCTCCTCGAACTCGTCGGCATCACCCCGGACGACTTCGACGGCAAGGCGGACACCCTGCTCGCGCACGCCCTTCCGGAGGACATGCACGCCCTGGTGTCGGTCCTGGAGCCGGCCACCCAGACGTTCGGCCGGCGTGAGCTGGAGTTCCGCGTCCGTGGTCCCACCGGTGAGATGCGCTGGCTGAGCCTGAGCTGCCGGGTGCTGGAGGCCACCGAGGACCGGCCTGAGCTGGTGCTGGGCGTGGTGACGGCCACCTCGGTGCTGCGCCGCAGCGCGGACGAGGTCTCCAGGATCCAGTGGCTCACGGCCGCCCTGGACGACGCCGACACCGTCCGCGACGTCAGCCGCGTCGTGGTCGCCGCGCTGCGCGAGCCGCTGGGCGCCGACCGGGTGGCGCTGGCCGAACTGCAGGGCGAGCGGCTCATGGTCACCGTGCTGGACCCGCCGCAGCCCGACGCCTGGCCCAAGGCCTTGCGCGACGAGTGGCGCACGGAGTGGCCCGACGCGCCCCTGGGCGCCCTGCCCACCCTGCAACTGGCCCTGCAGGACGGGCGGATGGACCTGTGGCCCGCCGGCACCGCCTTCGAACCTGGCCTCGAGGGCGTCGGTACCGGAGGCCTGGCCGTACTGCCCCTGCCGGCCAGGGGACAGGTGGCCGGGGTGTGCCTGGTCGGCTGGGACGAGCCGCACGAGTTCGAGCCCGACGAGCGGTCCCTGCTGACCGCCACCGCGGCCCTGGCCGGACAGGCCCTCAAGCGGGCCCACGAGCACGACGCCGAGCAGCAGCTTGCCACCATGCTCCAGCGCAGCCTGCTGCCCCGCCGCCTGCCCGAACTGCCCGGCGGACTGGCCGTGGCCCGTTATCTGCCCGCCCGGCGGGGCCTGCAGGTGGGCGGCGACTGGTACGACGTCATCGCCCTGTCCGAGGACCGGGTGGCGCTGGTCATCGGGGACGTACAGGGACACAGCGCCGGAGCCGCGACGATCATGGGGCAGATGCGTACGGCGGTCCGGGCCTACGCGGTGGAGGGGCACCCGCCCGACGTGGTCGTCAGCCACGCCAACCGCCTCCTCGTCGGCATGGAGACCGATCTCTTCGCCACCTGCTGCTATGCCGAATTGGACATGGAGGAGGGCAACACCCTGTTCGTACGGGCCGGGCACCTCGCACCGCTGGTGCGGCTACCCGACGGCAGCACCGAGGAGATCGAGGTCGAGGGCGGACTCCCGCTCGGCATCCTCGAGGACGCGGAGTTCCCCATGACCGCGGTCGCGCTGTCGCCCGGCACCGTGCTGGCCCTGGTCACCGACGGCTTGGTCGAGGCCGTCGGCCTGCCCGTGGACGAGGGCATGGACCTCACCCGGGGCGCACTCGCCGCGGCCAATCCGGCGGACCTCGGCCGCATGGCCGACGAGCTGCTCGGCGACGTCGGCCGCCGCGAGGACGACGTGGCACTGCTGCTGCTGCGCTACGACGGCATGGGGACCCGTCCCACACGGGCCGGCTGGGTGGTGTGGCGGCTGCCCGACGCCGTCATGCACGCCCGCCGCTTCACGGCGCGCACCCTTCGCAACTGGCAGGCCGAGGAGGTGGCCGACGCGGTGCTGCTGGTCGTGTCCGAACTGGTCACCAACGCTCTGGTGTACACCCAGGGCCCGGTCCGCCTCGATGTGGTCCTGCGCGGGGACCGGGTCCGGGTCGCCGTCACCGACTCCTCGCCGCGGGCGCCCGCCAAGCCGGTGATCGTGGACTGGGAGTCCACCGGCGGCCGGGGCCTGATGCTGGTCGAGGCGATGTCGGAGTCCTTCGGCACGACGCCGGTGGCGGGCGGCAAGCAGGTGTGGAGCGAGATCGTCGTACCGCACGAGCCGGGTCCTGGGGTCTCCGGGACCGGAACGCTTTGAGGGGGCCAGCCGTGACCTTCCGCAGAGCGCACCTCCTCGCGGCGCTCCTCGCCGTACTCCTGACGCTGTCCCAGGCGGCTTGCGGGGACGAGGGCGACGGCAAGGCGGGCGCGAACGGCTTCGCCGTGGGCCTGCTGCTGCCGAGCCGGTCGCTGCCCCGCTGGGAGAGCTCCGACAAACCACTGATCGAGCAGCGGGTGAAGGAGCTGTGCCCGCACTGCACCCTGGAGTACGCCAACGCCGACGACGACGTGGCCCGGCAGCGAGCACAGATGGACTCCATGATCACCAAGGGGGTCAAGGTCCTGATCCTCGATGCCGCGGACACCAAAGCCGTGCGTTCCTCGATCCGCGAGGCCCGCGCTGCGGGCGTACCGGTCGTCGCCTACGACCGGCTCGCGGAAGGCCCGATCTCCGGCTTCGTCAGCTTCGACGGCGGCGAGGTCGGCAGGCTCCAGGGCGAGGCGCTCCTCGACGCCATGGGGACTGCCAAGGCCCGGCAGATCGTGATGCTCAACGGAGACCCGACCAGCCCCAACGCGGCCTGGTACCGCCAGGGCGCGCTCTCCGTCCTCGCGGGCAAGGTGCGCATCGGCAGGGCCTACGACACTCAGGGATGGAGCACGGAGAACGCCCACGCCCATATGTCCGCCGCCATCGCCGCGCTCGGCCCGAACGGGATCGACGGCGTCCTGTCGGCCAACGACGCCATGGCCGCGGGCGCCATCGCCGCACTCAAGAGCGCCGGCGTCACGGCTCTCCCGCCGGTCACCGGCCAGGACGCCGACCTCGACGCCGTACGCCGTATCGTCAAGGGCGAGCAGTACATGACGGTCTACAAGCCGTTCCGCACGGAAGCGGCCGCGGCCGCCGAGCTGGCCGTCGCGCTGGGCCGCGGCCACGATCTGCGCACCGTCGCCCCGACGACCACGGACAGTCCCACCGCCCGGAACATTCCCTCGGTCCTGCTCACCCCGCGCGCGGTGACGAAGGACAACATCGAGCAGACCCTGGTCAAGGACCACGTCTACACGATCGACCAGATCTGCGGCGGCCTCCGGACGGCCTGCGCCCGCATTGGCCTCACCGAGTAGAGGACCCTCGGTTCCTGGCGGGCCGCTGTTCCCTTGATCCGTCGAGTCCCGTGATGGCCGAAATCAAAGTTGGTCGATCGTCCAAGACGGCGGTTAGCATAGGGGTGAGCATTTCACTCTTGACGGAACGGTGGACCGAATGTCTCGCATGGCAGCGAAGGATCGACGGGAAGAACTCATCGCCGCGGCGTTCCGCGTCATGGTCCGCGACGGAGTCGTCAAGACCACGACACGTGCTGTCGTTAACGAGGCGAAGATGCCGCTGGGCGTTTTCCACTACTGCTTCAACTCACGTGAGGAACTCCTCCAGGAAGTCATCACCCGCATCACGGACAGCGGCGTGGCCACGGCCCGGAACGTGTTCGAGGGAGAGGGCGACCTCGGCGCACGCATCGCCAGGAGCCTCTTCGCCTTCTGGGAGGGAGTCGAGCTCAGCCCGGGAGAGCACCAGGTGGGGTACGAACTCGCCCACTACGCGTTGCGCCAGGAGGGCTTTGAGGATCTGGCCCGTCGGCAGTACGAGCATTACCTGGAAGTCCACGAGCAGCTCCTCGCGGAAGCTGCCGAGAGCGCGGGCATCAAGTGGACGGTGCCCCTTCCCGTTCTGGCCCGCTACCTCAACGCGGTGCTGGACGGCGTCACGCTGTGCTGGCTGGCCGACCGTAACAGCGAGAACACCCGTGAGGTGCTCCGCCTGACCGGCGAGCACCTCATGAGCCTCGCCGCCAAGGACGAGTGAGGCGAGTCGCCGGTGAGCGCGCGCTCACCGGCACTGGCCGCCCCCTCGTCGGATGGCGGCCACATCAGAAAGTCGGGTGGTGGGGGGGGGGCGGCCCCCCCCCCCCCCCCCCCCCCCCCCCCCCAGAACGCCGCGGGGGGGTGGGTAAAGGTGGGGGGTGGGGCGGGGGGGGGTGATGGACACAGAGGGAAAAAAAACAACACA
>NZ_JBEXPK010000153.1:0-8450 GCF_040612015.1 Streptomyces sp. NPDC006476 | reverse complement strand
GCGGTGACCATGACGTTCCTGGCGCAACTACTGGGCGTCAACCGCACCAACCTGTCCATCCAGTACCAGGACGCAAAACGGCTCCTGGACCTGCAACGGATCCTCGTCACGCCGATACCCGGATCGCCCGCCCGCACCTTGGAACAACTACACGCCCGAACAACCCCCGCGGAAACCCGTCGCTGACAGTTATTGAAATACGGGCCCCGGCGGTGCCGGAATATTGACGCTGTACTCCGGCGGAGGTGGTCCCCTTCTTGATGAAGCCGGTGTCGTCGACGATCAACACGCCGTCGTCATGGCCGAGTTGGTCAGCCACGTACTGCTGCAGGTCGTCGCGGACGCTGTCGGCGTCCCAGCGGCTGCGGGAGAGCAGGTACTGCAGTCCGTCCGGGGTGGCGTGGCCGGCCCACTCGGCGAGCTGCCACCCGTTCTTGCGGCCGACCGGAGCGAGCAGGCCGCGCACGTAGTCCCGCATCCGCCTGCGGGGCTCGATCCGTGTGAAGCGGCTCCCGGTCCGCAGGAAGAGTTCTTCGAGTTCCCGATCCCACGCGCTCGTTGGCGCATCGTTGAGCATGTCGAGGGACTGCTCGCACCAGCTCACGGGCATGCGGCAGAGCACTCGTTCGTGGGGCGCGGGTGGGGAAGTCCGTCCCGCCCACCTGGCACCCCGCTACACTCCACGCCACCAGGCCACTGACCAGCCCAGATACCGAACTACGGCTGGAGTACTAAGTCGGCCCCCTGCAAACGCCGCCGCTCCGCCTCAACCAGACTCAGCTGCCTGCGAGTTCGAGTCCCCATACATCTGGTCTGCCGTACATGGCCGACTCGTCAACCACGGCCCCAAAGATCAGTACCTCATCCCACCGGCTTACACCCACCACCGAAGCCCTCGTCATCCCGAAACGAAAAGCTCAGAAGCCGCGGCGACCAAGGGAAGCTACTCGATGAAAGACCCAGCTGGCATCCGGAGTCGTCTACAGCGCCGGGGCCACCCTTCTCACAGAAGCTCATTGCTTCTCACCAACAGCGACCAGGGCGAATCGAGGTAATATGCACTGCCACTTCGAGGGGCCCATACGCTCGACGACGCAGTCAGACACATGATCTCCCATGTCGTCGAATGACGTTGAAGGCTCCCACCGGAATATTTCCCGAGCGAGTTCGAATGCCGCCCTGGCGGCGCCTTGCTCGCCATGAGCTCGCACCAGCTTGTGCAGCCCGTACATCTGCAGCAGATACTGGCCAAGGGCGGCCTGTGCCTCGTGTTCGGACGTTCCGGTCACCATGATGGGGTCGAACATCAGATTCGTGGTCACACTTCGGAAGCCTGAGCGCGCGAGGCATTCCCGCATCCAGTCGGCGGTGAAGTGTGCGTAGCGATGACCGGTGTCGGACTCCTTGTCGACGACTTCCTGGAACCAGACCGCCATGGGTGACCCTTCGGCGAAGTCGTGGATCACGAATCTGCCGCCTGGTCGCAGTACCCGCCATGCCTCGTCGGCCACGGCCTGTCGCTCCGGCTCCGGCACATGGTGGCTGCCGTAGGCGAGGAGTACACCATCGACACTTCCCGAGTGGAACACCTGTCGCTGGGCGCGCTGTAGGACCGCTGGTATACCTGCCGCCCACGCGCGAGCGACCATGAATGCGGACGCGTCGCACGTCACGATGGTCGTGTCAGGCATGTCGAGACCGAGGCAGACTCGGTGGAGCAGCCCGTCGCCGCCCAGGAGATCCAGCACCACCGGCCGATCCACGGCCGTAGAGCCAACCACCAGGTTCATGAGGCCCCGGATACCCGCGATCCGCGCCTCGGGCCGGGCCTGCTGGGCGGCGACGTAGCTCTCCCCCCGGCCTCCTTGCTGCGAGGCACCGAAGTCGTCACGGTTCTCGTCGGCGTCGCAGCCGAGCGCCCGCTCCTCGTCGATCAGCGCATGCACATGCGGCCAGATCTCTCGTAGCGCCAGGAGTTGGGATTTACGGTCCTCCGGCACAGTCGTTTCGACCGTCATGGAGTATCTCCTTTCGCGGGAACACCAAGGCGAAGGTAGCCGTTGGCGGCTCTGGCGTCGGACAACGGCGCACCCGCCCTGACCGCGGCTAGCACCCGCTTCTCCATGTCGTCGATCCGGTGGATCTCTGTGGCGACGGCGCCGGCCCTCTGCGCCGGGACGACCACGATTCCGGACTCGTCCGCACAGACCCAGTCCCCCGGTTCGACCGTGACGCCCCGGATGGTGACTGGCTCCTGTGTGGCAGCCAGCCTGACCCTGCCACGCCCAGACTTGACGCAGGTGGCCGCTGCCCAGATCGAATAGGCCATCTGGGCGCTGCCTGCGACGTCACGGCAGGCTCCGTCGATCACGGTTCCCGCGACCTTGCGGGCCTGGGCGACCGTGCTGACGAGGTCGCCCCATACTGAACACCAGTCGCGGCCAGCGTTGTCGATCACGACGACTGCCCCAGCGGGCACTTCGTCGATGAAGTCGCCGATGGTGCCCGGCGAAGTCTCGGTCACTGTTTCGTAGCGCAGAGTAAAAGCAGGGCCTACGACCACTTCGTTACCGGTCAGTCTGCGTAGTCCAGTAACCGCGCCGTCAAGGCCGAGCGCGTCCATCGCGTCGGCAATCGTCGAGCAGTTCACATCGCCATTCACAACCCTCAGCAGAGAGACGTTGTCATGGCCTGCTAAAACGTCAACTGGTGCTGTACGCACGTCCTTTGATTCCACAGACCCAGACGGTAGGGCATAGCGACCATGCAGATAAAGGGTCGGCGCTAAAAGAATTTCCAAGAGGGCGCTTTCGTTCGATGGCGAAATAGACGCCTCTCGGTCGAATAGCCTCATTTCGCAAGCAAGTCCAGGGGTTCGCCTCAAATTGATGACATTTAACTCTATCGCACCCGGCGGCCAACCTCGAAAATTGGAAAGTTGATCCGCAGCACCCACGAGGGTAGTTATCCGCTAGTTAGCTGGAAATCTCCACTCGCCGTAATGGTGGAGACCCTCAGGGTGACAATGATCACTCAAAACCGCTTAAAACCAGACAATAAAGGGCACTGAATGACTCGCCGACGCCGCATCGCATACCTCTGCCTCACGGTTCCGCATGACGATCTCCCGGTCGTCGAGGCCTCGTTCGCCCGCCACGATACGGATGTGGAGGTGGTCAAGCTCGCAGAGGCGGACCGCGTCGACTGGGACAGCATCGACCTGTTGAGCCTGCGTATGCTGCGCTACTTCCACTTGGAACCCGATCTGATCCCACGCCTCGACGCCCTTTGCGCACGGGTCAAGGCGAACGTTCCCGGCGGCCTTCCGGTCGTCAACCCTCCGGGGCTCCTGGCCAAGGGGCTCGACAAGTTCCACTATCTCCCCCGGCTCATCGACGCCGGCGTACGGGTAGTGCCGACCGAGTGGGTGCCCAAGGGAACGCAGACCACACTCAGCGCCATCCTGGACCGGACCGGGTGGCGGGAGGCCGTGGTCAAACCGACGCTGTCAGCCAGGGGGTGGAACGCTTTTCGGGTAACCCGTGTAAGGAACCCGATTGCGGATCCCGACGCGGCCGCCGACCATCCACACTTGGTGCTGCCCGATCAGGCGGATGTGGCTGCAGGGAGCTCTGCCGAGCGGAAGTTCGCTGAGCTGACGGCGATGACCACGGTGAGCGTACAGCCCTTCGTCAACGAGATCATCACGCGTGGTGAGACGTCGTTTGTGTTCGTGGGCGGGCAGTTCAGCCATGCGATCGCGAAGTCGGTCGCGGAGAACGGCTGGATCGCACACGAGTCCTTCGGCGGGGTCAACACACGCGTCGAGGTTGGCCCGGACCAGGTTGCGTGGGCCGAAGAGCTGCACATTCTGCTGTGCTCATGGTTCGGCCCGCTGCGGTACGCGCGGATCGACGCCCTACCCGCGCCGCACGGTGGGTTGCAGCTGCTGGAGTGCGAACTGGTTGCTCCCCGACTGTTCCTGCGCGAGGGCGGAGCTCTGGACCGCTATGCCCGCAGCCTGCTCGATGTCGCCCGGAACGGCCGGGGATGAGGAGGCATCACATGGACAGTCATGCTGGCCTGGAGCCGGTAACAGCGAGCTCCGAGACGGATGTCGTGGTCGTGGGCGCGGGCATGGTGGGTTTGCTAGCGGCGCTGAGCTTGGCCAAACGTGGGATGAACGTCACCGTCATCGATGACGTGGTGCACCAGAAGCCCAGCTACAAGGTGGGCGAATCGTTCCTGGTCTCCACCGGGGTTCCCCGCGTGATCGGCGAGCTCGACGACTTTCTCAACGACCAGTGCTTTGTCAAGCTAGGTGTCTGGTTCACCTACGGGATGCAGGGCGAAAGGGAGTTCCGCCCCAAGTCGGAGTGGGTTGTCGCCGCAATGTCGGAGTTCACGCTCCAGGAGATGTCCGACGACCATCGTGACCACTACCTCTACCAACAGGCCAAGGACAAGCTGGCCTTCCGCTCGTTGGCCGTGGACCAGCAGATATGCCGGCCCGACACGGAAGACCTCCTGCGCAAGACCGTGCACTCCAAGCCCAGCATCCGCTTTCTCGACACCGCGCGGGTAACCGATGTCGAGATCGCAGGGAGCGACACCGAAACGCACATCGTGACCTGGACCGACTACAACGCGGACACACAGGGCAGCGTGCACACCCGCTGGGTCATCGACTGCTCCGGCAGGAGCAGGATGCTGGCGACGAAGCTCGGCCACCGCGCCGAGTCGCGGGTGCTCGACGACGGTTTCCAGACCACTGCTCTGTGGGGACAGTTTTCCGGCATCACGGATGAGATGTTCGAACCGGTGTGGCGGTACACCACCGAGGACGGCACCTCCACCCGCAGGGACATGTTCACCCTGCACCTGTGGGGCGAGGGCCACTGGATCTGGGTGATCCGGCTCGCGGGAGGGCGCGTGAGCGTCGGCATCACCTACGACCAGAAGAAGTTGCCCGAGCAGGGCAGCCCACGGGAAAAGTTCTTCGCGGCACTGGCCGCGTATCCCGTCTTCGACGGGGTGATCAGCCAGGACAACCTGCTCGAATTCCGCATGTACCGGAACGTGCAGCACGTGACGGACACCTTCGTACATCCCAAGAGGTACGCGATGATCGGCGACTCCTCGTCAATCATCGACGCCTACTACAGTCAGGGACTGGGGCAGTCCTTCCAGACTATGTGGCACGTCACGAACATCATCGAGAAGGACATCACCCACACCACTCTCGACACCGGCTACATCGACCGGGTCAACAAGGCCACCTTCGAAGACTGGCTGATCATCAGGAACTTCGTCCGGGAGAAGTACACCGGCGCTGTTGCTGACCCTCGATTCTTCCTGCTGTCGCATCTGCTCGACTGGGTGGTCATCTGGTCGACCGGTACCGCCCGATTCCGCTGGACGAACTGGCTCGCGGCGACCGGCGGCGACGCGTCCAAAGAGGACGCAGTGGGCAAGAGAGCACGAAAGTTCTGTGAAACCCACTTGTTCTATTCCAAGGGACAGCCCTGGCACTGGCTGCCGGAGCAAGTGGTCCGACGTCGCCTGGAACGTTTCCAGTCCAAGCTCGGCGAGCGGGCCCGGTGGCGGATCGAGCACGGCATCACCGGGCCGACAGTGTTCTGCCAACTGTCGCTGACCCGTTGCCTGCCGAGCATCTGGCGGCTGCTCGGCAAACCGGAATCGGCACGCGTAGACATCTCCGGGCCAGACTTCGTCGCACCGAGAGAACTCCGCAAACCGTGGGCACGCTCGTGGGTCAACGCCATCCCACTGACCGCTTCGCAGCGGTTCCTACTCGTGCTCAAACTACGCGCTCCCCTGCTCGCAACGCTCTTCCTCGCCTGCTACGCACTGGACGCAGCCGACACGACGTGGCATAAGGCGCAGCACCTGTTCCGCAGCCGACGGCCACGGCAGCTGTAGGTGTGGCTGCGTCGTGAGTTGAGGCTGGTTAGTGGGATGGCCGGGTGCCTGCGGGCATGAGTACGGCCACCTTGATCATGAACGTTTGTGACGACGTTCCAGGTGGCCGGGGAGGCCACGATAGCCGAGCGGGAGTGGACGGCGGCGTTGGGGGCGGTGACCGAGGAGATCGCGGACTGCTTCGAGCGCCGTGAACCACGCGCTGTGGTACGGGAGATGACCGAGGCGATGCTGATGGAGCTGGACACGCGGAACTGCTGGACGCTTGCCGAGGCCCTCGGTCACCGCGGGCCGCACCGGCTGCAGCACCTGCTCTCCCGTGCCGCCGTCGACCATGATCTGGCCCGGGACCGGATCGCCGCCTGGGTGGCCGGTGAACTCGCCGATCCGGACGCGGTGCTGATCGCGGGCGAGACCGGGGACGAGAAGGCATCCACGGACTGCGTAGGCGCGGCCCGCCAATACTCCGGAGCATGGGGCGGTATCGGTCTGTGCTAGGTCGCGGTCCACCTCACCTACGCCGGCCGGCACGGGCACACTCCGATCGAGCGGGCCCTGTACCTCGGCGCTGAGTGGGCCGCTGACGAGGAACGACGCCTGCTCACCCATGTCCCCGACGACGTCGTGTTCGCCACCAAGCCGCAGCTGGCCGGCGCCCTGCTCTCCCGCGCCCGCGGCCTGGGCATCAGGGCCCGCTGGCTGGCCGGCGACGAGGTCTACGGAGGCAAGGAGCTGCGCCGCACGGCCCGCGCACTCGGCTTCGACTACGTCCTGGCCGTCCGCACCGACCACCGCGTGGACACCGCCATCGGCCGCCTGACCGTCACCCAGCTCGCCGCCCGCGTCCCGAGGAAGAACTGGATGCGCTTGCGTACCGGTCACGGCCTCAAGGGCGACCGCCACTACGACTGGGCCATGCTCGAAATCGACCCCGACGACACCCCTGACGGGCACCGCCCCGGGCACGCAACCGTCCCGGTCCGCCGCCACCGCTACACCCGTGAACTCTCCTTCTACCGCTGCCACTCGACCACTCCCGTCACCCTGGCCGATCTTGTGGTGTGTGTGCTGCAGGTGGCGCGTCGAGGAAAACTTCCAGACCTCCAAGGGCGTCTGCGGCCTGGACCAGGGCCAGACCACCTGCTGGAACTCCTGGATGCGCTGGACTTTGATCAGCATGCTCGCGGCCGCAGTCCTGGCCGTCACCCACGCCCGCACCACCACGGCTACCACCACCGGCAGCGAGCTCGTCCCGGCCAGCGGCCGCGAACTGCTCCGACTCCTGAGGATCACCGCCCTGCCTCGCCCCCGACGCGACCGCGACCACCTCCTGCACTGGTCCGCCTGGCGCCGTCACCACCAATACCACGCAGCCGAAGCCCACCGGAGATGGAACAACATCACCGCCACCGCAACGACCTGACCAGCCGCGATGCCCTGCCAAGCAAGCAACTACAGCTGCCGTGACGGCGCAGGACGCTCAAGACGGCTTCTGCTACGACGATCGATCGATAGAGCCGCGAGAGGGAGGTGCTGCGTACCGCCTGGGGCAGCCACGGTTACGGGCGAGTCCAGCTCGTCCACGCCCGAGGCTGCCCCAACTGGGCCCCAGGCTGTTGATCAGTTTGGTAGGGAGCTCGAGTAGTTGTGTCAGGCCTCGGAGGTTGCGGGCTCGTCCTGCGAGGGAGGTTCGAAGGCCTCCGGGGTGGTGTAGAAAATGGAGTGCCCCTGCCTGGTGCGCCGTGCATGGTTCTTGGCGACGAGCCTTTCGAGCGTAACACGCACAATCTTGGCCTTGATCTCACGCTCGGGGTGCTGCTGTTCCAGCGTGGTGGCGATTTCGGCGGCGGAGCGTGGCTCGTGCTGTCCGGCCAGGTGGTCGCGGACGAGATCGACGAGCTTGGGTGCGGCCGACTGCACGGTCTGTGCCGCAGCGGTGCTCTTCTTGCCGACGTTCCTTTGGGCCGGAGCAGCGGATTTGCCGGCCCGTGTCCGGCGGCGCGCCCTCGGTACGGCCGCAGCCTTCTCCTCGCGCGGAGCAGGAACTGTCCTGGCCTCAGGGGCGGTCTGGGTGGGTGCTGCCGGGAGACCGAGCACCTGCTGGACGTTCACCAGGACGGTGTGGTCTTGCTGCAGCGCAGTCAACTGTGCCTTCAGGGCTTCGATTTCACCGCTGACACGCTCCTGCTCCTTGAGGTTGCGCTCAAGGTCACCAGACACCTGTGTGCTGTACTGCGAGGTTAACTCAGTGGTGGTGGTTTTGGACATGAGGCTCACACTTCTTCGCGGGGCCACGTCGGGCGGGTCCCAGACTGTGGCGTGTGCAGACTCTAACCTCGATTCGTCTGTGGTCTGACGGCGTCGTCGTGAACGGCTGGGTGCCCGATATGTCCCTCGCCGTGTGGGGACGGGTCACCGCATGCGCTGCGGGGGCGTCGGCTTCCACGGGGCCGATGGTGGTGCGGTGCTCTCCTCTCCGGCGTCGTCGGGGTGGTGGCCGGCTGTCA
>NZ_JBEXPK010000152.1:0-8545 GCF_040612015.1 Streptomyces sp. NPDC006476 | reverse complement strand
CCTCGGTCCCCGCCAGCAGCCACACGAACCCACCCGCATGCCGCCACCCGTCGCTGACCTCGAGGAACTCCCGGTACGACGGGGGCATCCGTCGGTGCGGAGTGGGCCGAGGTCCGCTCGGCGATGCCGGTGCCGGCCTGGCTCCTCAAGGGGGGCGGGCGTCCGGAGGCGTACTGTCATCGCGAAATACTCGACGCTGTGCGCTACCTGGTCGACAACGGTGTGAAGTGGACGGCTCTGCCGGTCGATTTCCCGTACTGGCGGGCGGTCTACGACTTCTTCCGCCGCTGGCGGGCCTGCGACTACGTGCGTGAGCTGTACGAACGCCTGCGCCGTTCGGCGAGGGAACGCTCAGGCCGCAACGCCGAGCCCAGTGCGGCAATCATCGACAGTCAGTCGGTGGACGCCTCCGAGACCGTGGGCGAGGACAGTCGCGGATACGACGGCGGCAAGTCACGCGACGGGCGCAAGCGTCACATCCTGACCGATATCGAGGGCCTGCTCCTGGAGGTCACCGTGACCACGGCCGATGTGCACGACTCCAAGGCCGCCCCCGCGCTGCTGGAGACGTTCATGGACCAGCCGGGCCGGCTGCTGAAGCTGGTGTGGGTCGACAGCGCCTACCAGGGTCCGGCGCTGGCGAAGGCGTTCGCCCATCACGGAGTGCGGATCGAGGTCGTGCGCCGCTCCGATGGACACCGCGGATTTGTCGTACTGGCCCGCAGGTGGGTAGTGGAACGCACGCTGAGCTGGCTCTCCCGCTCACGCCGCCTCAACCGCGACCACGAACGCCGCCCCGACCACCACGCCCAGATGGTGTGGTGGGCCGCCGTGATCAGGCTGTCCCGGCGCCTGGCCGGGGACGCTCCGCGCTGGCCGGAGAACGCCCTGCCCGACTGCTCCGGGCGCGGGCATGAACCGCCCGTCCTTCGCCCGCACCAGCCAGCCCCGCTTCTCCAGCACGTAGGCACGGTGACGGATCTTCTCCACCTCGTTCTTGATCTCCGCTTCCCGGCCCACCGCCCGCGTCAACTCCACCCCGTTCACCTGCCCCGAAGCGGCCACCGCAGCGGCGAACACCTCCCGATACAGGCCGCTGAGCACCTCCTCGCCCATGCCCGACCGCCACACCGGCGGCCTCTCGCCATGCCCCGCGCCGGGGCCGCTCGATCCCACGGCGGCAGCCTTCTCACCACCAGACGGCACGGAAACCGGCGCATTCACCGGGCTCTCCTCGGCCAGCACCGACACGAGTTCCTCACGCCCCACCCGGGCCCGCTCGACTCGCTCCCGCGCGGCATCCACCTCCGCCTGAGCCTGCTCCAGGAACTCCGTCCAGGACTCCAGATCCCGCCTCGCCCGCGCCTCACGCTGTTCCATCAACCCCAGCACCGACGGCATCGCACCCTCCTCGATCCACAACAAGCCGCCCGCTGCCTGCCCCTACCCCCGGCCGATCATGCCCCGCACACGAAGAAGCCCCTGCTCATCGAACAGGGACTCCCTTTGCCACAACGCACTTACTCTCATCATTTCTGGCGCAGGACACTAGGCGGGTTGGCGACCCCCTTTCGGCGCACGCCCCGCGCCTACGCACTTGCGTAAGGCTTAAACTGACGCCTGTGAAGACGACCGGCGTGACGGGATGGGAGACCGCGGTGCTCGACGGAGGGCCCGCGGACGGACTGCGGATGAAGGTCTCCGACCGGCCGCGGGTGATTCAAGTGACCTGTCCCTGCCGGGTGGAGGGCGCGCCGCAGGGGCTGCGGGCAGAAGGCGTCTACGTCTACCGCCGCGACTACGGCGTGGACAGCGAGCCGCTGCGGTACGGCTTCGACATAGCAAGCCCCTGACGGGCGGGGGCCGCTGCGTCCGCCAGGTCTCCGATGCACCGCTCGGCGGCGCAGCCGTCGTGATCGAGCTGAACGTGCGCCGGTTCAAGTGTTCAACTCGGCCTGCTCGGCAGTAACGTTCACCGAGCAGATTCCGGGGCTGACCAGACCGCCTGCCCGATACACCCCTCGGATATTCAACGCGGCGGCCAGCCTGGCCCCGGGGCGTCCGGCCAGGAAGAGCGGCCAAGGACACGCTAGGGCTTGCAGAAGAACAACACGCTGATTCCGGTTCTGGGGCCGATCGTTGTGGTAGGCCTCGGCGACCGGGAAAGATACGGCGTCAGCCTTCGCTGCAGAGCGTGGCGTCCGTGACCGCAGTCAGGCAGATCCTGCAACTCAGCGAGCCGCGTACCACATGACGGCGCACGCGAATCGGACATCAGCGTGTTGTTCTTCTGCAAGCCCTAACTTTCCGGCATTGTGTCCAGTCCGCGGTGGAACTTCAGATCGAGGGCCGCCACTTGCGTTGGTGCAAGCGCACAACCGTCCTGGACCGGCTCGCACCGCCCGCCCGGACCTCGTCCAGCGCGACCGATGCACGCCGAGATCGGCAGCAAGCTCTTGATCTACGGCTTCGGGTCGGAGGTGTGGTACATCCGTACCGCACGCTCACGCAACTCCAACGACCGGATCGCGTCGGCCAGCTTCCCGCACCACTCGAGCGGCTTCAGGACGTCGGCAGGCTGTACGTGCGGTCGAAGTGCTGGGCCACCAGGTGTCCCCCTTCGTCACACGCGAGTTGCCAGTCGTTGACGCCGGTTTCCCGACCGTCGGTGAAGTTCCAGAGGATCCGGCCCCGGACGGTGTCGATCGCATAGAAGCCGTGTCTGTTCTCGAAGGCCTGGACGTAGATCGCGTGGGGGCCGGTGACGACCGGGTGGTCCACATTGAGGCGGGGCGTCGGGCAGAACCAGCGCCGGGAGCCGGTCTGAGCGTCAAAGGCGTAGACGCCGTGCGGATCGGTGCCGGTGACGTACACCGTACCGCGGGCGGCGCCGAGGGATGCGAACTGGCCGTGATCCGCCTTCACCCGCCAGCGGAGCCTGCCGTTGGCGAGGTCCAGCGCGATCAGTTCGCGGCCGATGGCGAACACGGTCTGGTCGAGCACCGCCAGACCCGGCCGAAGGTCGTAGCCGACGGGGTATTTCCAACGTACGGAGCTGTCGTCGGTGTTGCGGACCGTCACATTGCGCAGACCGTCGGCGTACACGAACGCTCCGGGGAGGATGACCGGCTGCAGCGTGATCCCGACGTCCTCCGGGCTGATCGGGATGATGGAGGTCCGCCGGGCCTGCAGGTCGGTGCCGAAGACCGCCTCTGACGACGTCGCGGCTCCTTCCCCGTCGGACTGGCGTTGGAATCGGAGGCCGATGATGGTGACGACATGGTCGGCGTCGCTGCCGAGGAGCGTGTCGAACCGGAAGTCGGGTCCGAAATCCAGCGTGAACCGCTCGGTGCCGTCGGCCGGGTCGACGCCGATCACCGTCGAGCCCAAGCCGAGCGCGACCACCGCGCCGTAGGCCAGCAGGGGCGGGGTCGGGGAGTGGCTAATGCCCCGGTAGACCCACTTGGACCGGGTTCCGTCCTTGAGGTCGAGGCAGACCAGGTTGCCAGGGCGAGTCTTCACCAGAGCCGTCCCGTTGACGAAGACGGCCGGCGCCTGAAGCAGCGGATCACTGCGGAACGTCCAGGACGGCTTCGGAGCGGGGCCGATCGGCTGCCCGGCCTGTCCTTCGTCCTTGCTCCGGGTGATCAGTACGGCGCCGCCGCCACCGATGACGCCCGCCGTGCCAAGCGACGCGGCGAGGATCGCGCGCCGTGAAACTCCTGGCCGCGAGGACGGGGCGCGGTGATTCCGGGGGGAGGGTGACGTGGGGTGGGTCGGGCCGGGCGGCTCGGTAATCGTCCCTACCCCGGGACCGGATTCGGCCCCGAGTCCATGGGCTTGGGTTCCGGCATATGGAGCCGCGACGCCCACCCCGGCGTCTGCGCCCATCGCCGTCGCCGTCGGGGAAGTCGGCAGGTCCTGGTCCGCAAGGCCCCCAGTCCCGGCAGCGTGCACAAACTCCACACCGTGCTCAGGCCCCGCAATTCCTGGCAGTGAGCTGTCCGCGCCGGCAGAGACCGGGTCCGCTGGAGGCTGTGCAGCGGAGACCTGGGCAGCGGGCGCCAGGACGGCGGGATCCAGGGTCCACAGTGCGTTGTCGAGGTCCTTCATGGCCGCCGTACGGCGGGTGATCGACGCGGTCACCGGCGCCGGGAGCCAGTTGTCTCCCAGGACCTGTTCCACGCCACCGGGCGCGCAGGCGGCGGCCAGTCGGTCGGCGGTGATCCGGAGGTCCGGATCCCTCGCGAGACAGAGACTGATGATCTTTTCCAGTGGCTCGGGCACGTCCGTGAGGTCCGGTATTCCATGCACCACCTGGTAGAGGACCGTGGCCACCGAGGAGCCGCTGAACGGCGCACGTCCGGTCGCCGCGAACGCGAGCACCGAGCCGAGGGAGAAGACGTCCCCCTCCGGGCCTATCGGATCGCCGGTGGCGTGCTCGGGACACATGTACTCGAAGGAGCCGAACAGGACTCCAGAGTGGGTGAGGTCGTAGCCGTCGCTCGCGCGGACGATGCCAAAGTCGATGACGCGCGGGCCATCCGTGGCGAGCAGCACGTTGGACGGTTTGAGGTCGCGGTGCACCAGTCCCGCGGCGTGGACGGCCATCAGCGCCTCGGCGACGCCGGCGCCCAGTGCGAGCGCCGAGTCCACGGGGAGCGGCCCGTGCTCAGCGATCGCCTCCGCCAGCGTCGGGCCGGGTATGAAGGCCGTGGCCAGCCAGGGCGTGACGCCATCCGGATCGGCGTCCACCACCGGTGCCGTATAGCTGCTGCTAACCACACTCGCCGCCTCCACCTCGCGACGGAAGCGGATGTGGAATTTCCGGTCCCCCGTCAACTCGGGGCGGATGGCCTTGACCGCGACGACACTCCCCCGCGGAGAGGTGGCCAGGTACACGCGCCCCATCCCGCCTGCGCCGAGCCGTGCCACAAGCCGGTAGGGACCAAGCTTCTCGGGATCATCCGGGCTCAGCGGTTCCATTACCTCAGCTGCCTGTTCTCGGTGATGACGGTTGCGAATCGGGCCGCCTGCGACGGTTTTGGAGGCGACTCCCTGCGGCCTCTCCCCCACCGCCCCCACGTCCCGGAGCCATGGCCGGCTTCCCAGGACGCCCGTCCGGCATCCCAGGTGCTGCCCTGGTTTCCGGGAGAAGTGCATGGTGGGACACGATCGCCCTGTCAGGATATGCGCACACAGCAGAGGCTTACGACTTCTACCGGTAGTTCGTTAGATCCGGCGGTGGTATGGGTTGACGGCAAATCGGGGTGGTCGTAGGCCGGTGGTAGAAGTCAACTGCCTTGCCGGGGGTGGAAGATGACCGCTCGCCGTCTGAGGTGACCCCGGTGGTGTGGACACTCTGACAATGGATCTTGCAGATCCGAGGAAGGGTGTCCTGGTGGGACGGAAGTCTCCGTATCCGGCGGAGTTCAGGAACGATGCCGTCGCGCTGTACCGCGCGGCGGGTGGGAAGCGCACGTATGCGGCGGTGGCGGCGGATGTTGGGGTGACCGGCGAGACGCTGCGCAGTTGGGTGCGCCAGGCCGATGAGCAGGCGGGCCGCGGCAACCGCGACGAGCCGGTCGCCGAGGGCAGGGATGAGGAACTGGCCCGGCTGCGGGCGGAGAACGGCCGGCTACGCAGGGCGGAGAAGGAGTGGGAACTCCAGCGGGAGATCCTGCGCCGGGCGGCCCAGTATTTCGCGAAGGAGATGAGGGCATGACCCTCCGCTGGGGCTTCATCTCCGACAGCCGGGCCGACTTCGGCGTGCAGCGGATATGCCGGGTGCTTCAGGTCTCGCGCTCGGGCTTCTACCGGTGGATCGCCGGCGCGAAGGCCCGCGAGGTGCGGCAGGCCGCCGACGATGCCCTGGCCGCGGAAATCCGCGAGATCCACCCCGGCCACAAGGGAACGTACGGAGTGCGGCGTGTCCATGCTGAGCTGCGGGGCTTCGGACACACGGTGAACCGCAAGCGTGTCGAGCGGCTCATGCGCAAGCACGGCCTGGAGGGCCTCCATCTGCGGCGCCGTAAACGCACCACGGTCCCGGACCGCCTCGCACCGCCTGCCCCGGACCTCGTCCAACGTGACTTCTCCGCCAGGCAGCTGGACGAGAAGTGGTGCGGTGACATCACGTATGTGCAGGTCGGCGGGTCGTGGCTGTATCTCGCCTGCGTCCTGGACATCTGCTCACGCCGGGTGCTCGGCTACTCGATGGCCACCCGTATGCGGGCCGAGCTGGTCATCGACGCCCTGAAGATGGCGGTGGCGGCCCGCGGCGGCCACGTGGACGGCGTGATCTTTCATGCGGACAGGGGCACGCTGGTCAGTACACCGCTGCCGCGTTCGCGCAGGTCTGCGACTGTGACGGGATCCGCAGGAGCATGGGCCGGGTCGGCTCGAGTTACGACAATGCCCTCGCCGAGTCGTTCTGGCAGGGACTCAAGAGGGAGACGATGCACCAGAGGCCGTTCTCGACGATGCGTCAGGCGAGGCTGGAGATCTTCCAGTGGCTGACCTACTACAACGCCCGCAGGCGCCACAGTGCGCTGCTCGCCCTGATGCGACTGGACAAGAAGACCACCACTGGCCTCTCCGTCGTCCTGGACGGACCGCAGGGGGCCGAACTCGTGCGCGACGTGTCCGGGTCGATCGCGGCACGGCCGCTGCAGAGCGTGCCCAGGTCCCCCGACGGAAGGCGCTGATATGGCCATTACCGGCCGTACCCGGCTCTTCTGCGTCCTCGGCGACCCGATCGTCCAGGCGCAGGCACCCGCCCTGCTCAACCCACTCCTCGACCGACTCGGCGTCGACGCCGTCCTGGTGCCCGTGCATGCCCCGGCGGACCGACTGGACGCGATCGTGGCCGGACTGAAGCCGATCGCGAACCTCGACGGGATGCTGGTGACGATCCCACACAAACTGCCCATGTGCGCTCACGCCGACGAACTCAGCGACACAGCGGCCCTGCTGGGAAGCACCAATGCCCTTCGCCGCGAACCGGATGGCCATTGGTACGCGGACAACTTCGACGGCGCCGGCTTTGTCGACGGCCTGGCTGCGGAGGGCCATCAGTGGACCGGACGCGTGGTCGCCCTGGCTGGAGCCGGTGGCGCGGGCCTCGCCATGGCCGCAGCCCTGATGGCTGCGGGCGCCGGGCGGATCGATGTCGCCGACCCCGACACGCAACGCCTCACCGCCTTCCTGACCCGCCTGGAACCCCGCTGGCCGGGCCGCGTCCTCGCGGCCTGCGGGCCTCCCGCACCGGACACCGCCATCGCCGTCAACGCCACTCCCCTGGGCCTGCGCCCAGCGGACCCCCTCCCCTTCGAACCGGCGCGGCTGCCCTCCGCCACCCTGGTCGCCGACATCATCATGCGCCCCGCCGAGACCCGCCTGCTGCGCGCTGCGACCGCGCTGGGCCTGCCCACCCATCCGGGCATCCACATGCTGCGCCACCAACTCCCCCTTTACCAGGAGTTCTTCCGGCTCCCCGCTACGCCTGCGGACTGATCGTCTCAGCCGCTTCATCCCCCGTACGGTTGCCCCTCCTGCCGAAGCCGCGCAGGGCTCTGCGGCCGCTGCAGGCGGGTCGAGACAATCTCGGCAACGGCCGGTAACTGGTCTTTGAGGTAGAAATGACCGCCGGGAAACTCCATCAGCTCGAACTCTCCCCTGGTGTGGCTCCGCCAGGCCGCCAGGTCGTCCGGCATCAGCTCGGCGTCGCGGTCGCCGTAGAGGGCGAACACGGGGCACGAAAGGGCGGCACCGCCACGGTGGACGTAGGTCTCGATCGCCTTGAAGTCACTGCGCATGGCCGGCAGGAACAGCTGCAGCAGTTCGTCGTCATCGAGAAGCCGCGGGTCCGTTCCGCCCAACCTCCCCATTTCCGCGCGCAGTTCACCATCGCTCATGAGATGGACCCGTCCGGGCGAAGGTCGCGAGGGAGCACGGCGTGCGGAGACGAAGAGGGCTGTGGGCACTATGCCGCCAGCTTCCAGCCGGCTCGCGACCTCGAAGGCGATCGCGGCCCCCATGCTGTGCCCGAACAGCGCCAGCTGGTCCTGCCGCCATGGAGCCAGCGCGTCGACGATGTGGGCAGCCAGGGTGCCCAGATTGTCCACGGCGGTCTCATGGAGGCGCTCCCCGCGCCCCGGGTACTGCACCGCGCAAACCTCGACGGCGGGCGACAGCGCAGCGGACAGCGGAAAGTAGAAACTGGCTGATCCGCCCGCGTGGGGCAGGCAGAGCAGACGTGTGCGAGCTTTCGGGGCCGGATGGAAACGCCGTATCCACGCATTCGGCTCCCGCCTGACGGCTGTCATGCGATTCGTCTTCCTTTCCTCGGCCGGCACACGACTCGTCCTCCTGCCGTCGGATCCTCGGCGACCGCGCAATATGCAGCACCGTTTCCCTCAGTGCCTGCCGGTGCCGTCCCACTCCCTGATCAGTTCCATACGTGAGGCGACGTCCAACTTGCGGAATATCTTGCGCAGGTGGAAGGCCACGGTGTGACGGGAGAGGAAGAGCTGGGAGGCCACCT